>CAMCTX010000006.1 GCA_945878715.1 Legionella genomosp. 1 | reverse complement strand
TGTAAGGCAATAATGCCATTGGATCGCGGACGCATAAATTCTGTTAACGGTACTTTTTTCACAGTACCTTGGGCCGTTGCCATAAAGATCATCTTATCTTCGGTATAGGCTTGCACCGACAATAGTGCGCTGATCCGTTCATCCGCCTGCAAGGGTAGAAGATTCACAATGGGACGTCCCTGCGCCGTTCTAGCTGCCACGGGAATTTCATAGACTTTCATCCAATACACTTTGCCAAGGCTCGAGAAACAAAGCAGTGTATCGTGCGTATTGGCAATTAAAAGTTTAGAAATATGATCGGTTTCCTTCACCTTGGTGGCCGCCTTACCTTTACCCCCCCGATGTTGGGCCGCATAACTGCTCAGCGCTTGGGCTTTCACATAACCACTATGGGAGAGTGTGACCACCCGATCCTCTTCGGCAATAAGATCGGCTGTGGATAGATCTTGGTGATCGATTAAAATCTCACTGCGACGCGCATCGCCAAATTCTGCTTTAATCGCTTCTAGTTCGGTACGAATAACCTGCATTAAGCGCTGCTGATCGGATAAGATTGCCAGTAAATCTTGGATGGTCACAATAATACCCTTGAATTCTTCCAGGATTTTTTCTTGCTCTAAACCCGTTAAGCGATGCAATCTTAAATCTAAAATAGCCTGGGCTTGGGTGGGGGAAAGACGATAACCCGAAGCATCGCTTTGTAAACCAAAGGCACTACTTAAATCTTCGGGTCTACAAATAGAGGCGTCCGCCCTTTCTAACATGTCAGACACCATCCCGGGCATCCATAAGCGATCGGTCAATTTGGTTTTGGCCTCTAGCGGTGTGGCTGAGGCTTTAATAAGCTGTATCACGGGATCAATATTGGCCAAGGCAATGCCCAGACCTTCCAAAATATGCGCGCGTTCTCTGGATTTACGTAGTTCATAGGCGGTTCTACGGGAGACCACTTGACGTCTGTGTTTTAAAAATTCAACCAAAAGCTCTTTGAGCGTTAAGGTACGGGGCTGCCCATCGACCAAGGCCACCATATTAATACCAAAGGCTGTTTGCAACGGTGTTTGGGTATAAAGATTATTGATAACCACTTCGGCTATTTCGCCACGACGCAATTCAATCACAATACGCATGCCGTCTTTGTCGGATTCATCCCGCAGTGCCGTAATACCATCGATTTTCTTATCTTTCACAAGCTCTGCAATTTTTTCGATTAAACGGGCTTTGTTCACCTGAAAAGGTAATTCGGTCACGATAATGGATTGTTTGCTATTTTTATCATCGACTTCAATATTAGTGCGTGCGCGCATGACGGCACGACCACGACCCGTTTTATAGCCTTCAATAATCCCTGCACGGCCATTAATAATACCGGCTGTTGGAAAATCGGGCGCTGGGATAAATTGCATGAGTTGATCGATCGTTAAAGTCGGATCGTCAATGAGTGCCAAGCAAGCGTCTATCACTTCGCTTAAATTGTGTGGCGGAATATTGGTAGCCATACCCACCGCAATACCCGAGCCGCCATTAATCAATAAATTAGGGATAGCCGCCGGTAAAACGGTAGGCATCCATTCGGATCCATCGTAATTCGGTGCAAAATCGACTGTTTCTTTATCTAAATCGGCCAAGAGATGATGCGCAATTTTAGACATGCGCACTTCGGTATAACGCATGGCGGCTGGGGAATCGCCATCGACCGATCCAAAGTTACCCTGCCCGTCTACCAAACGGTAGCGCAGGGAAAAAGGCTGTGCCATACGTACAATACTATCGTATACAGCGGTATCGCCATGGGGATGGTATTTACCAATCACGTCACCCACCACGCGGGCGGACTTTTTATAGGCTTTATTCCAATCGTTACCCAACACACGCATGGCAAAGAGCACTCGACGATGCACAGGTTTGAGGCCATCGCGCACATCGGGCAGGGCACGGCCCACAATGATACTCATGGCATAATCTAAGTAAGACTGCTTAAGTTCATCTTCAATACTAACCGGTGTAATCGCTGTGCTGATATCCGACATGAACACTCCTCAAAGGGTCTTTTTTGCTTCGCGATTTTAACATAATTTTCGGAAGGATGGGGGGATTTTAATGCTATCCTTTTCCTGCTGCATGAGGGTATGGATTAAGTTAAATTAAGCTGGAGAACTTTATTTATGTCTCAAGATCAAGATGTTGATTATTTTTTCTTCCGTGGAGCTTTAAAACTCGGCGTTGATAAAGACAATAGGTTATGGGTAAATGGTAAAAGAGTCGTGACAGAGTACTCATTGGCCCGATTCGAACAATTAATAGCCCTTACTGGTACCATTAGCTTCCTTGTTATGGCAGTTGAATCAGTTTTAAATATTTTGGTAACTTTTAAAGTTATCGATCAATAAGGTCTACCGTAAAAAAAAATGTTAAAGATTCCACACTCTGAACCCCTAAAAAAGGTTGCACAAAGGCTTGTTTGGTTTAAAAAACCGGATGAGGCTTTGGATGATCCTTACCTTTTTATGGCGCATGTGATGACTTATGGCACCATCCCTGATGTACTCGCTGTAAAACAAGCTTTAGGCATGGAAGCTTTTCGTGAAGGCTTGGAACATGCTCCCCCGGGCATTATGGATCCCAAATCGTGGACGTACTGGCATTTAATGACGGGAACCCACCCAGCACCACCTTTACCCATCCGCACGGGATTGTTCAAGGATGAAAGCTCTTAAAAAACAAGGGCTTCTTAGCATCGGAACAAATCTGAATGTGTTCCTGTACGTTCAAAAATAAGTGTGTCCGCTTCTTTCTTATAAATTAAGAGCCAATTAGGCTCAATATGACATTCTCGCCGATGCTTGTAATTACCAACAAGCATGTGATCTCTAAATTTAGCAGGCAAGGCCCTATCTTCAGCTAACCAGCGAATGACTTCTTTGAGTTTTTCTAAATCCTTGCCCCGTTTTTTTGCACGCGCCAGATCTTTCTGAAAGAGGTTTTTGTATTCAATGCGCAACACAATCAAATGTCCAATTGACGGAATAAATCATCGATATCTTTGCATGGAGTACGCCCAAGACCTTGATCGGTTTCTTCAAATGCCTGGATGGTTTCCTTGTTTGGTATTTTTAATTCCAGAGGCCATTCATGATCTCTTGCAATGCGTTTATACAACATCTTAATAGCTTGAGTAGGGGTAATACCCAGCTCATTTAAAATGCTTTCTGCCTCCGTTTTTAGAACGGGCTCTATGCGTGCCCTGACAAAGCTAGTATTATGCATAACATACTCTCCACCATTTAAAGCCTACTTGGCCTAATCCTATTTCTCATTGTGGCTCAAAAGAGACACAAAAGCAAATATTGACAGATCCAAAGCAAAACCGTTAGGATACCTTTCTAACTTTGCGGGATTTTTGGGTATGGATCTGTTTAATCGCTTAAAACAGCAGTGTGCACTGGCTATTCAAACAGCCTTTCCAGACCGTTATGCGTCTATGGACCCTGCATGGCTTGAGATTACCCACAGCACACAATCCAGTTTTGGGCATTATCAGTGCAATAGCCCCATGAAACTGGCCAAGGCCTGGGGACAAAACCCAAGGGCCATTGCAGAGCAGATCTTGGGTGCGCTTAAGCAGCAACCGGATATGGAAAAGCTCTGTGCTCAAATGAACATTGCTGGCCCTGGCTTTATTAATTTCACGATTCATCCCGATTGTCTAGGCCAACAAATCGCTGCTCAATTAAAGGATCCTCGCCTAGGGCTGATGCCTCTGCAGAAAACACATAGAATTGTTATCGATTTTTCCTCACCCAATATTGCCAAAGACATGCATGTAGGACATTTGCGATCGACCATTATTGGGGATTGCTTAGCCAGGGTCTTAAGCTTTATGGGCCACGAAGTCTTACGTATTAACCATGTGGGAGACTGGGGTACACAGTTTGGCATGCTGATTGCTTATCTGTCTGAGGACTCCACAGACTTTACACTTGAAAACTTGGTGACTTGCTATCAAGCAGCCAAGCAACGCTTTGATAGCGATCCTGCCTTTAAAAAGCAGGCCCAAGAGGCAGTCGTCGCCTTACAAAGTGGTAATCCTGAAAACAAACAGATCTGGGAAAAAATATGCGCGATTTCACGTCAAGCTTATCAAGCGATTTATGATCGCCTGGATGTACATCTGCTTGAAAGAGGCGAATCTTTTTATAATCCGCTACTCGCACCTTTGATCGCTGAGCTTACACAAAAAGGACTCTTAGAAAAATCCGAGGGTGCAGGCTGTATGAAGCTTGAAGGCTTCGAAAACCGTGAGGGCGAGCCTCTGCCTTTGATCCTAGAAAAATCGGATGGTGGCTACAATTATGCCACCACCGATATGGCCGCATTGCGCTATCGCGTACAGGTAGACAAGGCCGATTGGCTGATTTATGTGACCGATGCAGGTCAAAGCTTACATTTTCAAATGATTTTTGAAGCGGCTAAAGTAGCCGGCTTTTATGATCCCACACAGGTGCGCCTGGATCATGTGCCCTTTGGGCTTGTCTTAAAAACAGATGGTAAAAAATTCCAAACCCGATCGGGAAATAACCAACGACTCATAGATCTCTTAGACAGCGCTGTTGAAAAGGCCAAAGGGAAGATCCTTGAACGTAATCCTTCGATAGAACCTTCAATGCTGGAAACCGCGGCACAGGTGCTCGGCATTAATGCGATTAAATATGCCGATTTATCGGGCCATCGCCTGAATGATTATGTTTTCAATGAAGATAAAATGCTACAGTTCGAAGGCAATACTGCAGCCTTTTTATTATATGCTTATGTGCGGATCCAAAGCATTCAACGCAAATTAAACAGCGATGTGCAAGCACTACTCACAACCAATACGGTTCTACGTTTAGAAGATCCCGCTGAAATAGCCTTGGCTTTATGGGTGTGCCAATTTGGCGAATGCCTAGAAAAAGTCGCACAAGAATTATTACCCAGTCGATTAACCGATTATCTGTATAAGCTTGCAGAAAAATTTCACTTGTTTTTTCATCAATGCCGCGTAGAAGGTACGCCCCAAGAAAGCAGTCGATTATTATTATGTGAGGCTGTCTCACAGGTACTTGACACGGGCTTACACTTACTGGGACTCAAAACCCTCACGCGCATGTAATGAGGAGGAGAAAAACGATGTCGAAAAAATTATTTTGGTTGTTAACAGTCCCCCTGCTCGGTATGCTTTTGTGCATAAAACCTGCTTGGAGCCAAGACCACGCGCTTGACCGCATTGGAAACGTAACGCAAGCCTATGAACAAGGGCTCAACCATTATTTAGGTCGTGGTGTGCCTCAAGATAGTCAACGTGCAGCAGCCTTTTTTGAACGGGCTGCAACAACACAGAATCATTCCGCTGCACAGTTTAATTTAGGCGTACTCTATGAACACGGCGAAGGCGTGCAAAAAGATCTAAACGCTGCTGTACAATGGTATGAGAAGGCAGCCCAGCAAAATAATGTTAAAGCCCAATACAACTTAGGTTATTTACTCTTAGAAGGCTTTGGGGTGCCTAAGAACCCTGTGGCAGCCCTACAATGGTTAGAAAAAGCTGCCCATCAAGGCTACGCCCCTGCAGAATACCAAGTAGGCTGTGCTTATCTGGAAGCCAAAGGTGTTCCACAGAATCGATCCTTAGCCTTAGAATGGCTAGGCCGTGCTGCCGCACAGAACCATAAAGATGCTCAGCAAGTGCTGGTCCTGGCGCAATCGATGGCACCATGAACGAAACCCTTTTTATTGACCCGGCAGAAGCCGAACACTTTAAAAAACTAGCCCCCGATTGGTGGGACCCCAAAGGCCCCTGTGGTCTATTACATACTTTGAATCCTGTACGCTCGCAATTTATTTTGGATCGCCTTTTACCCGAAGAACGAACTATTCTTGATGTGGGTTGTGGGGGCGGTATTCTCTCTCAGAGTTTGGCAAAGCGGGGGGCTATTGTAACAGGTATCGATGTCGTGGCCGAGCTGCTTAGCGTAGCCCGTGCACAGGCCTCTAAAGAGAGTATCCTTTCAGCAACACTCAACTACGTGGAAACAACCGCACAAGACTATGCTCAAAGCCACGCAGGACTATTCGACAGTGTGACCTGCATGGAATTACTAGAACATGTACCCGATCCTGAATCGCTGCTACACGCTTGTGCCACTTTATTAAAACCGAATGGAAAACTGTTTATTTCAACCCTGAATCGTCATCCTAAAGCCTATCTTGTAGCCATTCTTGGTGCAGAATATTTACTGAAACGTCTCCCCAAACATACACACCATTATGAAAAATTGATACGCCCTTCCGAACTAGACCGATGGCTACGAAAAGCTGGTTTTACCCTACAAGAACTGAGTGGCATTCGCTATAATCCCTTTACGGATAAGGCCAGTCTTTGTAAGGATGTTTCGGTAAATTATTTAGCTTATGCACAATTATAAGCGGGAGAGGGAACGTGAATGTTATGCAAAATAAGTTCCCGATGGAAACAAAAGATTTCGTACTGCAACAGGCTTATCACTATTGTGAAGATTATACCCAACAACATACAGAACATTTTCCTGTAGCCTCCCTTTTGTTGCCCAAAGCACTACGCAGTTCGATTGCGGTCATTTATACCTTTGCCAGACAAGCAGATGACCTTGCAGATGAAAATAATCATACCCCTGCAGATCGCCTCAAGCAGCTTGAAAGCTATGAAACCATCCTACGTAGCCTACCTACTATGCTTTCTCATGAAACCAGCATCGATACTGCAGCTAAACTTCCAGAAAACCTTGTTTTTAAAGCACTCGATGATCTGATGCAGCAACATCCTCTTTTAAAGTCTTCGCTCTTTTTAGATTTATTAGATGCTTTTAAACAAGATGTGCTAAAAAATCGTTATCAACATAAAACAGAGGTTCTGGATTATTGTAGACGTTCAGCCAACCCTGTAGGTCGTTTATTACTGTATTTAACAGGCAACACCTTGGAGTCGCAGTTAAAAGCTTCCGATGCACTGTGTACGGCCCTGCAATTAATTAATTTTTTAAATGATATTCAAAGTGATTTCGTAGAACGCAACCGATGTTATATGCCACTCGACGCCTTAGAAGCTCTGGGGCTTTCGGTAGAAAGCCTGTGCGTAGAAAAGGATCCTAAGGCTGTGCAAACCTTTATCCAAGCCCAACTGGATGAAATAGAGAGTTTAGTAACTGAAGGTTCCTCACTCGGTGCCCAATGTTCAGGACGCTTTGGTTTTTATGCTGAGATGGTGATCCAAAGTGCCTACCGGATGATTCACAAGCTACGCCTTAGAAAAACGATTCATCAGCGCTTGCGCTTTAGCACCATGGATTGGATAATGGTATTTTGGCGCAGCGTTGTTCGACGCCTAAAAGCATGCTAGTACGCCGTCCGATAAGTTTTTATGCATGTTGGCGAGGGACGTCGATTCCAGGGAAGGGATATCGTCGAATACAGGGATGTATGTTCCCGAGCGACATGCATAAAAACTTATTTCGCAAGATACCAGGTTCCATTCATGAATAAAGCCGATCAATATTGCGCCGAAAAAGCTTCACGCAGTGGCAGCAGTTTTTACTATAGCTTTCTCTTTCTACCGACTGCGCAACGCAAGGCCATTACAGCACTCTATGCCTTTTGTCGCGTCGTGGATGATTGTGTGGATGAAGGACGCGATCCAGCGGTTGCGGCCCAAACATTGGCTTGGTGGCAGCAAGAAATCGATCGGGTCTTTGAAGGCAAACCTGAACATCCCATTGGCATTGCACTCTATGCCGCCCATCAACGTTTTAATCTGCAAAAACAGTTGTTTGAACAAATCTTAGAAGGCATGAAGATGGATCTCCAGTACCAGGGCTATCAAAGTTTTGACGATTTAAAACTGTATTGCCATTGTGTGGCCAGTGCTACGGGCCTTCTATCGGCACAGATTTTTGGCTTTCACGATCCTAAAACCCTTGAATACGCCAAACAACTGGGCATTGCTTTTCAGCTCGTGAATATTATTCGGGATGTAGGGGAAGATGCTAGACGCGGTCGTATTTATATACCCACGCTGGAACTCGAACAGTTTGCTGTCAAAGAAAAGGATATTCTGAGCGGACACTATTCAGAGCCTTTTGAGGCACTGATGCGCTTTCAAGCTACACGTGCCAGACAGTATTATGATGAGGCTTTGCAAGCTTTGTCACCCGGCGATCGTTATGCACAGCGCACAGGCCTTATTATGGCCGCTATCTACTTTCGCTTGCTCGACGAAATAGAGAAAAGTCATTTTAAAGTACTGCATCAAAAAATTCACCTCACACCATTGTGCAAATTATGGACCGCATGGAAAACAGCCAGGCGCATTCCTCGCATAGCAAGGTCCACACCTAAAAAATAATATGTATTATTACGATGTATACAAACTTGGTTATCAGGATGAAAAAAGGCCTAATACTTTCCTGCGACCCTCACCCCCCGCTTCGCGGTACCCTCTCCCGTAACGGGAGAGGGTTTAACACTTAAGGTAGTACTATTGGTCTCTCTTAAAACTGAAAAAGCGATTGTTGTAGTAGGTGCAGGATGGGCGGGCTTAGCCTGTGCTTTTACCTTGGTACGCCAGGGATTGCCTGTAATTATCTTAGAAGCTGCGCCCCAAGCAGGGGGTAGAGCCCGTGGCATTGCCTGGGGTACCGATACGGTTGATAATGGACAACACCTATTAGTCGGCGCCTATACCCATATATTATCCATACTCAAGCATTTGGGGATCCCTGAAAATCAAGTCTTAGATCGCAAGCCCTTTGAACTGTTGATGATTGATAGGCAAAAGCCCCATAAACCACTACATTTAAAAATAGACCGTGCCTCGCCCCTAAAGGCTTTGTGTAGTGTATTAATGGCACGCGGTTTTTCATTCAAGGACAAGCTATGTTTGCTAGCCTTTTTAAGAAAGCTTCCTACGCTCAAGCCCCTACAGGTTCGCAATCAAAGCACCAAAGATTTTTTGATCCATTCTAAACAATCAAAACGTCTTATCGATTGCCTGTGGGAACCTTTGGCGCTCGCAGCGCTTAGCACACCCATCGATCGCAGTGCTGCAGAGATTTTTGTGGCTATTTTACAACGCATTTTGACGGGTAATCAGGCTGGATCGGATTGGTTATGGCCGAAGGTTCATTTAAGCGATCTCTTACCCAACCCCATACTACGCTACTTAGCACAAAGGCAAAC
Source organism: Legionella genomosp. 1 (assembly GCA_945878715.1). GTDB lineage: Bacteria > Pseudomonadota > Gammaproteobacteria > UBA6186 > Azoamicaceae > CADEGZ01. The sequence continues at coordinate 40,668 of CAMCTX010000006.1, read as the reverse complement.
ACCGGTTTTGTATCACCAGCGCGTTCAAAAACTGGTACTTAAACACAATCATTGTACTGCTGTTCACACAGCTTCTACGCCTTTTGATTGCCAAGCGCTTGTGCTTGCAACCCCACCTTCTGTGAGTTTAGCACTGCTACAAACAGTGTCAGAACCCTGTCTGGATTCCTTAAGAACACGCTTAGCGCGTTTCCACTATGAAACCATTTGCACGATCTATTTTCGCTTTGCAACGCCCATTGCCTTAAGCTGTGGAACGCCTATGGTAGGCCTTATCCACGCCAGCGCTGATTGGATCCTACACCGTGCATCTTCAGCACAGCCTGATCTACTGAGTGTGGTTATTACCAACGCTAAAGCGCTTGCCCTAGACCGCACAGCATTGCTGGCAGCCATTCAAGCCGAGATCAAAGCGCTCTTTCCAGCGCTCGGAGAACCCATTGAACAGCGTATGATCTGTGAAAAACAAGCCGCGTTTTCCTGTACACCCGATAGCTATCAATATAGACCCTTTAATCATACCGTGATTCCTAATCTGTATCTTGCAGGCGATTACACCCAAAATGCTGCCCCTGCCACCCTGGAAAGTGCGGTGCAAAGTGGCATCGAAGCTGCCGAACTGTTATTATTAAGATATGAAAAACCTTCTGAAAGCCTATACGCTCGTCTGTCTGCTAATACTATTACCGTGTAGCGCTGCCTGTGCCTTTGATTTAATTGAAACCAATGTGCCCGAACTAGACTATGCCCACACCACGGTCGATCCAGAAACCGAACGTGTGCTAGGGCAAGTCATTATGCAGAAGATCTATGGTAGCGATCGCTATATGCAAGATCAGGCCGTACAGGAATATCTTAAAAAATTCTCCTATGAATTGAGTGCGCCTCAAGATCCTCTGGATCAACGGCCACAATTTTTTGGTTTTGAGAGTGATGAATTAAATGCCTTTGCCTTTTTTGGTGCGCATGTTGCTGTACATGGTGGGCTTATTTTATCGGTGGGTAATGAAAGCGAACTGGCAGCCGTCTTAGCCCATGAAACAGCCCATATTAAACAACGACATTTATCCAGAATGTTGCAGAATAATCAAAAAATGATGCCGCTTACCATGGCAGAATTACTAGCCGCCGCGGTCATTGGTAGTACCGTCTCGCCCGATGCAGGGGTTCATCTGGCCACCGCAGCCATTGCGGGACATACCCAACAACTGATTAATTTTACCCGAGAGAATGAACAAGAAGCCGATCGGATCGGGATCCAATTGTTAGCCAATGCCCATTACGATCCCCAAGCCATGGCCAATGTCTTTGAATGCATGAAAAATAAAGCTTATTATCAAAAAGCGCCGCCTGAATACCTACTCACCCATCCGCTGTTTGATTCACGTATTGCCGATGCACAAAACCGCGCACAAGCTTTCAAGGGCGCACCACACAAAGATAGTCTTTTATTTCAGCTGGTCCGTGCACGTTTAGAGGTAGAAAAACATGAAAACAGTCATAAAAAAGTAAAAAGACTGCAGGATCGTTTAACAACAGAAACCTTTGATTCGCTGCCCGCTGCACAATACGCCTATGCCTTGGCTTTGATCAATGATCATCAAACCCAAACGGCATTACCCATTTTAGAAAGCTTGGCCCACACCTATCCCGATTCATGGCTATTAAGCCTGAGTTTACTAGAAGCCAAAGCGGATAGCGTTCCGCTGCAAGAGACACTCGAACAAAGTACCCTTCTATTGCAACGCTACCCCGACAATGAAGCCATTCTTTTAAAACATATAGACTGGTTATTAGCGAACAAGCAGCCCCAAATGGTTATTAAAAAACTTTTTCCTTATCAAAGAGACCCCCGCGCTAATCCTGTGATCTACCAATTATTAGCCAAAGCCTATAGCCAGTTATCCAAAAAAACGGAGGTTCATAGGGCCCAAGCCGAATGGCATTTTGGCAGAGCTGAGTTTAAAGAAGCCTTGGCACAATTGGGTTTCGCGCATGATTATGCAGAGGCACACAAACAGACTGATGCTTTGGAACGCATTGCAGCGCGCAAGGAAAGTATGCAAGCCATTATTGAACAACAGGCTAAGGTTTAGGGAAGGCGTTATTCCTCTTCTGCAAGCTCCATGAACCCTTCTAAGGGTGTATCAATATCCAACAGGTGCACAGCCGCTTGTTGTTGTTTTAAATCGATACTACTACCCGTGGGTCCAAATAATAGATTGAAGAAAGGGATCCCAACCAGAATGAAACCCAGAAGCAGGTAAACGAGTGGTTTATCTAAGGGTACATATTTGGGATTATAGCGATGTGCCTTCCATAAACTCAGAGCCATCACCCATAAGACAATACCAATCACGATACTCGCAGCATGCAAGGCATGGGTCACAATATCGACCCCGCTAATTAGTGTGTATGCAACATTCTCAATGGATGTCATGGCGCTCTCCAGTATCCTATGGGCCTTAGGATACCAGATCGATTACTTAGAAACCAAGGTCCTTCTGCGAACTTCGTGTAAGATCTGCGGATGTTCCCGACAAATATTATCTTCTTTCATCTTGCGTAAGAAGCTCCAATCAATATGTACCGCACGTACAAAATAATCCACCGATTCTTTTTCAGAACCAAACAGTTGATACCAACCATGTAAATAGGAAGGATAGCCCCAGCTTGGATCGGCCTTTTCGGCGATGCTGATCATGCGTAGCGCCGTTCCCACTTCGCCTCTTTCAAACAACCATAGCGAATAACCTACAAAAACGTAAGCCACATCGTAACCCACCAAGGGTTGTGGCCCATGAGTACCTAATCGTATAAGATTATCCTCTAAATCGATATCGGTGGCCCAGCTATGATGCTGGCGTGCTTGCACGAAGGCCACTGCTGCACGCATGCAGTACCACCATTGTCTGGGGTTTGATCGGCAAGATTTCGAGAGCAAACAGCCTATGAGCAAACGATATAATGGGGCGTAATTCCCCGTTTTTCTAAAAGAGACCATGGCATAGCAAACCAGGAAAAATGATCGACGCAATAGCACGCTTATCAAAGGTGTATTGATAAAGACCGTTAAAAAATCTAAAACAGCCAGCGCCCCTGCGGGTAACTTCACCCTCTCGGGTGTCTGATGAATTAAATCTTTATAATATTTTGCCAGTGCTTCTTCTTTCATAGCCAATACTATCGGCCTGAAGCACCCAAAACATGAATGGGGCGCGGGGCTTGTATTTCATCTTTTTAAGCGTCGGGCGCAGGCATATTCTCTAATAGCGCTTCTTTTAAGGGAAATAGACAGGTAAATTGACTGCCCGTCTTCCCATCGCTTTCTACATGCAGCGTTCCTTGCAAATCTTCTGCGAAGGTTTTCGCAATGGAAAGGCCGAGGCCTGAACCCTGATAGAGCCCCTTATAGGAAGGTGTCAAACGGTTAAACCTTGTAAATAAATCTAACTGTCTATCCTTGGGAATACCAGTTCCTGTATCATTTATTTCAAGACGCACCGCACTATTGCCATCGGTTTCTTCGCCTAAGAGGGCACGCACATCCACAGAACCTTTTTCAGTAAATTTCAGGGCATTCGATAATAACTCTAAAACAATACGGTAAACACGCATAGGGTCACCCATTAAGAAAGTCGGAATATTTGGGTCAACATAAAAGTTTAAAGCCAAGCCTTTTTCAAAGGCTTTAGCTTGATGAAGCTTTACAACCCTTTCTATGGTTTCAGATAGATTAAACCGTTGAATAGAAACGGGAATATGGCCAGAGCTGCTATTGACGGAGTCTAAAACATTATTAAGAAATTCCATCAGTTCTTGGCTGCTTGCAATGAGCCATTTTGTATATTCTTGGGCCTTTTCCTTGTCGCTTATTGTATTTAAAAGCTCTGCAATGCCCACAATACCACTTAAGGGTGTTCGCATATCATGGCGCATCTCTTCTAAAAACCGTGTTTTGGCATTATTCGCTTCTTCTGCTTGTTGTTTAGCTTCAAGAAGCGCTTGTTCCATTTTTTTGCGTTGGGTAATATCCGTATAGACCCCCAAAACGCCAATGATTTTTTTCTTGTCAGCACCCAGCATAGGAACCTTACTAACCAACATAGTCTTTGTACTACCATCCGCTTGGCGTTGTTCTTCCTCATAATCTAATTTTGAATTAGCCAAATCCATGATGCGTTTATCGTCTTCCAAATAATGCTCTGCATTTTCACACCAAGGCATTTCATGGTCTGTTTTACCGATCATATCATCAGGCGATTGAAAACCTGCTGATTTTGCAAATACTGTATTACAGCCTAAAAAAACACCTTCGGTATTTTTCCAAAAAATAAAATGTGGTACATTATTGATAACATTGTCGGTGTAAACCTTAGTCATTTCGTTATCTAAAGACAAAAGTCTTCTTAAATAAGTGAGTAAAAATTTCATTTTACGGGGGAAATACTACGAAGCTGATGACAATCTGTCGCCAAACCGTGCAGCTCGGGTGATGAGGATGAGCGTGTCTGTCGTCTACCCTCCCTTGTGAAAGCTGCTACTAGCATTTGCTTGCGGGCAGAAAACTGCATAGGCTTCTCCGCGTCAACATCCTGGGTTCTTTTCAACAATTCGCCATTACAGGCTTTTTTTTGTTCTACAAGAGCCAACAACTTATTACTAAAGTGATTTATATTAGCCTTGGCGGCAATATCTATACGCCGTTGATGGGTGTCCTTCTGTAGATGCTTTGTAAACAAATGTGTCATTGTCTTAAATCCTTGTGCTGAAAAACAACACCCAAGGTTTTCATGTGCAATCGAATGAATATTCACTAGGGCCTTCTCATGACGTTTCACCAAAGCTACAATAGAACGTGCATTTTCTAGGCATAGCAAAAGCTTCATGCTGGCATTGCTCACCCACCCAAACTGTTGTTCTGAAATACCATTTTCACGTCGTTGATGAGAAGCGCTTTTGGGAGAGAAAATATCCACCACCCCATCATTTTTCACAATACCAAAACCAACACCCAAATATTGCGCGCATTCCATACCCTTCACGTAGTAGCGCCCAACATTCTGGATTATTTGGTTGGCGAATAATGCTATTTCTTCAGCTGTACCACCTTCATATAAAAGACGCTTAGAGTGTTCGGAGATTTTTAAATCCATCGTTTTGTCTAGATTCGTTACAGGCTCAAATGTAATAAATCCTCTTCTACCTCCTAGATTGGTAAAGGAAGCATGTGCTCCAAAACCAAAAAACATTGAATGTGCCTGCTCTAAAGATGCGGGTAATGTTACTTCGATCATAACCTTGGTACGCATAGTTCTTTCTGCTTCCATGGGAAAGCCTGAAACTTGATTGAGGGCTTCAATATTTTCCCACGTTGCATTGATCACAAAATCTGTTTCTACGCTTCTGAGTGTTTCTGGTTTTTTTGGCTCTTGTATCATCAATGTAAATCCATCGTGATCATCTGCCTGTTTAATCTTTAAAACCTCCTCATTCGCGAAAACCTGAATACGAGGATGCGCTTCCATTTGCTCAATAAGGAAGCTTCTAAAACGAGGAAAATCCAAGGAACACTCTGCTGTTTCAAAACCGATCGACACCCTCTCCATATCAACCTGGTCTTGATATTCAGAAGGGTTCAATACACGAATAAATTGCTGAGGCGGACCAAACACCTCATTCTCGGGGTCTTGTGCTACCAACTCAGTGTATCGACCTTGCAATTTTTTATAAAAAGCCTCCACTGCCACAGGTTCAAAGAGGGAATCCTTTGTAATAAAATACCAGCCCTTACGTAAGTGGGTCGCTTCTGTTAAACGATCGCTAATCTTAAAACCCGGATAATGTCTTACAAACCCTATCGTTGCGCTTAAACATCGAAAGGCTGTTAGCTCATCAAAATAATGTAATCCTAAAACCAACCTACAAGGCGTAGCGTGACTGGTTCCTGTAAGCAGTTCGGAACGATATTCTCGAATATTAACATCATAACCCTCACCTGCTAGTTCTAACGCAGCTACACAGCCGGAAACCCCTCCTCCAATAATATCTACTTTCATTGCATTACCCCTCTGCGCTTGCGCAGTCAAACAAATATTATTATCGCATCGCGCGTTGTCAGCATCCGCCGTCTTAACTGTGTCATTCCTGAACCCTCACGCTAAACCCCTTCATGAGAACTTAGCTGGAAGTCGATTGCATAATCAATGGATGCATCCTATCAAAAAAAACAAGAGACTATCAACTAAAACGTACGTGCCTTGTAGTCAAAAGACCCTTAATATTATTCCAACTGCAAAAAAACCTGTCATTCATTGCTAAAAATATCTAAGGTGATTACTAAGATCACACTCGGGATTCATGCTGGAATAATATCCGATTCTTGGATTATTCTGCATCCAGCAGGTTTTCTAAAACCCGTACCAAGCGCATACTATTAACTGAGGTAGTTGAATAAAAATAATCGACTAAACGGCCTTCGCGATCCACCAGATATTTATGAAAATTCCACTTGGGTGCAGAGCCAAAACCTAAGACTTCTCTGGCCCAGCCATAAAAGGGATGAATCGATGCTCCCTTCAGCCGCTCTTTTTTCACAATTGGAAAGCTAACACCAAAGCGTGTTTGGCAAAAGGCCTGGATTTCATCATCTGTCCCAGGTTCTTGTCCCCCAAAATCGTTACTAGGTACCCCTATTATCACCAGGCCACGATCCTGATACTGTTTATAGAGCTGCTCTAAGTCCTGATATTGTCTGGTAAAACCACATCGGGAGGCTGTATTCACGATGAATAAAACCTTTCCACGAAAATGGGATAAGGGCAATATCTCGCCCGTAACGATCTGAAAGGAAAAATCATAGGCTGTTTTATGAGGATCCATCGTTGCACGATACACCATCCAATAAGCTTTTCTCAATACTCGTCGGGGACATCAGCCCTGTATTTGACGATTTGCCATCCCTGGCATCGACACCCCTCATTCCACTCGGAAAAACTTGTCGAACAGACTACTCGGTTTCATAAACTCTCTACCGCTTGACGCACAAAAAAACACTGTGAACCAAAGCGCCTCGATAAGGCATCTATGGCCCAACGGTGCAAGCCGAGTGTTTTTAACACATCCAATAGACGACCATAAGTTTCTTTATAGATGGTTTGCTGCGCTGGCAAGGATTCTAGAAAAAAGTCTAGTTGATCGATCAGCGCTAAAGCTTGCTTGAGGTCTTTTTTCTTGTGTTGATCTTCTTCTGACAATAGAATAAATTGACGTGATATTTTTAAAGACAGAATACTGTGCACTTCTAATGCTTTGGTCATCCAGTGATCATTGGTCATTTCCATATTGTATGCTCTTTGATGTATGTGCCCGAGTGCCATTCGGAAAAACTTATTTAAAGAGCTGCTAGGGTGTCATAAAGAACGCTGGCATACTATTACCGTAAAGGTGCTTTATTTTACGCCACAATGGCAGGTTTTAAGGGCCTCTATTGGAACTTATGTATCAGGAACGACTCTAAACACTTAGGTTTTTAAGCAATAAGAATGATTGGATGATGCATACAAACCCTGTTTCTGTATTGATTGCTGATGATCATGCCTTGGTCCGACAGGGATTACAGGGTATACTTGCACATACACCTAATGTACAGTTCGTGGGTGAGGCAGAGGATGGTTTAGAGGCTGTACGTCTGGCCTTAGGTCAAAAACCCGATGTGGTGCTGATGGACTTACAAATGCCCCATATGAATGGACTGGATGCCACCCAAAAAATAGTGGATAAAAACAGCCATATCAAAATTATTATTCTTAGCTCGCTTGAAAAACCAGAACACATCAAACAGGCTATGCAAGCCGGTGCTAGTGGTTATTTAATGAAAAGTGTGCTGCCCCAAGAGATGATTCAAGCCATTCACACCGTCGCCCAGGGTGGTTATCATTTTCAGAATCCTACAAGGGCTGTTTGTAGCCCCCTTGCAAGCGTGGATACCGAACAAGGGAGCGCCAAATTATCCCCCAAAGAAAAACAGGTTTTGAAGCTTATCGTGGAAGGCCACACTATACCTACGATTGCCACCCTGCTTCACCGCGATCCACGCACTATTCGCATGCACCGAGAGAACATCCGTAAAAAACTGGGCGTGAGGAACGATACCCAGCTTATTTTATGGGCATCTAAGTCTAATAACTAACAATATCTTCTACTTCTTGGTTAAATAAGTTTTCCGAGTGGCACTCGGGGACATACATCCCTGTATTCGACGATTTCCCATCCCTGGAATCGACGCCCCTTTTGCACACTCGGAAAACTTATTTAGCAGATACTAGAAAAATGTCGAAAAAAAACCAAAACTTTGATAGTATGGGCGCTAGCAGGGTCTGGCTCCTTTCAAGTCAGGTTTTGCGAGTGGTGTGTGGGGTTACCAGACCTCATACGCTGCGACCCTAAACAACCCTTATCTACATTAGCCACTCTCAGGTCTACTACGAGTGCTTCTATTTTTTCTTTTTGGGATTCATCGGGGTAGTCCTGCTTACAGCAGGAGGCACAGGCGTAGCAGGCATAGTTGTAGAAAATTTAAGCGGTATTCTGCTTGTATCAGCAGGCTGATGACTAGCGATAGGCAATAATGCCAAATCTTCATCCCGCATTTTAGATTTATCCGCAAGCGCTGGGCTTCCGAGCCTGGCTTCTATGACAGAATTTAAAAAATGCGTTAGGCTAACTATAGCTTCTTCTTGTGTGCTCGTTAGTAGCGTCTTCCATTTTTCTTCATTTACAACATAGTGGCTTTTCAGTGACAAACCAGGCACATCTGCCTGCGTAATAGTCTCTGGATAAGAACAATTTTTTCCGCTCTTTCGAATGGCCTGCTGTACACTTCGATCATCTGGCGTACATGGGCTATTGTATGCTTCTATATGTTTTTCTGATAATTGTTGCTCAATGAAAGGCCGATCACCACATCCAAAGACCTTTAGTAAAGGTTTGCCTTCAATGGTATGCCCCTGAACAATACCATTGTAATTCCCATCAGAACCTTGAGGATGTTTATTAGTGTATTCGGGGCAACCTGCAAAAGCAATCATGCTTCCCTTTGGTAATTTTTTAAATATTCCGTCTTTGAGAACAGGTATTATTATTCTTCCTTCTTTATGATATTTCCAAGCTAATTTGTTAAAATCACTCACTTCAAATAGGATAGATAAAGCTGTTAATGGTATAAGGTGGCCAGTAGCATCCCATAGGTGCCAAGCGACATACATATTGTTTCCAAAGAATAGTCGCCTTGCTTTTGGAATAGCTTGCGTTTCACTTCCAAACAAAGCATCAAAACGCTGACGGGCTACTGCGTCCCCGTAGGAAGCTTGAAACCCTAAGAAGACTGCATAATTATAAGCAACACTAATAGCAGTCATACAGTCTATAACGCTTTGTCCTTCAGATAATAGTTTAAGCAAGGCAGTGCTAGCGCTCACTCCCTCCTTTAACCTGAATTTCATAATTGGATAGCCTGCCTGAGCCTTATATTGCTCAAATAATGCTACGTGGCTCGTACAGCCTGTAATGAGGCCTTGTTGTTGTCTTGAAGAGAGATTCGGGTTCCGCGCAACGTATTCATGCATGTAAAGCAAAATACCTGCTTGATGCGCTGCCTCTACAGCATCCATGGCGGTCACAACAAAATCACCGAATGATTGAGTGTTTTGCATTGTTATCATCTCCAAAAGGATAGCGGTTATATTTATAAGGTATTTTGCCCACTAAAAATAACTTTTGCAATACCCAGTCACGCAAAAGTCGCGCACGACAATGAGTTAAGCTATTGATTTATAAGTTATAATTGGTGGGCCGTGATGGATTTGAACCATCGACCAATAGATTAAAAGTCTACTGCTCTACCAACTGAGCTAACGGCCCCGGTGAAGTGGGTCATTATACCCTGCGTACCGCAAGCGTCAATCGAATCTTTACAATCTACCTGATTAGGCCAGCACTTTGAGAACCGTTGCGCCGATTTCGGAGGGGGAATGCACAATATGGGCCCCCGCTTCTTCCAAGGCTGCATATTTTTGGGCAGCGGATCCTTTACCACCCATAATAATGGCCCCCGCATGTCCCATGCGCTTGCCTGCGGGTGCTGTGACCCCTGCGATATAGGCAATCACCGGTTTCTTCATATATTTCTTAATAAAGGCTGCTGCCTCTTCTTCGGCACTCCCCCCAATCTCTCCCACCAAAACCACAGCCTCTGTTTGGGGATCTTCGGCAAACATGGAGAGAATATCGACAAAATCGGTGCCTTGTATGGGATCTCCGCCAATCCCTACACAGGTACTTTGGCCCAAGCCATTCGCGGTGGTTTGATGGACAGCTTCATAGGTAAGGGTACCCGAGCGAGAAACAATACCCACGCGTCCACTGCGATGAATATTCCCTGGCATAATGCCCATTTTACAGACCCCCGGTGTGATAAGGCCTGGACAATTAGGACCAATGAGCTGTACAGCCCGATCTTTAATATAATGCTTGATTTCCAGCATATCTAAAATGGGAATGCCTTCGCTAATACACACCACCAATCGAATACCCGCATCAATGGCTTCGATAATAGAATCTTTACAAAAGGGTGCTGGCACATACAAAATACTAGCATCGGCTTGTGTGGCCTGTACCGCATCATAAACGGTATTAAAAACAGGTAAGCCCAAATGCAAAGTGCCACCCTTAGCGGGTGAGACCCCACCCACCATGCGTGTCCCGTATTCAATGGCCTGTTCAGAATGATAGGTAGCCTGACGTCCCGTAAAACCTTGGCAAATAACCCGGGTGTCTTTATCAATTAAAATACCCATATTTTTTATCTCCTTGCTGCTTCAATCGCACGATTGGCGGCTTCTTCAAAGGTTTTTGCAACAATAATATTTAGGCCACTCTGCATTAATAGATGGTTCGCATCAATCGCATGATTGCCTTCAAGCCGAACCACCACAGGCACTGTGACCCCCACCTCAGAAACAGCTTTAATAATACCCGCTGCAATTAAATCGCAGCGTACAATACCCCCAAAAATATTCACTAAAACGGCTTTGACTTGCTTATTCACCAGAATAATTTTAAAGGCCTCACGCACCCTTTCTTCGGTAGCACTGCCGCCCACATCTAAAAAATTGGCAGGGCTGCCTCCTTTTAATTGGATAAGATCCATCGTCGCCATCGCCAACCCTGCCCCATTGACCATACAACCAATCGTACCGTCTAAGGCTACATAATTGAGTTCCCATTCGCGGGCTAAGAGCGCCTGTGCATCTTCCTGAGAAGTATCTAGCATGGCTCGCAAGGCTGGTTGACGATATAGCGCATTATCATCCACATTCATTTTGGCATCTAAGCACATCATATCGCCACGTTTGGTGACCACTAAGGGATTGATTTCCAACAAACTTAAATCGTTCTCAATAAAAACCTTATACAGATCGGTCATGATACGGGTAAGCTGTCGACTTTGCAGACTATTCAGTTTTAACTTAATCGCCAAATCTCTACATTTATAAGGCATCACACCCAGTAAAGGATCGACCCCTAGCTTTAAAATGGCTTCTGGATGGTCTCTGGCGACCGCTTCAATATCAACCCCACCCGAAGCAGAGGCCACAAAAAGGACTTGTTTGGTCGATCGGTCTACCAGCATAGCCAAATAAAATTCTTGTTGAATATCACAGGTTTCTTCCACCAATAATTCATTCACCAGCTGACCTTTTGCATCGGTTTGATGGGTGACCAATCGTGTATGCAAGAGTTGGCGGGCGACCTCTTCCAGTTGCTCTTTGCTACCCACCCGTTTTACGCCACCGGCTTTTCCACGCCCCCCGGCATGAATTTGTGCCTTCACGACCCAGTGCTCGGTATTTAAGAAATTAAGCGCTAACAAGGCCTGATCGACACTATTTGCCATCACACCTTTTGGCACAGGAAGACCATATTCAGCCAATATTTTCTTAGCTTGATACTCATGTAAATGCATACGCAATTCTCCCTGGCATTTTTATATTTCCAACCATAAACGTGCTGGCTCTTCTAATGAAACTTTAACGGCTACCAAAAATTTGGCCGCATCCATGCCATCAATAATACGATGATCATAGGATAAAGCCACATACATCATCGGTCTTATCACAATAACCCCCTCTTCGACGATGGGTCTTGGCATAATTTTATGCATACCCAAAATAGCACTTTGGGGTGGATTTAAAATAGGTGTGGACATTAAGGAACCAAAAACACCGCCATTGGACAGTGTAAAGGTTCCACCTTGTATTTCTTCTAAGCTTAATTGATTATTTTTTGCCTTCTCTGAAAATTCGACAATTTTTTTCTCGATATCGGCCATATGCAGTTTATCGGCATCGCGAATAACGGGCACCACCAAACCGCGTTCAGAAGCAACCGCCACACTGATATCATAATAATCATGATAAACAATGTCTTGTCCTTCTACCGAAGCATTAAGGATGGGAAATCGCTTAAGCGCTTCGACCACGGCCTGTGTAAAAAAAGACATGAAACCCAGGCGCACACCATGATCTTTTTGAAAAATCTCCTGGTATTTTGTGCGTAGATCCATGATGGGTTGCATATTGATTTCATTAAAGGTTGTAAGAATGGCCGCCGTTTTTTGGACTTCCACCAAACGTTCTGCAATACGTGTGCGTAAGCGACTCATCGCAACACGTTTTTCAGAACGGGATGCAGGCTGTATAAGGCCTGGCGCTGCATCTTGTGCTGTGTTGATAGTGGGCATGGATGCCTTTAAGACATCGTCTTTGGTAAGCCGACCTTTTTTGCCTGTACCCTGTAGATCGTGCCAATCGATATTTTTTTCAGCGGCCAAACGTCTCACCGTGGGTGAAGGAGAGGGTTCTACCTGTTCTTGGACACTTGGCTCCGCAACAGGCTTTGCAGGTACAAGTGCTTTGGGCTGTTCAACGGTCTTATTGAGCGTGGCTTCTTCAAAAGAACCAATGATTTCTTCAGATTTTACCAAAGCGCCCGATTCTTTGATAATTTCAACCAGGGTGCCATCACAGGGTGCCACCACTTCTAATACAATTTTATCGGTTTCAAAATCGACCAAATGTTCATCTCTTTGAATTGCCTCACCCACCTTCTTATACCAGGTTATAATTTTAGCCTCTGAGATAGACTCTGGTAATACCGGCGTTTTAATTTGAATGCTCATAGTAAATATCCTTTAACGAAAGGCCTCTTCTAGCAAAATGGCTTGTTGATCACGGTACAAATAAAGATAGCCCGGGGCTGGGGCTGCAGCAATAGGCCTGCCAATCACCGACAATTTTTGATGCGCAAGCAAACAGGCTTTTAAGCGACTTTCAAGGCTATGCCAAGCACCCTGGTTTTTAGGTTCTTCCTGACACCATACAATGCTTGAAACTTTGGCATAAGGTAAAAGCGCTGCGCTTAGCTCTTGATCAGGAAAAGGATAAAGCTGCTCTATGCGAAGTATCACAATATCTTCACGTTTTTCCAAACGTCTTTTCTCCAACAATTCATAATAAATTTTTCCACTGCATAAAATGATTTTTTCGAAGTTTTTTTGCGATAAGGTGTCTACCTCTTCTAGAACTGGTCTGAAGGAGCCAAAGGCTAAATCCTCTAGCGTAGAAACCGCCCATTTATGCCTTAACATATTTTTAGGAGTCATAATCATTAAAGGCTTTCTTAAGGGACGTAGGACTTGACGTCTTAGTAGGTGAAACATTTGTGCCGGTGTTGTAGGGATACACACTTGCATATTCTTTTTGGCACATAATTGCAGATAGCGTTCGATGCGTGCGGAAGAATGCTCTGCACCCTGCCCCTCATAACCATGGGGTAAAAATAAGGTTAGGCCACTTTGAATGCCCCATTTTTGCTCGGCAGCGCTGATAAACTGATCAATCACCACCTGCGCACCATTGGCAAAATCGCCATATTGGGCCTCCCAAATAACCAAGCTCTTGGGCTCTGTTCTTGAAAAACCATATTCAAAAGCCAACACAGCTTCTTCGGATAATAAAGAGTTTACCACCGAAAAGGCTTTTGGATCGTCGCTGATATGCGCTAAGGGTGTATAGGATTGTCCATTATTTTGATCGTATAAGACCGCATGTCGATGAAAAAAAGTGCCACGACAAACATCCTGTCCTGATAATCGTACAATTGTTTTTTCAGCCAAAAGGCTTGCATAGGCTAGATTTTCGACAAAACCCCAATCGCAGGGTGTTTTTCCTGTTGCCATAGCACGCCGATTCTCTAAAGTTTTTTGTACGATAGGATGCAGACTAAACCCCTCTGGCAACTCAAGCTGCTTAAGGGCCAATTGCCCTAAGCGTGGCAGATGAACCCCCGTGTCTGTATGGGTGCGCCAATCTTTGGCTGTATAGGATGTCCAATCGCTGGCAAAGGCGCGATTGGGATCTTCCACAACATGATGTAACAAAGGGTTTTGCTTGTCATCTAAAAAAGATTGGTATTGTTTTTGTAAGGTTCTGAGCTCAAGATCTGTCAAAAGATTTTCTGCAATCAAGCGATCGGCATAAAAGCGCAGGGCTGTGGGTGTTTTACGGATCTGCTGATAAAGCAAGGGTTGGGTGACCAAGGGTTCATCCGCTTCATTATGACCATGTCGTCTATAGCCTATTAAATCGATAATACTATCTTTATGATATTGTAAGCGGTATTGCAAGGCAAAAAGCATGGCACGATACACAGCCTCTGGATCGTTGGCATTCACATGTATAATCGGCAGCTCAAACATTTTACCAATATCCGAACAATAACGCGTCGAACGCGCATCTTGTGGGTCGGAGGTTGTAAAACCAATTTGGTTGTTCACAATAATATGAATGGTACCCCCCACTTTAAAACCATGGGTTTGTGACATATGAAAGGTTTCCATCACAACACCCTGTCCACAAATAGCGGCATCCCCATGGATAGCAATAGGCAGAACCTGTTGATAATCGCTATCGATACGGCGTTGTTGTCTGGCTTTTACAGAGCCACACAGCACGGGACCTACAATTTCTAAGTGTGAAGGATTAAAGGCTAAGGATAAATGCACCTGTCCATGGGGTGTGATAATATTCGAAGAAAATCCCTGGTGATACTTCACATCGCCAGCCTCTAAGCTGGCTTCATGTTTTCCCTCAAATTCATCGAATAATTGACGGTGTCTTTTACCTAGAAGATTAACCAGCACATTCAAACGGCCCCGATGAGACATGCACATAATAATTTCTTGTGTGCCCATGGCCGTGGAACTTTGAATTAAAGTATCTAAGGCTACAATTAAACTATCATTACCTTCTAAAGAAAAGCGTTTTGCGCCTGGATATTGAGATCCTATATATTTTTCTAAGCCCTCGGCCCGTACCAAGTTTTGTAACAGATCTTTTTTGATTTCAGGACTGAGTACTGAATCGCCATTCATCGATTCTAAATGGGCCTGCACCCAATGCCGTTCCGTCGCATCACTGATATGCATATATTCATAGGCCATCGTACCACCGTATAGGCGCTTTAAATCGGACAAAATTTGTTCCAAAGAACGGGTTTGGACACCCGCTAAAGTACCTGCCTTAAAAAGTGTTGGAAGATCGCGCAGGGATAAACCATAACTTTCGAGTGTAAGCGCACTGATGGTATCGGCAACCTTCGCCAACAAAGGGTTTATCTGTGCTTGTAAATGCGACTTCGCACGATAATCCTCTATAAGCGCTAAAACCTTGGCTTGTTTTTCGTTGTAGCCTCTATCTATCTGATCGGAAGACACGGGGGCTGTAGCCGCAGGGGATATTAGTGCCAATTGTTCAAAATAAACACGAAAGCTGACCGAAACCGATTCCGGATCTTTCAGAAAATCGTTATATAAAGATTCTATGTACGTCGAAGGCATACGCCATACTCATTTTTTAATAATTTTGTCACGAATCTCTGCAATCGCTTGATTGGGATTTAAATCTTTGGGACAAGACTGCACGCAACTCATAATACTACGACAACGAAAGACACTATAGGCATCTTCTAGTTGTTCTAAACGTTCGGGCGTGGCATTGTCACGACTATCGACAATAAAACGTGCTGCCTGCAGAGAGGCTGCCGGGCCTAAAAATTTATCCGGATTCCACCAATAGGAAGGACAACTGCTCGAACAGCAACCACATAAAATACATTCATAAAGACCATCCAATTTGGCACGATCGGCAGGTGATTGTAAGCGTTCTTTCTCGGGTGGTGCTTCTGTGTTTTGCAGATAGGGTTTTGTTTTATTGTATTGTTCAAAAAATTGTGTGAGATCCACAATGAGATCGCGGATCACCGGCATACCTGGTAGAGGCCTTAAAACAATGGGGCCTTTTAAAGAGGCTAAGGGTGTAATGCAAGCCAGACTATTACGTCCATTGATGCTCATACCATCTGATCCACATACACCTTCCCCGCAGGATCGCCTAAAGGCGAGCGTTTCATCTTGTTCTTTTAAATAGCGTAATGCATCTAGAACCATCGCTGGTTTATAACGTTCCACATCCAAGGTATAATCCTGCATATAAGGTTTCTTATCAACCTCCGGATTATAACGATAGATAGAAAATTGCATTAGTAGGACCTCTCTTTCGGTATAAAACCTTCCATGGATAGGGGTTTTAAATTCACAGGTCTAAACCCCAGTTTATGCTCTGAAAAATAAAGTGTGTGCTTTAACCATGCTTGATCATCACGATGGGGGAAATCTTCTCGGGCATGGGCCCCGCGACTTTCTTGTCGGGCCTCGGCAGACACCGCCGTTGCCAATGCCACCACCATTAAATTATCTAATTCTAAGGCCTCGATACGGGCCGTATTAAAGACTTGGCTATGATCGCCTAAACAGGCTTTTTCTAAACGTTGATGAATACTTTTAAGCTTTTCAATGCCTGCTCGCATGCTTTTTGCTTCTCTAAAAACCCCAAAATGATTTTGCATCACTTGTTGTAAAGCAAGACGCACACTGTGAACGCTTTCTCCTTTCTTGGCCTTATTCCAACGATCCAATCGCGCAACCGACACACTGGGATCTAAGGCTTTTTGTGTCTGTGCTGCTGCTGGTTGCTGATTAGCCGCTTCTAAAATATGATTGCCCGCCGATCGTCCAAACACCACCAAATCGAGTAAAGAATTGCCCCCTAGACGATTCGCACCATGCACGGATACACAGGCACACTCACCCACGGCATAGAGCCCCTGAACGGCCGTTTCAATGCCCTGCTTATCTAAGGTTAAAACTTGGCCATGTTGATTGGTCGGAATACCACCCATCATATAATGTGAGGTGGGTACCACGGGAATGGGATCTTTAATCGGATCGATACTGGCGAAAGTCTTGCATAGGGATCGAATACCGGGTAGCCGTTTTTGAATGAGATCGGCACCTAAATGCTCCATTTTTAATAGCACATAATCACGGTTGGGCCCACAGCCCCTGCCTGCCTGAATCTCAAGGGCTATGGCCCTTGATACCACATCTCTTGAGGCCAAATCTTTGGCATGTGGTGCATAGCGTTCCATAAAACGCTCACCCTCTGCATTCACCAAATACCCCCCTTCGCCCCGACACCCTTCAGAGATTAAAACACCCACATAGGCTAAACCGGTAGGATGAAACTGCCACATCTCCATATCTTGCAGCGGCAACCCCGCACGGATGATCATGCCTAAACCATCACCGGTATTAATAAGGGCATTGGTGGTGGATTGATAGACGCGACCGGCGCCCCCCGTGGCTAAAACAATCGCCTCTGCACGTAGCACACGCAATTCACCGGTTTCAATACATATAGCCAAAGCACCTGCTACATGACCTTTTGCATCTTTGATAAGATCAACCGCATACCATTCGCTAAAAAAAAGCGTTTTGGCCTTAAGATTTTGCTGATACAAAGTATGCAATAATGCATGACCTGTTCTATCGGCCACCGCTGAGGTACGTATAGCCTGCCCACCTTTGCCAAAATTCTGTGATTGGGCACCAAAAGGACGTTGATAAATACGACCACTGTCTAAACGCGAAAAAGGCATACCCATATGTTCTAATTCATACACAGCCTGTGGGCCTTCTTTACACATATACTCAATGCAATGCTGATCGCCTAAATAATCCGATCCTTTAATCGTGTCGAACATATGCCAATGCCAGTGATCTTCTGTCACATTCCCTAAGGCTGCATTAATACCGCCTTGGGCTGATACGGTATGCGATCGCGTTGGAAAGACTTTAGACAATACCGCAACCGGTTTTCCCTGTTGTGCGATCTGTAAGGCAGCCCTTAATCCTGCGCCCCCTGCGCCAATAATCAAGGTACCAACTGCTTGCTCGGGTATGGCCATTAACGCACACCCCACAAAATAGCAATGCCCCATAAAAAGTTATTCACCAGCATGGCCAGAATACTGATCTGCGCAAAACGCCTTAACCATCCAGCCTTCAGATAATCGGTCGTAATCGTCCATAAGCCTATCCACGCATGCAGTAGCAAACTCAAAAGCGCAAACAAACTAAAAATACGCATCCATTCATGTAAAAACAATGCGTGCCAAGTATGATAATGAAGGGGATGATGCATTAAAAGATAGCCCAATAAAAAAAGGCTATATAACCCCAAGATGAGGGCGCTGATGCGCTGCAGCATCCAATCCTGCAACCCTGGTGTTGAAAAAATGGTCGCTGATTTCATCCTACGAACCTATAAGCTAATCCTACGAAAAGTAATAAGGCAATGATCAGTGTTAGGGCTGCACTTGCTGTGCTCTTTGTTTTTGTAACAGCGATGCCTTTGTCCATCAATAAATGCCGAAACCCTGCAACAGTGTGATAGCAAAGCGCGGCCAAAAAGCTTAAAAGAATGATTTTACAAAGAGGCTGATCCAGAAAAGCTTTCAATCGCCTAAAGGTGTGAACTGAAAAAAGCGATCGCTCTAAAGCCCATAATACATAAGGAATCAAAAGAAAAAGCCATAGGCCCGATAAACGATGTGCAATCGACACCCAGGCCGTTAAGGGAAAACGTATGGTCACGAAATTTAAATGTATAGGTCTTGTGGGTTTTTTTTTCATAAGTTCCAACTTAAGGTTTAGTCTGTTGTAAGGACTGACCCATACTAGAGTTTAGTTCTTTGTTCATAAGCGGTACCATTTTGTTCATAAGCGGCTTTAATTCATTTATTAGCAACACTGCCTTTGCCCTTAAAGGTTCAATAACCGCTGGATCAGTCGCCATTTCAATTTGCTTTTGTATAACCAGAAGCTGTGCCACTTTTTCATTTATCTGATCAGAAACAGCTTGCTCTTCGGGACTCATCTTGGCCCACATCTCTTTGGCTACCGCTTGACCTATATCACTGGCCTGCAGCACCTTTGCCTGCACATCCAGTGCGTCTAGTTCTTTTTTCAGCTGTTCTCTTTGAGCCTGTAAGGCTGGATCCGTCGCCCTATCGATTTGCTTTTGTACAGCCAGAAGCTGTGCCACTTTTTCCTCATCTACCTTATTAGGTAAAGCTCCTTCTTTCTCTAGTGCTGCGTCTAATTCTTTATTTAGAAGGTCCTTCTGTGCTTGTAAAGTCGGTTCCGTCGCTTGACGGATTTTCTGTTCTACAGCCATAATCTGTTCGGCTTTCTGAAACCTCGATTTGAACAGTTCTGATATTTGAGCCTGATAGGCAATGGCTTCTGGGCTTGAGGCTACTGCTTGAGGTTCAGCCGTTATCGAGCCACTCCCTAGAATACCGACTAAAAATACACCCGCCATTTTTCTCAAAAATCTATGTAACATCCCTTCATACCTCCATGATTGTACGCATGCTTCGTATTTGTTTTAAGGTTTAGCCTGTTGTAACGATGTGGTTATATCAGCTGCTGTTTTCTGTGCAACAAATTGCTGCTGACTCAGATTAAGGGCATCCAATTCTTTTTGCAGCTGTGCCTTTTGCGCTTGTAAGGGTGGGAGAGACGCTGGATAAATCTCTGCATCGATTTGCTTTTGTATGGCTTGGATCTGTGCAATTTTCGCGCTCATCGCATTAGATAGCGCGAGCATTTGGGTCTGGTAAGCTATCGAAGCAGGACTGGGTACTGCAACTGGAGGTTGTGTTGTTTGGCCTCCTTGTTGCGTTGTTTGTGCTGCTTGTGTGTTCTGTGCTGCTTGGGCTTGGGGGACAGTAAATGAATCTGCATAGACCGCAAAACTTAGTAGCATGCTTAGAAAGCATCCACTTAAAATTTTTGTTAATCCACTATCTAACATCGCTTGATCCTCCCCTGATCGCATAAACGCCGACACCCGTTTAGTCTAGTACAGAATAGGGGGTTCAATCTTCTGTATTTGCTCTTATACTGAAGAACTGAAACAAGACTACTTGCAAGGATGATAGTATGAACGATGCTAAGGCTAGCCTCCATCTTCCCAATCGAGAACCCATCGAGTTACCCCTCTTAGTAGGCACTGCAGGCCCCCCGCTTGTAGCTATAGGCCATTTACAAAACCATGGGGTTTTCACCTATGATCCGGGTTTCCAATCCACAGCATCCTGCAGCTCTGCGATTACCTATATCGATGGGGATAAGAGCATTCTGCTCTATCGAGGTTATCCGATTGCGCAATTAGCCGAACAATCGGACCACCTGGAAGTTTGTTATTTACTCTTGAATGGCGAACTCCCCACACGTGCTGAAAAAGATGCTTTTGTGGATGAGGTGCGTCACCACACGATGATCCACGAACAGCTGGGTAACTTTTTTCAGGGTTTTCCAAGAAATGCACATCCCATGGCGATTATGTGTGGGGTGGTGGGTGCTTTGTCGGCCTTCTACCATGATTCCTTGGAAATTAAAAATCCTGAGCATCGCAAGCTTGCCGCCTTACGTTTGGTGGCAAAGATGCCCACCATCGCCGCCATGGCCTACAAATACTCACTGGGGCAACCCTTTGTCTTTCCCAGAAATGATTTGGATTATGCCCAGAACTTTTTACATATGATGTTTTCAGTCCCCACAGAACCTGAACACTTAAACCCTGTCATTACGCGGGCCATGGATCGGATCTTTATCTTACATGCAGATCATGAACAAAATGCTTCGACTTCTACCGTGCGTCTAGCCGGCTCTTCGGGGGCTAATCCTTTTGCCTGTATCTCGGCGGGTATTGCAGCCCTCTGGGGCCCTGCGCATGGCGGCGCGAACGAGGCCGTGTTGAATATGCTGCATGAGATTGGGGATGTAACACAGATCCCTAAATATATTGCCAAAGCCAAAGATAAAAATGATCCCTTTAGGCTGATGGGTTTTGGACACCGTGTGTATAAGTCTTTTGATCCCCGTGCCAAGGTGATACGCGAAAGTTATCATGAAGTGATGGAAGCCCTAAAGATCAAAGACGATCCCCTCTTTGCATTAGCGATGAAGCTTGAAAGTATTGCGCTTGAAGATCCCTATTTTGTCGAGAAAAAACTATACCCCAATGTGGATTTTTATTCGGGGATGATTCTTAAAGCCATTGGGATCCCCAGCAATATGTTTACCGTGATTTTCGCGATTGCCAGAACCATTGGCTGGATTGCACACTGGAATGAAATGCTAGGCGATCCTGAACTGAAGATAGGCAGACCCCGTCAGCGCTATACAGGGCCTTTGGAGCGTGATTTTGTGGGGTTGGATAAACGCCTCTAAAAACTCAGCTATTTATCGGATAGACGCAGCGCGCTTTTAGCATAAACTTTCATCGAAGTTAGTCCTTCTCCCGATTGCGGGAGAAGGTGGCCCGAAGGGCCGGATGAGGGTTGAATGCGTTATGAAAGATCGCGCTAGAGATTTAAGAAGATTTCAGACAACCACAGAAGGTCAGTTATGGTTTGCACTGCAAGGACGTCGATTTTCTGGGTACAAATTTCGTCGACAAAGAATAATAGGCACCTATATTGTAGATTTTGTATGTTTAAGAAAGAAAATAATTATTGAGTTAGACGGTAGCCAACATCTAGACAATCAAACCTACGATCAAAATCGCACCGAATTTTTGGAATCATTGGGGTTCAAAGTATTACGTTTTTGGAACAATGAAGTTACCCATTCATGGAATAGTGTTTTAAATACCATTTACGATGTTTTAAATCGAAACGCAACCCTCATCCGGCCCTTCGGGCCACCTTCTCCCGCAATCGGGAGAAGGACTAACTTCGATGAAAGCTTATACTAATTAGTTGAGCTTGCAGGCTGATTAAGCCGAGGTAGCTACACCTTCAACACCTGCATCTGCTTCATGCACAGGCGGTCTTCCCTTCTTCACAGACCATAGTGGCAATAAAACAAGCACACAGATCATAGAGCAAATCACTAAGCTTAAGATAAAGCCATAGTACCAACCCCAAAGATCGGTCATACGACCCAGCGGATAACCTGCAGCAGCGGCCCCAAAACACGCAAAGGCCCCCACAAATCCATTAGACGTACTGGCAGCACCTTTGTTAACCCATTCTGCAGCGGCTAAACCCACCAACATCTGTGGTCCAAAAACTAAAAAGCCAATCACACCGACCAATAAGGCCATTAAAATAGGCTGATCAGATCCTAA
This sequence comes from Legionella genomosp. 1, assembly GCA_945878715.1. Classification (GTDB taxonomy): domain Bacteria; phylum Pseudomonadota; class Gammaproteobacteria; order UBA6186; family Azoamicaceae; genus CADEGZ01. The sequence goes on along the minus strand of CAMCTX010000006.1, from coordinate 18,007 downwards.
AAACCAAAGACCCAGAATACTAAAAATCATGGCTACAGAATTGAAGATCACAAAGGGTATACGCCGTCCCCCAAACCAATAATCGGATCCCCAACCGGCAAATAACATGCCTAGAAAACCACCGACTTCAAAAAAAGAAATGCAGGCCCCGGCGGCTACAGGACTGTAGCCTTTGACTTGAACCAAATACAAAGGCCCCCAATCATTGACCGCCGTACGCACCACATAGACAAAAAAGTAACTGATAGCCAAAAGCCAAATATAACGATTGGATAAAACTTGCTCCATCAGGATCTGTTTGACGGATAAATGTTCTGTATTTTCTAGCGCTTCACCCTCTTCTAAGGCTTCACCCCTAAAACGCTGTCTATAACTTTCAACACCCGGTAATCCCAAGGCTTGAGGCATATCTCTTAAGCGATTCACCAACCATAGACCTGCGACCACACCCATCGTACCTGTGATAAACATGGCAACACGCCACCCATAAGCCATCGCAGCAGACCCAGCCACATAGGCAATTAAACAACCACCAACGGTATGGGAAGTTGAAAAAACGCCCCACCATTTACCACGTTCTTTGCGACTAAACCAATGCGTTAATTGTTTGGTACAGGCAGGCCAGCCCCAGCCTTGAAACCATCCATTGATGCCCCAGAAAATACCCAACCACATTAAGGAAGAGGAAAGACCAAAACATAGGCTACAAAGCCCTGTAATGAGTAAACCAAAGGCCATAAGATAACGGGTATTTGCACGATCAGATAAAACACCGCTGGCGAACTTGCTAATCCCATAACTGATAGACAAAATAGTGATTAACCACCCAATATTGGTTTTGCTAAGGCCTAAATCGGCACAGAGATAGGGTGTAATAAAGGTTAGGTTCTTCCGGGTGAAATAATAGAGCGCATACCCTATATACATGGAATAAAAGGTGCGCAAGCGCCAACGGCGATACTGCTGCTGCAACACCTCAGAATCTTCTATCTCTGGTAGATGTTCAGAAGGCTGAAAGCAGCTTAATAGTTTTTTTATTAGAATCATTAATCCACCTGACTCACTAGAGCCTTGTTAGGAGACATGGCGCTAAGATTAACATGTGGAATGAATGGTGCCAAGGAAAATCCTAAGGCAACTACCTTAGGATGCCCGCTCAGCTGAATAAGGGAATCTACACGCTACTCGTTTATGACTTCTGCATTCGCAGATGCACTCGCAGAGGCTGTGCGTTCCTGTTCTAGCGCCTGCAAAATCTCTGATTCGTGCTCTGGCTCCAATTGGGCTTCTTGCATGACAAGGGCTGTGAGCGCTGCATGTAGACTGGGATCGGAATCATCGACAGCTAAGGCACGACGGTAGATAACCGCTGCCGCACCCCGATCGCCTGCTTCGGCTTTGGCACGGGCCTCGGCTGCCATGGCTGTGGCTTCGGGACTTAAACCCCAGGCCAGGGTAGAACTGAAGAGTAATAAAAATATCGCTATACATTGAGTTCTTAAGCTTGATCGTTTCATCAGAGTCCCTCCTTCCTTACAACTAGTGTACACTGTGACAGCCTAGAATCAATGACTGAGGTTGACCTATGCTTATACAGAAAAAAATGTGTTCTTTAGTTGTTCTACTTGTATGGGCAGGTGTCTGCCATGCAAGCCTTAGCAAAACTTCTGATCGACTCCCTTACCAGACCTTTAAAACCGCTGCAAAACAAACAGTGCATGTTTTAATTGTGGATCCCAAGCGCTTTGAGATAAAGCTTGCCCATGCGCAAGATACGGCCCTTGGCCGATCAACCCTGAGTGATCTGGCAAAAAAGCACCGTGCAACCGCAGCCATTAATGGCGGTTTCTTTAAAATAGGGGCGAAGATTGATGGATTACCTGCCGGCATTCTGAAAATACAAGGACAATGGTATGGTCTTGCTTACCGTGATAGAGCGGCGCTGGGTTGGTCTACCCACAGCCCGATCACCCTTATGGATAGAGTGCAAACCAAAACGCGTGTTTATTTAAATCACCAGCTATCGCCCGTACAATTGCTGAATCAACCACCCCTTAAAACCAAGGCTATTCTTTATACGGATGCTTATCCTGGAAATGTTGATGTAACAGCAGACACCTATGGTTTAAGCATACAGGACCAGCGATTAATCAGTATTCAATCGGCAGGCCCCATGCAAAACAAAAAAAATACTTATCGCTACTTGCTCCCCAAAAACAAAGTGCCTAAGCATCCTGTAGAAGTTGGCCATCCTGCAACCGTCGGCATAGAAGTGATGCCTCATTTTCTAAAAGAAAATCATCTGGCCTGGCAAGGGGTGGAGAATATTCTAGGCGGCGCACCTTTACTCATTACACGTGGACGTGTGATTAAAGATTATTCGGGCGAAAAAGTGCTGAGTGGTTTTATTAAAGAACGCTATGCCCGAACCGCTGTAGGGATCCGTAAAAATGGCGATTGGGTCTTGGTAGTGGTTGAACAAAGTGCGCTGAGTAATAGCGCTGGCATGACCATCCCCGAACTTGCAAGCTTTATGAAAGCGCAAGATTGCGAGTATGCGCTTAATTTAGATGGGGGCAGCTCATCCACACTCTATATGAATCATAAAATCCTGAACCATCCCGATGAAGACGAGGCAGAAGATGAAGACAGTGCTGCCTGGACAAGCTTTAGACCGATTGGGGATGCTATTCTGATTATTCCCAAAAAATCGAGCCTATGAAACAAGGTATCTTGCTGATTAATCTCGGCACACCTGATCATCCAAGCACATCCGCAGTACGCCATTATTTGCAAGAATTCCTCATGGATCCACGGGTGATTGATATTCCCTGGCTTGCACGCTTTGTGTTGGTTTATGGTGTGATTGGACCTTTGCGTTCGAAAAAATCAGCAGCAGCCTATCAGGCTATATGGACCGAAGCCGGATCGCCTTTATTGGTAAATAGTATCGCTTTGCAAAAGGCTCTCTCTAAAACATTAGAAAGTATGGATAAGGATTGTGTTGTTAGCTTGGGGATGCGTTATGGAAAACCTTCTATTCAGGATGCTGTGTTAGAACTAATACGTCAAAAGGTTGATCAGATCACGATAGTGCCTTTGTTTCCTCAATATGCTTCTGCATCATCAGGCTCGGCCCTTGAAGCCATCCTTAAAATACTAGCAAAACAAAATACTGTTCCAAATATTCGTGTAATCCGAGATTTTTACAATATGCCTGGTTATATTGATGCCTATGCCGATTTAATCCAGCAACATATTCCAGATAAATCCTTTGAATCCATTGATCGCATACTGTTTAGCTATCATGGCTTACCCGAACGACAAATTAAAAAAACACGCTGTGAAGCAAGCTGTGTACTATCTAACGCTTCAAGTCCTTCTAACACTTCGAATCCTTGCAAGCGCATGGATAGCAGCAACAGCGATTGTTACAGGGCCCAATGCTATGAAACAACACGTCTGATCGCAGAAAAACTGGGATTAGGGGCGGATCAGTATCAAGTCTGTTTTCAATCACGCCTGGGGCGTACACCCTGGATAAAGCCCTATACCGATCAAGTACTGATTGATTTAAGCAAGCAAGGGGTACGCAATATTGCCGTTGTCTGCCCCTCTTTTGTAAGCGATTGTCTAGAAACCTTAGAAGAAATCAATATGCGCGCCCGCGAACAATGGCATAGTCTGGGGGGAGAAACATTTGTATTTGTGCCCTGTATTAATACCGATCCAATTTGGGTAGAGGGATTGGCACAAAAAATCATCCATGAATTCCCTCTTTCGAGGGAGGGCTAGGGTGAGGGCGAGCAGTTGCTAATTTTCTAAGGGTCTGAGATCTTTTCTAACCTTATCCAAAATACCATTTACAAATTTATGGCTATCGGGCGCAGCAAAGGTTTTGGCGAGCTCTAAGGCTTCATTGATCACCACACGATAAGGGATTTCCGTGTGCTCTTTGAGTTCGTAGACGGCAATACGCAAAATCGTAAGCTCAATTAAACCCAAATCACGCAGATTGCGGCTTAAATAAGGTTCGAACAGTTTGTCTAAAATACTTAATTGGGTGGGAATACTATGTAAAAGAATTTGAAAATAGGCGCTATCAACCTCGCCGTGTTGATGCTCAGACAGCGTATAGGTTTCGACATCCGCCAAAGGGTTTTGACTGAGGCCCCAACCATAGAGGGCTTGTAGTGCATAGCGACGGGCTCTGCGTCTGCCTGAAAAAGAGGGTTTGGGATCACTCATCATGGGCTTCTACCGGCTTTTCTAAACGTGCAATCTCTTCGGTAAATTCACTCACATCTTGAAAACGACGATAGACCGATGCAAAACGCACATAGGCAATCTCATCCAAAGCTTTTAATTCTTCCATCACCCACTCACCTACTATTTTTGTTTCTACTTCTCGTTCACTCGATGCTCTTAATTTATCGACAATCCGGTTTAAGGCTGCATCAACCTCTTCGATACGCACGGGTCGTTTTTCTAAAGCACGCAGAAGGCCTGCCCGTAATTTTTCTTCTCTAAACTGCTCGCAACGACCATCCCGCTTTAGGAGCCTTGGCACATAGAGCTCGGTGGTCTCATAGGTGGTAAAGCGTGCATTACACCCTACGCACTCTCGACGACGTCTTACTTGGTCACCTTCCCCTACCAGACGAGAGTCTACCACTTTTGTATCGGCCGTGGCACAAAAAGGACAGCGCATTAGGCATACACCGGAAAACGATGACACAGGGCTAAAACTTCCGAGCGTATACCTTGTAAAAGCGCCCTATCAGAAGGCTGTTTCAGAATGGCCGAGATCCAATCTACCAGGCACTGTACTTCGGGTTCTTTAAAGCCGCGCGTCGTAATAGCGGGGGTGCCTATGCGTAATCCACTGGTTACTACAGGACCTAAAGGATCATTGGGAATGGTATTTTTATTCAAGGTAATATTGGCCTGTTCTAAAAGCGCTTCGGCTTGCTGACCGGTAATGCCTTGGCCTGAGAGATCCACTAAAAATAAATGATTATCCGTACCCCCGGAAATAATCTTAAAGCCTTGCTTGCTAAGACCCTCTGCAAAAAAACGTGCATTATTTAAAATTTGCTGTTGATAATTTTTAAAGGCTGGATCCAGTGCTTCTTTAAAAGCCACCGCTTTGGCAGCGATGACGTGCATGAGAGGGCCTCCTTGTAAACCGGGGAAAAGCGCGGCATTGAGCTTTTTTTCAATCACGGGATTGGCACGCGCCAACACCAAGCCCCCACGCGGACCTCTTAAGGTTTTATGCGTGGTCGTGGTTGTAACATCGGCAATATTGATGGGTGAAGGGTATAAACCGGTGGCCACTAAACCCGCCACATGGGCCATGTCTACCATTAAATAAGCCCCAATGCTGTCGGCTATTTCTCTAAACTGCTGCCAATCAACAATTCTAGAATAGGCTGAAAAGCCTGCGACAATGAGTTTAGGTTTATGTTCCAAAGCAAGGGCACGCACCTGATCGTAATCAATTAAACCCGTTTCAGGCTTTACCCCATATTGAATAGCTTTATAACAACGACCTGAGAAATTAAAACTCGCCCCGTGGGTTAAATGCCCCCCATGGGTTAGGCTCATCCCTAAAATAGTATCGCCAGGCGAAAGCAAAGCCATATAGGCCACCGCATTGGCCTGTGATCCTGAATGGGGCTGCACATTGGCATAGGCGGCCCCAAAGAGTTCTTTGGCACGCGCGATAGCTAGTAGTTCGGCTTGATCGACATATTCACAGCCCCCATAGTAGCGCTTACCCGGGTAACCTTCGGCGTATTTATTGGTTAAAACGGAGCCTTGTGCGGCTAAAACCCTAGGGCTCACATAATTTTCAGAAGCAATGAGTTCGATATGATCTTCCTGACGCTGCTGCTCGCCCCTAATAGCCGCCCACAGGGGTGGGTCGAAATCGGCGAGAGTCTGATCGGAATAAAAATGGGCCATTCAGGTCTCCTAGATAGGGCCGGCACTTCAGACCTGCCCCTACAGATGCTATCTTACCTGACTTAGATAGTCTTGGCGAATGTTCTGTGAACTACTTAGCCTAAAGTGTTATCTGACTTGATTTAATAGGTTCTAATTCTATGGCTGTGTATCCTGATTCTGTAGTTGAATGACTTATTTCTTCCACGCCTAGTTTCTTCTGCCTTAACCGAGGAAAATGGAATAACACAGGAAATTTTTTAGAGGCTATAGCTTTCGCTTGAGGTGAGGGTGCTTTGACTGTGCATCGTATTGAGGCCACAGGTGGATCTTCAAACGCTGTTAGGGCACCTCTTCGCATCGCTTGCATGATGTCATCGGTACTGTCTGGTAATACTTGTCCTGGGGGGGATAATGCCGCAGCCACGCTTTCTATACGTCGTCTACTCCCGAGCGATAATCGGTGTGAAACATAGGAACTGGCTAAGGCTATACGCTCGACCATCGACAACTGTATTTCATCAAAAGCCTTCAGGGCTTCCTGTTTTTCCCAACGTATGGCCAAAGCAAGCGGTGTCAATTGATGATGGTTGTACAGAAATAGAGCCCCTTGTGAACATAATAACCGCACAATCACCGCCTGATCGTACAAGACTGCACAATGTAGGGGCGTATTGCCGTCGGCATCGTGTGCATTGATCGGAGCCGCTCTGTGAAGCAACCACATCACTGCATAGACATTACCAGAGGCTGCAGCTGTATGCAAAGGCATTTGCCTTCTGGGTCCTGTATGCATCATGGTCTGATGATCGTGTTGATAAAGTGCCTCCAAAATAGGGATGGTATCGTGATGTGAATATAAAGCGGCATAATGAACGGGTGGATAAGCATAGCGATCGGGCATGGGTTTCACACCTTCATCCAGCAATTGTTTGACAAGCATTAATTGATTAGCACCACAAGCCCTATGCAGGGCCTCTGGTGCATGATGCTTCAGATAAGCACTGACATGAAAAGGTGATTCAGTACTATCTTGAAGATGTTGGGCCAAAGCCTGTAGATCGCCACTGCCACACCAGGTATAAATCATACTGCTCACATCACTCGGAAGGATTTCCAAATACTGAGACCTTAATATTTCAATTTTTTCTCGTGTGTCGCCTTGAAAAACATCGCTTTGTTCTACAACCACAGGTTGTGCATCCAAACAACGAACATACTGATTTTGGATTTCAAGAAAATCTGCCTGTGTTTCACAAAGACAATCACGCACCAAAGCCTCTGTCTGTGGAAAAACAAATGATGCATAGTGTGCAACCACTGGGTTGTACAAGGCAGCGCTAAAACGTGCTAGTTCTTGATCGATTAAGGCTTGACTCTGAGGATTGATGAGAAAGGTATCTTCTACAAAAACCGTCATGCGATTGTTTAAAAAGGCTTTATAATCTTCGATAATACCCTGTGCACACTGCACAATACGATCCTGATAGGCTTTGTGCTGTCTATCAATCAATGTTCTGAAAGTCACTTCTGTACCATCTCTGGATAGTCTGGTTTTACCATGCTCAGCCTCGAGTGGCGCATCCAGATTGGTGGGTGTATAAGACTCCCAAAGGTGTAAATAATTTCTTAAACATTCCATGTACACTGTTAGCAATTTTTGTTTTTGATCGAATGCTAATTGTTGTTGGTTAATGCCTGCGATTTTAATGTCAAAGTCTGCACGTATTGAATCGATCGTGGCGTTTTGTTGGTCGATTACTGCTTGGTATCTTTGGATCAGCTTTTCTTCTTGTTCTAAGCGAGCTTGGTAGACTGTGGGTGTGAGCATGGATCAATCCTTTGACATGCCGTGCACTCAATAGCACAATTCTGATCGTATACCGAAGACCTGCTTGAATTCAAGACTTTCGCTGACGCAGCGCTTCGTACAAACAGACACCGGTTGCGACCGAGACATTGAGACTTGATACGGCACCCCGCATGGGGATTTCGACCAACCAATCGCATTGTTCCTCGGTGAGATGTCGTAAGCCTGTGCCTTCTGCACCGAGCACGATACAGAGGGGGCTATTCAAATCGACTTCATACAGGGTCTTCGGTGCACCTAGGCTTGCGCCCACCATCCAAATGCCTTGCGTCTTTAAATCACGCATACAACGTGCTAAATTTTGAACCTGTATAAGGGGGATTGTTTCGGCCGCGCCACAGGCAACCTTATGCACCACAGGACTTAAATGGGCGGCTTGATGCTTAGGAATAATCACGGCATGCACCCCAGCGGCATCGGCGGTACGCAGACAAGCGCCTAAATTATGGGGATCTTGTACACCATCTAGAATTAATAAAAAGGGTTTTGGATGACGTTTGATTAAATCGTCCAGATCGTGTTCGCCTAAGGCTGCTTGGGCACGCACCCGTGCCACCAGACCTTGATGTTTATCGGTCCCTGCCCATTGATCGAGGGTTTTTCTGGGGTAGGATTGTACAGAAATACCGGCCGCACGTGCTTCGGATACAATGGGGTCAAGACGTGCAGGCTCGGCATTGTCTGCCACACTGAGTTCTAAAATACGTTCGGGCGCTGTACGCAATAATGTTTGAATGGGATGGATCCCGTATAACCAATGATCGGCCATTATTTCGCAGCCTTTTTGCGACCTGCACCGGTGGTGGGCCCCTTGCGTGAAGGATTGCTTCTATAGGCTTTCTTTTTGCGGGGTTTTTGATCGGGGCGAAGCGTGTGTTGCGGCTCTCCGACTAATTCAAAATCGATTTTACGATCATCCACATCCACCTTGACAACCTTTACCTGCACGCTATCGCCCAGCTTATAGCTCACACCACTGCGTTCACCCACTAAGCGATGATGAATGGCATCGAAATAATAATAATCGTTGCGAAGACTGGTGACATGCACTAAGCCATCGATATACAGCTCTTTTAATTCTGCAAAAAAACCAAAGCGTGTGACCCCTGAAATAAGCGCCGTAAAGACCTCGCCCACATGTTGCTGAATATATTGACACTTCAGCCAACGCGTAACATCGCGCACCGCATCATCGGCACGTCTTTCGGTCATCGACACATGCTCACCCACCCGTGCGAGCCTTTGTTGCGCCTCTTCGCTCTTCGCCTGCGCTTGTTTTTTATCGGTCCATTGATTGCGTAAAAACAAGCGGATTTGTCGGTGCACTAAGAGATCGGGATAGCGTCGAATAGGCGACGTAAAATGCGCATACATAGGATAGGCCAAACCAAAATGGCCTAGATTATCTTTCGCATAAACGGCCTGCGATAAGGATCGTAATAAAACGGTTTGAATAATAGTCGCATCCGCGCGTTTTTGTACCGAGTGTAAGAGCCTGGCATAATCTAAGGGTTCGGGATCGTCTCCACCACCCAAGGATAGCGCTAATTCACTTAAGAAAGTACGCAAATCGGCCAGTTTTTCTTTGGAAGGCCCCTGATGATTGCGATAAAGCCCGGGTAATTGATGCTTTTTCAAAAAGCTGGCACAGGCCACATTGGCACATAACATACATTCTTCGATAATACGATGGGCATCGTTACGATGCACGGGTTCGATACGCTCAATCTTTCGATTTTCTCCAAAAATAATACGTGTTTCGGCACTTTCAAATTCCACAGCCCCTCGCAGATCCCGGGCTGTTTTTAATACTTTATACAGGGCTTCTAAGCGCTGCAATGCGGGTAAAAGGGGCGCATAGGGTGAGTCTGCAGGCAGATCCTGAGGACTGCGAAGCAGATCGGCAACGATGGTATAGGTAAGCCTAGCTTTGGAACAGATAATGGCTTCGTGAAAGGCATAGTGCGTTATTTTACCTTCGGCATTAATGGACATGACACAGGCCATACACAAGCGATCGACCTGGGGCTTTAAAGAACATAATTCATTGGAAAGCTGTTCGGGCAACATGGGGATGACTTTGCCTGGAAAATAAACAGACGTACCCCGCAGTTCGGACTCACTATCGAGCATAGTGGCTTCACGCACATAATAGCTAACATCGGCAATGGCCACAGTTAGCGTAAAACCACCGTCTTTTTTGGCCTCGCAATACACCGCATCATCAAAATCTTTGGCATCTTCGCCATCGATCGTGACCAAAGGCAAATCGCGTAAATCGAGTCGATCTTTGGCTGCAGCCGCGGGAACCACAGTACCAAAGGCTTCGGCTTCTAAAAGCGCGGCTTCAGACCACAGATGGGGTAATTCATAGGCACGCATGGCGGCTTCTATTTCAATACCAGGTGTCTCTTCAGAGCCTAATATTTCTACCACTTGGCCTAGGGGATCGGACCAACGTGAAGACTGCTTGAGCAGCTCGACCACCACCATTTGGCCATCCATCGCAGCGTGTTCTTTGCCTTGTGGGATTAAAATATCACGCACCACTTCTTTTTCTTTGCCATGGGGTATCACATGAGAAAAACCCGCTTCTTGTATAAAACGCCCGGTTATTAAAACGCGCTGCTGTTCGAGAATTTCCAGCAGTTTGGCACTGCGCACTTGTGTGCTATCGGGCTCCGTGGTGGCAACCAATACTTTATTACCCGTATACACAGGCTCTGTGCCTTCCCAGGCTAAGCTTAGGCGCGCCGTACCATCTTTAGGGAGGATCCACACTCTGCGCTGCTTGCCCTTTTCCACCAAGATGGTACCTTCTACCACAATGCGTTGGGGCGCAATACAAAAATAACCGCCTTTAAGCCTGTCGAGCTGACCATCTCTTAACATGGCTTTGATTCTGCGATGCAAGGCTTCTTGCCTATCTTCTTCCACAAGATCGAGTTCCTGAAGCAACTCATCGTACAAGGCAGGCTCCCCCCGATGCTCTAAGTGCTCGAGAATAAATTCCCGGCTGGGAATAGGATTCTCATAGCGCGTGGCTTCACGAGAGGCATGGGGATCTTTAGGGGGTTTTTTAGACATTATATACTCGTTGCAATCTCATTTTAGGTGCTTCCCTGCGCTGCGGTACCCAACTCGCCCCCTGAAAGGGGGCTTCGGGAAAACGGTTCCTCGCTTCGGGAACACCTAAAATTCGTTCTTGATAAGCATACCAGTTTACCATTGACTTTGATCCGAAGGATCGCTACAGTTTGCCTCTGGCCGAGGTGGTGAAATTGGTAGACACGCAAGCTTCAGGTGCTTGTGGGGGAAACTCCGTGGGGGTTCAAGTCCTCTCCTCGGCACCATGCAATCTTCTAACATGCCTTCTTCACTCTTTATTTTTATATTGGCCACTGCGAAAATACTTAAAGAACTCGCTATCGGGTTTGAGAATTAATCGATCCTCTTTGCTGTTAAAGATAGTGCGATAGGCCTCTAAGCTTCTATAAAATTGATAAAATTCTGGTGCCTGATTAAAACTGCTGGCGTAGATCTGAGAGGCTTTGGCATCGCCTTCACCCCGCAATTGTTCGGCTTCTTTTTGTGCTTCGGCAATCATAATCTTGGCTTTTCTATCGGCATCTGCATGGATAATCGCTGCCTTGGATTCACCGCTGGCCCGATAACCTACAGCCACTCTTTTGCGCTCAGAACTCATACGCGCAAAAACTTTTTCATTGACTTCAGGTGGATATTCCACGCGATTCACGCGTAGATCGACGACTTCCATCCCATAGGCCCGTACATTGTCGTTGCTGCGTTTGGCAAGCTTTTCGGTGAGCTCTTTACGCTCGCCCGAGACTACCTCTTGTAAAGTGCGAAGCCCAAACTCTGCATGCAGCACACCCTTTACATTTTGGCGCAATAACTGCTGTGCACGATCTAAACCCGATAAGCCATCGCCCAAACCCTGACCCTGGGTCGCATTATAATAGAGCGCATAATCTTTAATACGCCACTGCACAAAGAGATCGACCAAGAGTACTTCTTTTTCTTTGGTAACAATGCGTTCGGAAGGCACTTCTGTCATGTGTAAACGCGTATCAAAACTGTGGACGGTATCCAGCAAGGGTAGCTTCCAGTGTAACCCTGGCCCATAAATACAGACTTCCCCCTGTGCATCACTTTGCAAAGCCCCTAAGCGCGCAATAATGACACGGGAAGATTCATACACCGTAAATAAGGAAGAGACCACCGCGACGGATAGGGTGATGAGCGCAACCATGAACATCCCAGAACGTGTCATGGTGTTTTCCCCTGTGGTTGTGGTAATTCACTCTCTGTGATAGGTACTGCACTTTTTAAGGGTTCTATGGGCAGATACACCACGTTATTACCTTGTGGCAGATCGACCATTACCTTGGAAGCTTTAGACAAGACGGCTTCGATGGTTTCGATATACAAACGTGCTTGCGTGACCTTGGGTGCGAGCAAATACTGGGGCAGCACTAGATTAAAGCGTTTCACATTACCTTCTGCTATTAAAATGCTTTCTTCTTTATCTGCCAAAGCCTCGCTCTTTAAGCGCTCGGCCGTTCCACGTGCTTTGGGGAGAACCTCGTTTTCATAGGCTCTGGCCTGATTCACTAAACGTTCTTCATCGGCAGAGGCCTTGATCACTTCATCGAAAGCAGCGCGTACTTCGTCTGGCGCTTTGGCAAACTGCATAACCACCCCTAAAACCCAAATCCCTGTGTGGTAATTTTTAAGGGTTTCAACCATTTGTTCTTTAATAGCCGTCGCTATTTCGGCACGCTTGAGGGTGAGGACTTCATCCATGGTCGATTGCCCTATCACCTGTCTTAAGGCGCTGTCTGCGGATTGGCTTAAACTACGAATGGGATTAACCACATTAAATAAATACGATCGCACCGCATCTTCATCTTCTCGGATACGATACTGTACCGCCACACTAATAGATACAATATTGCCATCTTTGGTTAAAAGCAGACCACTATGATCGCTGGTGGATACCTGCTGAACATTGACCAATTCTCGGGATTCTAAAAAGGGTGGCAACCAATGGGGGCCAGGGCCTTCTGTACGCACATAGCGACCCAGACGTGTAACGACCGCGCGCTCGGGGGGATCGACAATATAAATACCCGCCAACACATAGAGCAACAGTACACCGCCCAGCGCCAACCCTACAAAACGATCCAGCGGCGGCACCGGTACAGAACCGGATCCTGTGCGCTGAAACAAAGCCTTGAGCTGTTTGAGGGCTGCACCTAGGATTTGATCGAGATCGGGAGGACCGGATCCTTTTTTACGACGCCAAGGATCCTGACCCGGCGAACCGCCGCCTGGGGTATTCCATAGGCGTTGAAAAAAGCGTTTTTCCCTCACACCATGTTGCCTGCAGTTTCGTGTTCGGGCTCATGCTCATGCTCATCTTCTACTTCGCAACCGTCTTCCTGATGGGCCATCGGACCCATTTTTACATTGCGTGTCGGCACAATGGTCGAGATGGCATGTTTATAAACCATCTGACTAACATTATTCTTTAAGAGTACAACAAACTGATCAAAAGACTCTACATGTCCCTGTAATTTAATCCCATTCACCAAATAAATAGCCACGGGGATCCTATCTCTGCGTAGTGCATTGAGGAAAGGATCTTGTAACATTTGCCCTTTTGACATCCTTATTTTCTCCATAACGTTTAGGGTAGCAACTTCTGATTGCCTTCGACCACGCAGTCTAACAGGGTCTGTAAAGAAACTAAATGGGTGTTTTCTAAAGGGATGATCTGAGGCATCTGTTTAATCCAGCTTATCTGCCTTTTGGCCAATTGCCGGGTTGCGGCAATGGCCTGTTCAGTCATGGTTTGATAGTTTAGATCCCCCGCCAAATAGGCCTTGATTTGCCTGTAACCTACGGCACGCATCGACGGCATGGTCGGTGTTAAATCATAGCGCTGCCAGAGGGCTTCGACTTCGGCCACCAAGCCTTGTTCTAACATGGCATGAAAGCGTTCTGCAATGTGCTGATGCAAGATGCGACGATCGGGTTGCATGCGCGCAAAGCTTAACAGGCGATAACCGTGTGCAGATAAAGCATCCCCCCCCTGTGGCTTTGAAGGCTGCTCGGCACAGAGCGTGGATAGATTTTTCTGCGTAAGCGTATAGACCTCTAAGGCACGTTGGATGCGTTGCCCATCCTGCGGATGGATGCGCAGCGCTGCTTCTGGATCAATCAACGCAAGCCTTTGATGCAACGCCGGCCAACCTAAGCGTTCTGCTTCTGCGGTGAGTGCTGCACGCAAGAAGGGATCGGCCGAGGGCAAGGGGGATAAACCCTGCATCAATGCCCTAAAGTAAAAAATCGTTCCCCCCACCAGTAAGGGAATATTGCCCCGTTCGCGAATGGCCTGCATAGCTACCAGGGCATCCTGCACAAAAGCCGCGGCCGAATAAACCTCTGTTGGATCGCGGATATCAATCAGATGATGGGGAACGGCTTTGCGCTCCATCGCAGTGGGCTTCGAAGTACCGATATCCATACCCCGATAGACAATAGCTGAATCCACACTGATAATTTCTACGGGTAAGTGCTGTGCCAGCTCCAAAGCCAAGTGGCTTTTACCCACCGCGGTAGGACCCATGAGAAGGATGGCGAGGGATCGATTGTGTGTAGGGTTAGGCATAGGGAAGTATTATACCCATGAAAATCCCAAACCCCTAAGGCCTGGTCCCTTGCGGAGGCTAGTGCCTCGTCAAATAAGTCTTTCCGAATGCCACTCGGGGACATACATCTTAAAGCTCTATGGTGCTTCGTGTCTCTTCAAACAAAGCTTCTAGGCTATGAGCCTCTAACAATTTTGAACCCCAGTACAACAACTGCTCACTAGAAGCCTGTTTGATGCGATCGCGGTCATGGGCAGAAAGTGGGCCAAATTTACGTTCTAACAATGACAGAAGAAAGTGCGTTCTTTCTTGTCGTTGTCCCTGTTGAACACCCTGTTGAACACCCTGCTGTATACCTTGTTGAACACCCTTTTGGACACCTATATCAATAAGTCGACTTGCTATGGTCATAGTACCTTCTCCTTTGGAGGCCGTCAGCCTCTCTTCTATGGCTTGTACAAAAACTTCCGGTTCTGCCGTATCACCTGTATTTACCAAATAGTGTAACAAAGTTGATTTATATTCGGTAGAGTCCGGCTCACAGGCTAATTGCTGAAGCATCGCTATCAGCGGTTGCAGCAGAACCATCATATCTCTTACATAAATATGCTTCATGACAAAAGTCATAATTCCTGCCCATCTTTGCTCCCTTAGGTCTTCATCGGCAAGCACATGGGTATCAATCAAATGCAAGGGCCCCAATAATTGCTCTACTAATTCTGAAGGTCCTTCAATTAAAGAACGAATATGCCGCGGACCTGTATAGGGCCTTGGACCATGATAAAAAACCATAGGAATCACCAAAGGTAAGGAAACTTTTTTCTTGGATTGAGCTTTTTTAGATTGAGCAGGCTTTTTTTCATCCAATTGTTTGGCTTGTTTGAGATGATCCGACCAAATGCCCACAATATATTGCCAAAGCCTAAAAGGCATGAGTGGATCGATGGAACTTTGGTGTTCGCAAAGCAAATAAAGATAGGCTGGCTTTTCAGCTATTTTGACCTCATACAGTATATCGGAGGCTGACTCGTTGAGTACAATGTCTACATAAGTATTATGCGAAATTTTTAAGGTGTTTAAATCAATGGCTGCCAATACAACGGGCGGTAAATGATGTCCAAAAAAATCGCGTGCCACCCGAAGATCGGCCATCGAACTCTTGAACAAATTATTATGTGGCGTGTGCAGTGTGTTCATAGCCTAGGATGATAAGTGGATTTGCATCTACTGAACATCCGATCAATAACCTAGAAATTTTTCAAAATAGTGAAAGCTTATCGACCATTATGGACACAACTCCGAAATAGCCAAGACTTTTTCGGAGTTAGCATGTGGTAATACCTAGGGTAATAGCGGCACACTGCGTGAAGCTACCCCCAGATCCTGTTGGGCCAGCTCATTAATCCCACCACTTTTAACCCGCCCGCCTTGTGTGATCACCCAACACTCACGCTGCTCAGGTAGTGCTCGGCGAAACCATGCTTTACCATGGCTATCGATACCCCGAAAGTACTGCTTGTTGCTAAAGGTTTCTACAATCAGGCGTCGGTTTTGTGGGGTATCCCGCAAGTGTCCATATTTGGGCTGCCCATTCACCCGAGAAAAGATATGATTAATTTCGGCTCTACTATCCAAGGTTTTCAAGGTGTAACCCACCTTGGCCTGACCATAAAGCCAATGCATGCCCTGCACCGTACCTTTGACTGCTCGGGGCCCACCTGTGAAAGCCGCGGCTTTGAACACTAAATCTTTTGCGTCTGTGGGTACCACGCGTCTAAATCGTGCAAAGCCTGCAGCATGTTCTGCCGCATCCTGACGCAGTGCAGGATAGCGATGATAAAGCAGCGCTGCGCCCTGCTCTGCCCTATCCATCAGTTGATGACTCTCTTCGAAAAAAGCATTCACTTGTTCATAGGCTTGTCTTAATAAACCATTATGCGGACTGTTCGCTGCGATGCGTTGCGCAATAAGCGCATCAAAATAGTGGGGATCGGTGGGACTTAGGGCTAAAACGCCTACAGAACTTTGGGCTTGCGCTAATAATGGCGTGATGCGTGATCCTAAATGGGTCGTTTGCACCGGTGTAGACACAGCACGCCCGTTGATACCCAAAGCTTTTTGCGGTGCGCGCACAGTCTGTGTTGCTGTGCCATGCGACACCCTAGGGTTTGCTGCAGCCGATCGGGATGATTCTTTAGGACGTCGTCTAAACGCTGCCAGCATTAATCCTAGCGGCAGATCTAGTGAACGATGTTTGTCTTGATGAGGGGGACCTTCTACAGGATAAGGGTTTTGTGCTTGTACAAGGTTCTGCCCTGCTTCGTTATAGATCCCAGTGGGCACCAAAGACTGATGCTGTACATGATGATAATCGGCTTTAAGATCGCAAGCAGTGTCTACCGCAAAACGATAGCTACGATGATTCTGCTTGGCAATACCCACATCAATCACACAATGCTGTATTTCTAAAACAGCTTGCTTGGTTTGTAGATGCACACCGTTTTTTAAATGAAGCGTTTGGGCCTGTATACTAAGATGCTCTAAATGATTGCAGATACTCGACACAACATTCTGTGTCTCTAAGCGTTCAAGACTACCGTCAAGCCCCACATAGGGCAGGCCTTCACTCAAATCGAAGCCCACAGAGATACCCAAAGATTGTTGGGTATAGGATCGATAGACCGACACACCGCTGATTGTAATCGTATTCGAAGCCTTTAATGCCATGCGCTTAGCCTCTGAGCCAACAGCTTCAAGCAACATGTTTTGGCCCGCATGCATGAAGATCTCATTCACCTGTAAATCGGCGCCTATCACCCCTGTGCATTGTTCTTGTACGCGCGCAACGCTGAGGCGAATCCCTGGCTTAGTACTGAGTTCTAGGCCCGCACCGTAGGTTTGCACAGAGCGTTGCAAGTCTAGGGATCTCGCACGTACCATGGCATCTCCCTCTGCCACACGAAGCCTGAAGGTTTTTGCCTGTACCTGAGGTGCGACAAGCACAGCACCCGCCAGCGTCTCTATCACAACACTGGCATTGGGATCGCTGATAAAACGAGGCAACAGCGCGGTACTCTGCGTCGTTTGTGTTTCACATACCACCGAGGATAGACCCTCGATCCCAAAACGATGGTGCTGGACGCTATGGGCCAGGATCTGTGCGTCCTCGTGCAAATACCTGGCCTTGAGGGTAATACCGCGAGTGGCTTCATAGTGCGAGGCTACCGAATGATAATCACCGTGGGATGCCAAGAAAAGCTGTCCTTCTGCCACCTTAAACGAGGTAGGCGTTGCGCTTTGCACCGTCCCCTGTTGAAGCATTAGACTTCGTCTCTGTACATGGATCTGAGGGGCCAGGGCTTGGCTAATAACACAGGGATAAAGTTTCAGATCCTTAAAAACCATAGCGATCTTGTGCCTGGCTTCTACAGCGAGTGCATGATAATGCCCTTCTGCAATCTGCGCGTTCAGTGCACCCTCGCCCATAAGCCTTGAAGGCAGTATGCGTGTA
>CAMCTX010000005.1 GCA_945878715.1 Legionella genomosp. 1 | reverse complement strand
TTACGAAAGTGATGTTCATGGAGACTACACTTATTTTATTGGTGAAGAAGTGACTTCTTTTGATGGTCTAGATGAAGCATTTCAGACGCTTATAATACCCATGCAAAATTATGCGAAATTCACGAATGAGCCAGGGCCGATGCCTGCTGTCTGCATTGATATGTGGAAAAACATATGGAAAATGAATGTGTCTGATTTAGGTGGTGAAAGAGCTTATATTGCAGACTTTGAAGTTTATGATCAGCGCAGTAGCGATCATAGTAACGTGATGCTCGATATTTATATTGGCATTAGATAAAGCGGAATTTTTAATGTTTAAAGCCGATTGGGAAAAAACAAGCGCCACACATCCATTACCTCAAGGTATCGTGGAAAAAATGCTGCGGGTCGCATATGCCGATAAAAAACTCATCTCACACGAATTAATGGCTGGCGGATGTGCCAATCTTAATATCAAAGTTTTACTTGAAGGTGAAGGCGCCCCCAAAATTTTACGTGTTTATTTGCGTGACAAGGATGCCGTGTGTCGAGAGAGAAAAATCGGAGCATTATTAAAACAAATCGTGCCAGCCCCCCAGGTTTACACGATTGGCGAAGTAGATGGTTATCACTTTTCTATCACGGAATTTATGCCTGGCATATCCCTGCGCGATCTTTTGCTGAGCGATAAGCCTTATGATATTAGGGCAGTCATGCATGATGTAGGCGCTACGCTTGCAAAAATCACTAAACATACATTTCCTCAAGCTGGTTTTTTTGACAAAGACTTAAATATTATGCCGAAAACCCCTTCAGAAGATTACCTAAGCTTTGCTAAAGCGTGTTTGGAGGACAAGACTGTTTTATCGGTGCTTACGCCAGAGATGATTGCCAACATCAGTCAGGTCTTTGGTAAATATCGTGGTCTGTTTCCTGATACAAGCGAAAAGCATCTTGTTCACGCTGATTTTGATCCCTCTAATATTCTTGTGAAGGAGGTGGATGGTCTTTGGAAAGTGAGTGGTGTTTTAGATTGGGAATTTGCTTTTTCTGGATCGGTATTGTGGGATGTTGCGAATATGCTTCGATATGCCCATAAGATGCCATCTGATTTTCAAGACGCATTCCTAGAGGGCTTGACCAGTGCTGGTGTGCAGTTGCCTGAAAATTGGCATATCACTGTACAACTGTTGAATCTATTGTCTTTGCTGGATTGCCTTAAAAGATCCGATCCTAAGCATTGTCCTCATCAATGTGCTGGTATTTTTGAAGTTATTCGCCATATATTGGAAGATTTAAAAACCACCGTTGAGAAAAGTATTTGATCAAGCGTGAGCATTAGCGAATGAAAGATAATGCAGCTTTTCAGTAATGCTGATAGAATGATACCTGAATCAATACGTCGGTTTGGGTATTAGTGCATGAAAGCGTTAATTATAAAAGATTTAAAAAAAGTGTATGCCTCTGGTTTTGTTGCGCTTAAAGGTATCAATCTCAGTATTGAAGAGGGTGCTTTTTTTGGCTTGCTGGGGCCTAATGGTGCTGGAAAGACCACGACCATTGGCATCATGACTTCTTTGGTGAAGAAGTCTAGTGGGGCTGTTCATGTGTTTGGTCATTCAATCGATAAAGAAGCTAGCCTGGCAAAAACTTTTATGGGGCTTGTGCCTCAGGAATTTAATTTTAGTCTTTTTGATCGGGTGATTGACATTGTTGTAAACCAGGCGGGTTATTATGGTATACCGCGTCGTATGGCCATGCAAAGAGCAGAATATTATTTAATGGAATTGGGGTTATGGGATAAACGCCATGAGGCTGCGCGTGTGCTTTCGGGTGGCATGAAACGCCGTTTAATGATTGCGAGGGCTTTAATACATCAACCTAAAATACTCGTTTTAGATGAACCCACCGCAGGTGTCGATGTTGAGCTAAGACGTTCCATGTGGGATTTTTTGAGAAAAATAAACCATGCAGGAACAACTATTATTTTAACGACGCATTATTTGGAAGAAATAGAATCTTTGTGCGATACGGTTGCCATTATGCATCAGGGTAAAATTATAAAAAACACAAGCCTTAAAGATCTTTTGTCTCAGCTAACAATGGAAACGATACTTTTTGATCTCGATAAGCCATTAGAAAAAGCACCTGCCTTACAAGGGATTTCGGTAGTTTTGCTGGATTCTAAAACATTGGAGATTCAATTTGAAAAAACGATCCATTTGAATAGTGTTTTCGAGGCGCTTTCTCAGCAGGATATTCAGGTTGTGAGTATGCGCAATAAAACAAATCGATTAGAAGAATTATTTATTAGCCTGGTGAATAATAGAGGCTTAAGTAAAAAATGAACATAAGACTTGTTAATGGGGTTGGTCTTTATACGATTGTTCGACGAGAGATTATTCGTTTTATGCGTATTTGGTCTCAAACCCTATTGCCATCGGTGGTGAGCGCATGGCTTTATTTTGTTATTTTTGGCCATTTTATGGGGCCCCGTATGGGCGTCATAGACGGGTTTTCTTATATCGAATATATTGTTCCCGGTTTGGTTATGATGTCAATGATTAATGCCTCTTATGGAAATGTTGTAGCTTCTTTTTTTCTTGCTAAATTTCAACGAAACATTGAAGAGATGTTGGTATCATCTTTGGATAATCACAGTATTTTAGCAGGTTTTGTTTTGGGTGGTATGGCACGGGGTTTTTTAGTGGGTTTGCTGGTCATGTTAACTTCGACATTATTTGTGCAGCTTCCTATTAAACATCCCTTTATTTTATTGATGGTCTGGGTTCTAACAGCGATGTTATTTTCGTTGGCGGGTTTTTTGAATGGTATTTTTGCCAAGAAATTTGATGATATTAATATCGTCCCTAGCTTTATATTAACGCCTTTAATTTATCTGGGGGGTATTTTTTATTCTGTGAAATACCTTTCTGCTTTTTGGCAACAGATAACCTATTTTAATCCACTTTTTTATATCGTTAATGCCTTCCGTTTTGGGATGCTGGGGTATTCGGAGGTTCATATAGGCCTTGTGTTAGGGATGATGGTGTTTTTTAGTGCAGGACTGTATAGCTTAAGCTTTTGCTTACTCGTGAAGGGCGTAGGTATTAAAAGTTAGGTTAAAGCCATCGTATTGTTATTTGCCATTGCATTCGGTACGATCGAGGGGTAGTTCTTTAGCAAAGAAGGGGAAGGGATGTGCCCTGCTGAAACAGAAGAAGATTTAACTAAAAAGTTTGGCTTTCTTTGTCATTCACCTGGTTTGATGATGGTTAAAGATGCACTGTCTGTCTATGCCAGTGTCACCCAAGATACAGCAACCTTATTTAATTTTCATGATTGGCATGATTGTATCGGCAAGATGGATCATGAAATGCCTTGTAAAAGTGCAGAGCTAGCAGAGCAATTTAGGAAAATGGACCGCAAGGTCATTGCCTCTGGTAAAAAGATGCTTACCTTAGAATTCTTAAGTTGTGGGCCTGGTTGGAGAGCACTATTAATCAATAGAAATCCCATACCTGCGCTTCATGACAAGACCCAAGCGGCGGGGCTATTACTACAGATTATGGATGTCTCAAATGTGCCGCAATTTAATCCCTATTTATATCGCTATGAACGTGATGTTCAATGGATGGGAAAAGACAAGAGACAAACGGTTTATACTTTGGATGATCCTTGTTGTACCTTTCGCTTAACAGAAAAACAAGAAATTTTTTTATTCTTATTAATTCGAGGAAAAACAATCAAAGAAATCGCGAACATTTTAGGGGTGTCGCAAAATACTATAGAGTCTCGTTTCGATACTTTGAAAGAAAAAATGCATTGCCAGTATAAATCGGAAGTCATTGCCAAGGCGATTGACAGTGGTTTCCTCTATTACCTACCAAAAAGTATTGCAGCCTATCTCACGGTGACCTAGGTGGAAAACCCCTATAATATTGCTTTTTTTTAAACAATACCCTATTTTTTAGGGGTTGTTGTTTAGTTTTCTATCCAGTACTATAAAAACTATATTTTTCTTTGTTAAACAACATAGAAAAATCTTTAGATCTGTTAGAAAGGTGAGCGGGTAGGTGATCTGAGCCATGAATGCCATTGGAAAGTTGCATGGTCTTTGTAAAATCATCGCGAATGGTTGTGGTTTTTCTAGTCACGACAAACAGGGCTCAACCTTACAAATAGCTTGCTTAATCAATCAAGCCTTTGTATTTTCGAGCGACAAATATACAGCGCCACAGACAGAGCCACTGTATGGTAGTCTCTGTTCTAGAGCGCTAGTCATTGAGCCAGAACCATCCCTCCAGCTTATTTATCGGAAATTACTTCGACAACAAGGTTGCTATAGTGTGGTAGTGAATACCATTGCAGAGGCCTTAGCGATGATCGATCAAGATTTCGATTTGGTGTATGTAGACTGCAAGCGTATAACAGTGCAGGATTTTTTAAAAAAAGCTCAAGATTTTCCCACGGGAAAATGAGGGCATCAATGCTGAGATTCTAGCCTTTTTCCTTTTAAAGCAGAGGCTTTAAGGTATCCGCCAAAAGTTCCTTTAAGGTCGTTCCTAAATCGTGTTCTGAAAAATGTGCATAATCTTTTGCAAAGTGATTTTGAATCAATTTTTGTACTTGATGGGGTGCTGCTTGATGGATAAGACCGTAGAAATGGGGTTCAGCTACGACGATAATCGCGGTATAGGCATTGGATACTCTCCCATGCTCTAGTTCTTGGCAAAGCTGTTTGGCAAAATGTTCTTTTTCTAGTTCTTTAGCACTTGTATGGGGTTCATAAGAACCTTTTTGATTATGTCCTGGTTGTTCAGAACCCAATTCTGTCTCTTTGAGCTTACTTTCAGGATGATAGAACTTTTTGATTAGCTGCAGATCAGGATTCGCTTTAGAAGAGGCATAGAAAAAAGCCCTGCTTGCATTGGCTAGAACAACCCATACATTCTTCATGCACTATCCCTTTATTTAAAAAATAAGATGATTTCATCATAGAGCAATTGTTTAGTGATGTACAACCGAGGCATTTGTGCACAGTCACACAACGCAATTGCAGAATCTTGAAACAGTGCTTGTTGGAGGCCCAATAAATAGTTGGGTAACTATTTATTGGGTACTATTAGGGACCTTGTTTCGATCCAGTCGAGATATTTTGAAATTGGTATATACTGGAGGGACCTTAACCTTAATATCGCAGGAGCGAGCTGATGAAAAGCGTATCAAAACTAGGATGTCTTTCTTTGGTGATTTCCGTTGTTGGAGCACTCAATTGGGGATTGGTTGGGTTGCTAAACTTTAATTTGGTTACCCATTTGTTTCATGGTCATGCAGATCTTATCAAGGGTACTTATCTCTTAATAGGGCTTTCGGGTCTTTATGCTGCCTACTGTCTTTTCATTGGTTGTTCAGCTTGTAAGAAAAGCTGTTAGTTACGCACTCAAGCTATTCTCCCCTCCCATTGCGAGGGGAGAATCTTGATCAGAAAAATCCCTATTCACTACGACCTCCATCGATGTATGCTTATCCTACAATTCTATTAAAAGTCTGGAGCGATAGTGTTAGTAACTTTATCCAAAGAATTAAGCGCGTTCTTTCTACGTAGCCAAGTCTATATGGAACCCTGGCTTATTGTAATGGCCGGGCTTTGGCTTTTTAACCTCGTGCATTGGGCCTTAGGGTCCCCCTTGGTGGTGCTGGGTATTAGACCTCGGCGTTTTGCAGGACTGATAGGCATTCTCTTTTGTCCTGTGCTGCATCAAAATTTTAACCATTTGTTTTTTAATAGTATTCCCTTGTTTGTATTGGGATTAATTTTATTAACACAAAATTTACACACTTTTATGATTATCACGACCCTGATTCTGGTCTTGGGTGGTTTTTTGGTTTGGCTTTTGGCTAGGCCCGCAAGACATATTGGGGCCAGTGGTTTAATCTCGGGTTATTTTGGTTATATTTTGATTCTGGCCTATTTCAAACCCGATTATACCAGCGTGTTTTTAGCGGGATTGGTTTTGTATTATTTCGGTAGTATTTTATTTGGGCTTTTTCCTCGCGAGGCGAAGGTATCCTGGGAGAGCCATTTATACGGTTTTCTGAGCGGTATTCTGGGTGGCTATTGGATCACGCATCCACTGGATCCGATTTTCCAAGCGTTGCCCTGGAAGTAACCAGACGTAGCAGGGGTTTTCCAGGCTTAAGGTTTAGCAGAAAATCATGAATAGACACACAGAGCACATTATTGATTTTAATTTGCTTAGTGCCACCATAAAGTAATAGTGCAAGACTATCTGGATAATCTTTTTTGAAAATCTCTAACCCTTTAAGATCTTGAGCACGAATGGCATTCGTTTGCTTAATAGCAATGGCATAAAAACCAATGGTTCCATCGATGACAAAATCAACTTCCTGTCCCAATTTAGTACGCCAGAAATACAGCGTACCTTTTTTTTCTGAATGATCTAACCAAGCGCGTAAATGCTGGGCAATCAGTGTTGAAAGCGCCTGTTCTGCAGGATGTATGTCTCCGAACTGCATTCGGAAAGAGGTATCTGAAGGCTTGATAGCTTGATACGCACCCACATCAAAGAAATAAAATTTATCATGGCTGCTTAAAAGACGTTTTGGGTTTTTATCAAAGATGGGCAGCCTAAAACTGAAGCCCTTAGCCTCTAAAAGACGAATGTGGTTTTCAACGGTTTTATTGCTAAGCCCACATGCACGCGCAATAGCATTGCAGTTTAGGATGCAGCTTTGTGAAAAACTCATGGCTTCTAGAAAACGATAAAAGTGATCAATCTTACGAATCAAAGCATTCATCTGAAAGGTTTGCTGCATATACCCTGCGATATAGGCTTTCAGCTCGCCCATGGGATCTTCAGAATGCTGTACCAAGGGCAGCATGCCTCGTTCTAAGCTTTCTTCTAACTTAAAGTGTTGGGGTATTGCCGAGGCCATCAAAGGTTGATCAAGAGGGGGGCAATGTTTGTATAAATCCCCTTTTATTCCCAAAACAGATTCCTTTTTTGAATTAATATTCCCAAAAAGTATAATTTAGAAAGGGGTGGGGGTCAAGCGCTCCTATAGATGAGGCATTTTTCCCTTTAATCTGGTTCAAGACTCCCCAATTAAATGGATGGTAGAATCTTTTCCTTCTTTAAGTGTCAAACAAATCAGTTTTCTAAGTAATTATCATGAAATAGGTATTTTAAGATGGAAAGAGAAATGCATTGGGATCAGAGCCAGGATTTGCTTTTGCAAAAAATCATTCGTTATTTAGAATGCGCATTGGCTATGGCGGAAAATGAAGAATCTCACGCTGTAGATCTCGAAAATCGACGAAAGTATATTGCAGCTTTAAAAAAATCAGGTGGAAAATGTGTTGGCTTATCTACACTATGGGCTTATGGCAGACGCATGGAGGATGTTGCTCCAAGAGATCATTCAACAAATGACAGGGATGATGTTGATTTTTTTCACAGGGTTCGCAATAACTTGGTTTCTTGGGATGGTGAGACGGCATTTAATACCGAAGAGCAATCAGAGATTGAGCGTTTTATCAATAATATTGAATTGTATCAGATGGCATCATTTACGCTGTTTGAAAATAGTACAAAAATGCAATTGGATTTATCGGTAACATTAGAAGATACAACCGGCGAAAAACCTCATGAAAGCTTTAGATATCCTAAGGATCATTATGAACAGCAGTTTATGTGTTCCGAAAAAATGTTAGGTGGCCGTTTAGAACAAATTGTGAAGCCTGGAAGTATGATTTTTGTGTGTGCTACTAAGAGTCGTGTAGGGCATACAGTGGCGATCTATAGAATGCGTGATGGCGAAATGTATTATTATAATCCCAATGATTCTGAAGGTGAAAGAAGGGTGGAAGACATGCATGAATTAACGACATTGCTATGGAGGGCGGGCAATTGCTTAGGAAAACAGTTCGATACTGTGCATGCTTGTTTGAGAGATATGGCGTTTTGTGTCTATCATTTTGCTTCAGATCCTTGTTATCAATATCCAACAGAAGAAGCATTGCATATCAAAAAAGAAGAATTTTTGGAACTATTTAATGAAATTGCCGAACGTATTCCAACGCAATTGCTAGCTAGGGAAATTCAGGAAAATGAACAGATGCAATTCTTGTTTGGGTCGCTTCACATCGATCAAGTCAGGACGTTATTAGAGGAGTCAACGGGTCTAACGCCTGTGGTAGAGGCTGTACTCAAGGAAGCCTTGAAGGCAAGCGTCGTCATGCTCGATCAGCCCAATCCAGTTTCCAATAGACCCAGAATGTAGCCGTTCTCATGGTTCATCATAGTATCTTGGTATTCAGGGCTGTTTCGTTGTCTGCACTGACTTGATAGGCTATAGCACCTGTCTTGGCAGAGACCACGGTTTTTAAGGCACCATCCACAAAATGAGCGGCAGTATAATCCTCCAGCGCAATGCCGGGGATGATTTCCCCTGAAGCTACTTTCTCTAAATAGGTGGGTCTGCGTTCAGGCTCAGAATCGTAATGGGGGCAGCAGCTACCCTCTAGAAATCCTAAACCCTTCAGTGTGCCAAGCGGCCATACAGAATCGGTCACACAGGCTTCAAACCAACAGATGGCACCTGCACTGCTCCCACACAATACCGTACCATTCTCATAGGCTTCTTTTAAGATCTGATCCATGCCCCATTCTCGCCATAGCGCTAGCATGCTGCGGGTATTACCCCCGCCTACAAAGATTAAGTCTTGTTCCAGGACTTGTGTTTTCCAGTGGGGTGTTACGCGCCCAAACAGGGAAACGGTTGAAGGATGAGCCCCTAAGGTTTTAAAGGTTTGATGAAAACGGTGCGCATAAGCAGGGGATTCTGCAGAGGCTTGGCCTAAGAAACACACTTTGGGATTGGTTTTGCCCGTTTGTGCGATAAGATAGCGTTCCATTTTGTAATCATTTTCTAGGCTGCCAAAACCGGCACCACCAATCGCAATAATCTGAGGCATAGGATTTCTACTCACATAAGGGGTAAGTGAGATTATGTGAGATCATGTGAGCAAGGTCAAGAACCAGCAGGGTGGCTGAGACTATTGCAGTAGATATTTCTTAATGTTTTTCTAGGTTATTTATCGGATGTTTAATCCATAAAGATATCGTAAGATTTTCTTGCAATCAGTATAAGCTGCCATCGGAGTTATTCCTTCTCCCGTTTCACGGGAGAGGGTGGCGCGCAGCGCCGGGTGAGGGGGATGAAAGATCGTGCTAGAGATTTAAGAATATTTCAGACAAAAACAGAAGGTCAATTATGGTTTGCGCTGCAAGGGCGTCGATTTTCTGGATATAAATTTCGTAGACAAAGAATAATAGGCGCTTATATTGTAGATTTTGTATGTTTAAGAAGGAAACTGATTATTGAATTAGACGGTAGTCAACATTTAGATAATCAAGCCTATGATCAAAATCGCACCGAATTTTTGGAATCATTGGGGTTTAAAGTATTACGTTTTTGGAATAATGAAGTTATTCATTCATGGAATAGCGTTCTAAATACAATTTACGGTGCGTTGATTGACAATCAATCCTCATCTCCCTCACCCGGCGCTGCGCGCCACCCTCTCCCGTGAAACGGGAGAAGGAATAACTCCGATGAGAGCTTATACTGAAATTAGAATCGGAATCTACCGAATATAAATCAACTTTGCTACACTATCTTGTGAATACAGGTGACACGGCAGAACCGGAAATTTTTATACAAGCCATAGAAGAGGGCCTAGCGGCCTCCCAAGGAGAAGGTACTATGACCATAGCAAGTCGACTTATTGACATAGGCATCCAAAAAGGTGTTCAACAGGGACTCCAGCAGGGTGTTCAACAGGGAGAAAGACGAGGGGAATTTCGTTTTCTATTATCTTTATTAGAACGTAAATTTGGACCCGTTCCTACCCCGTACCAAAGCCGCATTAAACAGGCGTCTAGTGAGCAATTGTTGTATTGGGGTGCAAAATTGCTAGAAGCTAATAGTTTAGAGGCTTTGTTTGAAGGAACCTTGAGTGCCACGGTACTTTAATTGAGTGGTATGCATAGATTGCTGTAGGGGCCGGTTTCCATGCCGGCCCTGTATTCAATCCTACTTAAGAAACACCCTCTTCCAGAGCCACCTCCGAAGGTTGTTCCTTGCCAAAAGGCTTAAACAGACGCGATACGATAATCACCAAGGCACTATTGCCTAGCACATTAGTAAGCGTAACGGCTGGATCAAACAAGATATAGAGCGCGGTAATAAGCCCGCACATTTCTGCAGAAAATCCAAAATGCGATTCTAACAAGGGTAACATCACCAAAATAGCCCCACCCGGAACACCCGCTACTGCAAATTGTGCGAAGATAAAGTAAAAAGCAAATTTACAATAGACAGCAAAAGAAGGCAGTGCATACCCGAAGGTAGAAAGAATACACATGGCCATCATAGGAATAGCAATAGCCACGCCTACTTGGTGAATATTAACGGTGCTTGGAATAACCGCTTGGGGAATATGAAAATCTCGGGTATTTTTTTCTGCGGCTTTCAGGGTGACGGGCATAGTGGCTAAGCTCGACATGGTTGAAAAACCCATGAGTGCGACGGGAAAAACATTTTTCAGATAATCCTTAAAACATGTGAGATTAAATTTTGCTGCGATTAAAAATAAAAAACCCAAGTAAAGAATAAAGGTTAAGCTAATGAGCAGCAGCAATTGGACATAAGAACCGATAATCTGTGCCAGCATGCCGTCGTGTTGCATTTTTAAAACAAAGCCTAAGACAAAGAGTGGTAAGACCGGAATAAAAGAGCGTTCTAGAAACAGTGTGACAAAACATCTGGCTTGTTGTGCAAAAAGGTGTGCGCGGGGATTGGGTACAAAAGAGAAAAAAGCCCCAAAAATAACCCCCAAGCTTAGAGCCTGTGTATTGGATAAGAGTGTAGGCAGTTCAAACTGCCATAAGGGTTCTAGTGCAGAAGTTACGGCATTGCCTTGCTCAAGAACGTTCAAGTCGACCAGCTTGAGTGCGCCGATACCATAAGCAATCAGTGTAGAGATAAAATTAGAAGCACATACAATGACGAACAGACTTAACATAAATTTCAGTGCCCTGCTGCCCTGAAGGCTTAAGAAGCATGAAAACAGACAGCTAAAAATAATAGCAGGCAACACAAAAAGCAGTCCTGTTTTTAAACTAAGGCTGGTTGCATAGCATAAGGATTTTAGCCACAGTGGCATCCATTGCCCAAAGAGCAGCGAGCCTAGTAGGATAGCCAGCAAGCGCAGTGAAAGACTATTTCGTAGTTTGATGAAAGTTTGCATTACCTTATTAGAATAATTCTAGGGTGTGCCAGTCTTTTATTCTATAATGTCAAACTGGATTCGTCCAGGAAAAATAAGTAATAGGACCAAAAATACAGGATGCGAGCTAAAAACCGGGGAAATACACCATGAATCAAGCCAATAGCCTGATAATAGCCTCTGATCTTCTGCTCAAACCCAGCGGTTTAACCGAGCAAGGTTTACAGGGGGTCTTAAGTAGCCTTTTAGGGCGCTCGGTGGATGATGCCGATCTCTATTTTCAGCATACCAGCCATGAATCTTGGGTTTTAGAGGATGGCCGTGTGAAAGATGCTGCCTA
Source organism: Legionella genomosp. 1 (assembly GCA_945878715.1). Classification (GTDB taxonomy): domain Bacteria; phylum Pseudomonadota; class Gammaproteobacteria; order UBA6186; family Azoamicaceae; genus CADEGZ01. The sequence continues at coordinate 38,377 of CAMCTX010000005.1, read as the reverse complement.
CAACATGCACCAGGGTGTGGGTATTCGGGTGATCAGTGGCGAAAAAACAGGTTTTGCCTATTCTGAAGATGTGCAGCTACACGCTTTAGAGCAGGCGGCCAGTGCTGCACGCACCATTGCCTTGGGCGGTGGTCCTGCCAAGGTGGCGCTGCAGTCGCACTCTTTGGTCCAGGCCCAGCGACTCTATGGTATCGACAATCCCTTAAAATCGATGGGGGATGCCACAAAAATAGAATTATTACGTGCGATCGATGCAGAGGCTAGACGTATGGATCCGCGTATTTCACAAGTCGTGGTCAGTCTTTCGGCTGTTTATGAGACGATTTTAGTACTGTGTAGTGATGGTTCCTTACAAGCGGATATACGGCCTTTGGTCCGTTTGAATGTGAATGTGGTAGCAGAAAGCAATGGCAAAAGAGAGCAGGGTAGTAGTGGGGGTGGTGGACGTCTAGATTACAAGATGTTCACACAAGATAAGCTTGGCTTAAGTTATGCGCGCTTAGCCGTTAAACAGGCCTTAACCAATTTGGAGGCTGTTCCAGCCCCTGCTGGCATGATGCCCGTCGTGTTGGGGCCTGGTTGGCCTGGTGTTTTATTGCATGAAGCCATTGGGCATGGTTTAGAGGGCGATTTTAACCGTAAGGGCAGTTCTGCTTTTGCAGGACGCATCGGTGAGCGCGTTGCATCACCTTTGTGCACTATTGTAGATGATGGCACTTTAATGGGAAGGCGAGGTTCTTTGAATATGGATGATGAAGGTAGTCCTACCCAATGCACCACACTTATCGAAAAAGGGATCTTAAAGGGCTATTTACAGGATAAACTCAATGCTCGCTTAATGGGGGTGCGTTCCACCGGCAATGGTCGTCGGGAGTCTTATGCCCATGTCGTGATGCCACGTATGACCAATACCTATATGTTGGCAGGCAATCATCATCCTGAAGAGATTATTGCTTCGGTCGATCGTGGTTTGTATGCGGTGCAGTTTAGTGGGGGACAGGTGGATATTACTTCTGGGAAATTTGTGTTCGATGCCAGCGAGGCTTATCTTATTGAAAAAGGCAAAATCACCCGTCCTGTGAAGGGTGCCACACTCATTGGATCGGGACCCGACATTTTGCATCAGGTGAGTATGGTGGGCAATAATTTAGCATTAGACACAGGCATTGGTAGTTGTGGTAAAGAAGGTCAAACGGTGCCGGTAGGGGTAGGACAACCCACTTTAAAGATTGAACAAATGACGGTTGGGGGTACCCAATGTTAGAACAATCTCAGCATGATCTTAAAAACCTGGTGGCAGATGTTTTAGCACAGACCCAAAAAATGGGTTTGGATGCAGCCGAACTAAGCCTTGGGCAGCAATCCGGTCATTCAGTCACACTACGATTAAATGCGGTAGAAACCATCGAATTTAATCAAGATAAACGTCTTGGTATTACCGTCTATAAAGGCAAACACAAAGGATCGGCTTCTACGACCGATCTCAGTCCTCGTGCGGTGCAGGATTGTCTAGAGGCGGCTGCCAGTATTGCTTCACGCATTGAAAGCGATCCCTTTGGTGGTTTAATTGAAAAAGAATATGTGGCCACGCAACAGGTTGATTGCGATCTATACCATCCCTCAGACATCTCTATCGAACAATCTATCGAGATGGCAAGATCCTGCGAAGAAGCTGCCCGTGCTTTTGATGCGCGTATTGTGAATTCTGAGGGATCAACCTTTAATGCCAGTACGCATCATCGTGTTTACGCTAATACCCATGGTTTCGTAGGTGCTTATTCCAGTACTTCTTATGGATTATCCATGAGCGCATTGGCCAAAGAAGGCGATTCAATGGAGCGCGATTATGATTTTACGGTTGCGCGTGATTCGCAGGATCTACTATCAGCGGTTGCGGTTGGCCAAGGTTCTGCACGTAAAGCCTTAGCACGTTTGAATGCCCGAAAAATAAAGACGATGGAAGCACCCGTTATTTTTGCACCAGAAGTCGCGAGCAGTTTAGTCGCACATCTGATCGATGCTATTTCGGGTGGCAGTCTTTATCGCAAAACGTCTTTTCTATTGGACGATCTGCATAAACCTATTTTCCCCGATTTTGTACAGATTAAAACACTGCCGCACCAAGCCAAAGGGCTGGGTAGTGCACCCTTTGATGGAGAAGGTGTTGCAACCCAAGAGCGTTTTTTAGTACGCGATGGCCTATTAGAGGGCTATGTGTTGGGGGGGTACTCTGCAAGACGACTCGGCTTAAAAACCACGGGTAATTGTGGTGGGGTTCAGAATGTATTAATCAGCCAAAGTGCTAAGTCTACTATTGCAGCAGCCGATCTCAATCAAGAAGCTTTATTAAAAGCCATGGGGCGTGGTTTATTGGTTACCGAATTAATGGGCCATGGTATTAATCCTGTTACCGGGGATTATTCACGGGGTGTCTTTGGTTTTTGGATAGAGCATGGCCAAATCCAATATCCAGTGCATGAAGTTACTATTGCCCGCAATTTAAAGAACATGTATGCAGGTCTGGTGGCTGTGGGATCGGATATCGATCGGCGCAGTAAATTACTGACAGGTTCTTTGTGGATCGACCGGATGACCATTGCAGGGGCCTAGTACCTCATGAAATAAGTTTTTCCGAATGGCACTCGGGGACATACATCCCTGTATTCGGCGCCCCTCGTCGACATTCGGAAAAACTTTTTGGACAGACTACTAGTGCACCACATCCCTATGTCGCACTTGTACCTGCGGAATGGTCGATTGTAATTCTTTGGCCATCTTCTCTACCATATACACCGAGCGATGTTGCCCACCCGTGCAACCAATCCCAATGGTAATATAATTGCGATTATCGGCCTTAAAATGCGGGATCCATGTTTTTAGAAAGGTCTCAAGATCGCTGATGAGCTGTTGGGTTTGGGGTTCTTTTTCCAAATAATGGGTAACGGCTTGGTCAAGTCCCGATAAGGATCGAAGTTCAGGTTGCCAATAGGGGTTGGGTAAACAGCGAACATCAAAGATAAAGTCCGCCTCTGCAGGGATCCCATATTTAAAACCAAAAGATTGCAGTAGCACCAAAGGTTCTTGGTTATGACGTTCTGCAATTCTATCGCGTATCACCTGATAAAGCGCTTGCTTTTTAAGCAAGCGGGTATCGACAATCAGATCGGCCAGGTTTGCAATCGGTGTTAAAATTTCCTGCTCTTTACGAATGGCTTCTCGCAAAGAAACGGCCGGATTGCTTAGTGGATGTTTGCGTCGTGTTTCATTAAAACGATTTAATAAAGTATTTTCATCGGCATCCAGATAAACAATCTCAAGGGCACTTGTGCCTTTTTTAAGTTCATCCACCACGGCATTAAATGTTTCTAGATCTAAGGGGATATTTCTTACATCAAGACTGACTGCGACCGAAGGATGCAAATGTCCCACATGGCTTTCAAGCTGTGGAAGAAAAAAGAAAGGTAAATTATCAATACAGTAAAACCCTAGATCTTCTAGCACATGCAAAGCAAGGGTTTTTCCCGATCCCGAACGACCACTAATAATCACTAAACGCATAATGAACCTTTATTGACCCTGCATTTTTTCTTTATGTTTTTTGATTTGTTCATCCAGTTTATCGATAAGCAGATCAATGCTGCCATAGAGATTTTCAGAGGTACAGCTCGCAATAATATCTTTTCCGCCTGCTAAATGCATGGTGGCTTTGGCAATTTGCTGGAATTTTTTGTCGACCGTTAAGGTGACGTGTGTATGACTAATCTGGTGAAAATGGCGTTCTAGGCGTTTAAATTTATCATTCACATGGTCTTTAATGGCTTCGCTAAGCTCCATATGGAGGGCGGTAATTTGAATGGGAATACTCATCATTAACTCCTTGTTTTAAAATGAACCCATAATCTTTCTTTCATGCGACTTTGGAATTTTCATAGACTCTCTGTATTTTGTCACGGTTCTGCGTGCAACATGTACATTCAGATCGACCAGAAGCGTTGTAATTTTCTGATCGCTTAAGGGTTCCCGGTTGGTTTCTTGGTCGATTAAACGCTTAATCAAAGCACGAATCGCCGTGCTCGATCGGCTTGCACCTTCTTTACTGGGCAGAGAGGCCGAGAAAAAATACTTTAATTCGAGTAAGCCTTGAGGGGTATGCATGTATTTTTGTGTGGTGATGCGCGAGATGGTCGATTCATGTAAACCCACTGCACGTGCGACGGATTGCAAGCTCAGCGGTTTCATGGCTTCTAAGCCGTGTTCAAAAAAATCATGTTGATATTCTACAATATAATTGGCGACTTTGATCAGTGTTTCATAGCGCGTTTTAAGACTCTTTAAAAACCAACGGGCTTCTTTTAAGTGGATGTTAAAGGTTTTGAGATCGGCATTCTGCATTTTCGTCGATTTTAAGAGTGTGAGATATTCCGCGTTGATCCGTAATCGGGGTATAAACTCTCTATTTAACTCTACTACGCGCTGGCCATTTTTTTTATGCACTAACAAGTCGGGTACCAAGTATCCAGGATCTTGACCACCTATTTGTTGACCTGGTTTAGGGTTTAGGGAGGTTAAGAGGCGGATAACGCATTGCAAAGAGGCTGCGTCTAAGCCAAGGTGCAACATGAGAGGGGCAAAGTCCCGTTTGGCCAAAGCTTCCAAATGCTTATCGACAAGCGCTAAAGCCTGGTTCAACCAGGGTGTGCCAGAAGGTAGGGCCTTGAGCTGAATCTTTAAGCATTCAGACAAAGTCCTGGCGCCAACGCCCAGGGGCTCGCACTGTTGGATTTTTTCTAACACCACTGTAATCTCGTGTACATCCACTTGCATGCTAAAGCCTTTTTGGATCGCTTGTAAAGTGGTACAGAGATAGCCTTCTTCTGAGAGGGCATCAATCAGTGCTGTAGCAATCCCCTGTTCTTTTTCAGAGAGCGATAAGATCGAGAGCTGTTGGCGTACATGTTGTTGTAAGCTCAATTCAGGGTTCTTTTGTGGACTGTCTAGGTTATGAGTGGGCAGGGGTTTCTTATAATCACTCAGGCAAGATAGCCCCTGTAGGTAATCCATCCCCGCCTCTTGTTCTGTGTAGGCATCCGTATGCGACTCTTTGGTTACTAGCGGGGGATCGACTTGTTCTAAAAGGAGATTTTTCTCTAAAACGCTCTGCAGCTCCTGTTCCAATTCCACAGACGACAATTGCAGCAAGCGTATAGCCTGTTGTAACTGGGGGCTGATACTCAGCTGTTGGCTGGTTTGTAGGCTTAAGGAGGTTCGCATCGTTAAACTATAGCGAAGGGGGCCTAATTTGGAAAGTAAACTTGCATGTTCACGTGTCTCAAGCCGGAACTTGTCGAGTACACTTGACACAAGTGTCGACTAAACTTGACACTTTTTAAACTGTCGAATAGACTTGACACAAGGGCCGACCTTATTATGGGGTGTAAATATGCTTTCAGATCAATCACTAAGGACTATTTTAGGCGAGTGGAGCTTTTGGGATAGTGTGCCACCTGCAGGCTTGAGTCGGCAATTAGAACTCCCACACGTGCTGCATGCTGATCTAGCTCTTATTATTCAAGGGGTTCGGCGCTGTGGTAAATCAACCTTGTTAATGCAATTGCCTGCGCACTATGATTTACCTTTAACACAGTGTTACTACTGTAATTTTGAAGATCCACGTTTATTAAACGACCTGGACTATACATTGTTAAGCCGTATTGTATCGTTGGCCAGACAAACAATACCTTTTGACAAACCCTGCTATTTTTTCTTTGATGAAATTCAGCACGTTCAAGAATGGGAGAAATGGCTACACACCCAAGTCGAACGCCCTAAAAACAATTATTTTATCCTTACGGGCTCGAATGCCAATCTATTGGCCAATCGATTTGCGGGCTCTTTAACAGGGCGTCATATCACCCTAGAACTTTTCCCCTTCTCGTTTTCTGAGTATCAATCATTATTTCCACAAAGAACATTAGAACACTATTTGGTGTCTGGCGGATTTCCACGTCCTCTCAGTTTTGAACATCCCTATCAGTTATTGCAGGAATATTTTAACGATATTATTTTACGTGATGTGCTTAAACAAGTGCATGCACGCACGCCAGATGCCATTAAACAAGTGGCTAAAATGACTTTTGAAAGTTGTGGCTCCGCACTCAGCTATCGAAAAATTGCGGCTGTTACTGGGTTAACGGTCGATACCGTGAAATCCTACTTGAATGCTTGTGAACAAGCCTATTTATTATTTGCCTGTCCTTATTTCGCTTTTTCAGAAAAAAAGCGATTGGGCAGACAAAAGAAATACTATCCTATCGATCCAGGGTTACGTCATGCTGTTATCAGCGCAACAGGCAGTGATTTAGGCAAGAGTTTGGAGTTGTTTGTGTTTTTACGGTTAAAACAAAAACATGATCAAGTTTTCTATTGGCAAGAACCCCATCAAGGCGAAGTGGATTTTGTCACGCAGAGTGGTCAAACCATCACACCCTATCAAGTTACTTGGCACAAACCTGAACCGCGGCATGAAAAAGCCTTGGAACATTTTTATCAGGCTTTTCCACAGGCCAGCGAAGCTGTATTTGTGACTGCTGAAAATGCCACAAGCTTTTAAAGTTTAAACTGCTCGCCCAAATAAACCTTCAAGACTTCGGGGTGTGCCAAAATATGCTCTGCATCGCCTTCAGCAATCACTTTACCATCGTGCACAATATAAGCACGATCACAAATATCTAAGGTGTCGCGCACATTGTGATCGGTAATCAACACACCGATACCCCGTTTTGCGAGATCGCGCGTGGTTTGCTTCAGATCCATAATAGAAATCGGATCGACCCCTGCAAAGGGCTCATCCAATAACATAAATTTGGGCTCCCTTGCCAAGGCGCGTGCGATTTCGACGCGACGGCGTTCACCACCCGAAAGATGGACACCATTGATGTCGCGGATGTGTGAAATTCTAAAGTCATACAAGAGTTTTTCTAAAAGCGTTTCTTGTTCGATAGCGTCTAGGTCTTCTCGGGTTTCCAAAATGGCTAAGATATTGTCTGCCACGCTGAGTTTGCGAAACACCGACGCTTCTTGGGGTAAATAGCCTAAGCCTAATCTTGCACGGATATGCACAGGCATGCTTGTAATATCAACATCGTTGAGTTTAATGCTTCCGCTATCGGTTTGAACCAAACCCAACATCATATAAAAACACGAGGTTTTACCTGCACCATTGGGCCCCAAAAGTCCTACAATTTCCCCGCCCTTGATATGCAGAGAAAAGTTATCGACAATTAAACGGTTTTTATAGCGCTTACTAATTGCGTGAACGGCTAAGGTATGGTTATTGGCATCCATCATAATATTCCTTATGCTAACTCAAGAGTTAGAATGATAGGTGGTGTGAACATCTTTGCGCAAAGCCAAAGACTCCGGATGAAAAGAAGCATCTAGCCCCCAACCACTGATCTGAAAACCGGGTTTTTTAATCAGGACAAAGGCATCACTGTGGGCCGTGTCGGTTTTGGGTTCATACGCTAGGGTTTCTGTCTCTAAGCTAAGGGCCGTGAGCTGTTCAGTGGGTGGGCGTTCTAGTCGTACCTGGTGTTGAAGGGTAATCAATGCAATCGTACCCAGGTTTGGTTGCGAGATCACACCGTGTTCAGCTCGAATTTTCCAGAGTCCTTCTGTTTTGTAAACGGTCAGATGGGGTTTTTCAAGGATCGATTCTTGTTTTTCGGGTCTATAGGCCCAAGCATCGGCTTCGAGTGTTTGTTTGAGCGATCCCGTTTCTGTAAAATCGTGCATGAGAATACGCTTCATGTATTCCTGGGGTCGTTTGTGTGTCTGTTGACGAGGGGATTTATGATCATTGAAAAAATAGAAGACCATGAGGGTGATCAGGGCTAATATAACACTGAACCAGGGATTAGAGCGTACAGCTGCTTGCATCATAAGGGGCCTGTTTGAGGATTATCGTGCAAACGTTTACCTAAACGTCCTCCTGGGTGAGAATGGGCAAAATCTTCCGCAGTGAAACCACGTGCATCCAACACAGCCAGTGCAAGGGCATCACCCATGGCCAATAGCGCTGTGGAGCTTGCAGTAGGCGCCAGGCCCAGAGGGCAGGCTTCTTGTTGTATATCGATCGTAATATGGATCTTGGCATACTGCGCCAAAGTACTCTGATCCGATCCGGTAAGGGCTGCTATCTGGATATCTAAGCGTTGAATGCGCGGCAAAATCTTTATCAGCTCTTCGGTCTCGCCGGAGTAGGACAGGGCTATCACCAGATCATTTTTTGTGATCATACCCAGATCGCCATGGGAGGCTTCTGCAGGGTGTATAAAAAAAGCGGGTGTTCCTGTACTGGCCAGGGTAGAGGCGATCTTTTTGCCAATATGCCCAGATTTACCCATACCCATCACAATCACGCGGCCTTGGCAGTCTAAAATGGCTTGGCAGAGATCGACAAAGGATTGATCAATCCTTTTTTTTAGGTTCAAAATAGCCTGTGACTCTATATCAAGGACCGATAGGCCCAAAGCTATTGCTTTTTGTTTATCAACTAACATATTATTCCCCTGGATGATCTTATCCTACCATAAAATCTTGGCTTTGCTGTGGTACAATCTGCGCCTACAGAGGACTATTTTAGAGGGGAAATCGTATGACTGTTTTAGTAGGTAGACAAGCGCCCGATTTTAATGCGGCAGCTATTTTAGGTGATGGCCAGATGGTAGGGTCTTTTCAGTTGTCTGAAGCCTTAAAGGGTCGCTATGGTTTAGTATTTTTTTATCCCTTGGATTTCACCTTCGTGTGTCCCTCGGAATTATTAGCGCTAGATAAGCGTATTGATCAATTCAAAGCCCGTCAGGTCGAAGTGATTGGGGTGTCGATTGATTCCCAATTTACCCATCAGGCTTGGCGCAATACACCTGTGAATGAGGGTGGCATTGGTCCGGTTCGCTATACCTTAGTTGCGGATATTCAACATCGCATTTGTCAGGCTTATGGGGTTGAGCATCCAGAAGCGGGCGTTGCCCTTCGTGCAGCCTTTTTAATCGACAAATTGGGCATTGTGCGCGCACAAGTTGTAAACGATTTACCGATTGGCCGCAATATTGACGAATTATTACGTTTAAGCTATGCACTGCAATACCATGAAGCCCATGGCGAAGTGTGTCCTGCGGGTTGGAAGACAGGTGATAATGCCATGCAACCAACGACGGCCGGTGTTGCTAGTTTCTTAACAGAACACGCTGAACAATTGTAACACTAGCGGCTATCGGAGTTAGTCCTTCTCCCGCTTGGCGGGACGGGGTCAGTCGGCTCTGCCGACAAAGGGTGGCGCTTCGCTGTGGGTGAGGGTGGTATGCCGATGAACAACTGTGATTCTTGGATAGTACCTTCTTGGTCGGCACCTGCTTCTGTACGAGCGTTCACAACCACCCGTTTGGGTGGCTGTAGCCGAGAACCCTATGAAGCATTGAATGTAGCTTTGCATGTGGGGGACGATCCCCTGCATGTGTTGCAGAACCGTAGGCTTTTAGCCCTTGAAGCAGCACTACCTTCAGAGCCTTTTTGGTTAACGCAAGTGCATGGGACGCGTGTACTCGAGCATTCTACTGAGCGGCTTATGGTTGAGGGAAGCTTGCCAAGTATCGCACCAGAGGCTGATGCCTCAGTGGCTTTTGAACCCGCGCAAGTGTGTGCGGTTTTAACAGCCGATTGCCTGCCTGTATTACTGTGTGATCGTGCCGGAACAAAAATTGCTGCCGTACATGCAGGATGGCGTGGTCTGTGTGCAGGGATCATAGAAGCCGCTGTAGAACGTCTTATGATCCATCCTGAAAATCTGATGGCTTGGCTGGGCCCTGCTATCAGTGTGAAGCATTATGAAGTGGGTGCAGAGGTTTTCGATTCTTTTAAAGCCGATGAACATGCCATAGGTTTTATAAAAACAGGCGCAGACAAATGGCATTGCGATCTTTATGCTTTGGCAGCTAAGCGTCTAAAAGACTTAGGCCTTCGTGCGAATGCTATCAGCGGTGGGGATTATTGTACCTATGCAGACCCACGCTTTTATTCTTATCGGCGTTCAGGGCTAACGGGTAGGATGGCCACGATGATTTGGTTAGAGGCCCTTGAATAGTGGGGATCACATCCACATATAACGAGTATCCAAGGTGATAGGTTTTCCTTCTCCCGTAACGGGAGAGGGTTCTTGATATGAGGAGCTATAGTAGGATGCGTGGAGATAAATTAACCCATTCTTTTCAGGCTGCTTTAGGCGATGCACAATCACTGGCTGTGGGCAAAAATAATCCAGCTATCGAGCCTGTGCATGTCATGAAAGCCTTGTTGAATGAGGCACAGGGTACAGTGGTTGCCTTGTTGCAAGCCTTGAAAATCGATCTTAAAATATTAGCTGCTAGCTTAGATCAAAGCATCGATCAGATTGCACAAATTGTAGGTGGGTCGCATGATATACAGCTTTCAAATGATCTGATTCGTCTCTTAAACAAAGCCGATAAATTGGCCCAAGAACGTCAGGATCAGTATGTATCCAGCGAATTATTTGTATTGGCGGCATTGCAAGAAGAAGGCAGTTTAGGGGCGCTGCTTAAAAAAGCGGGTCTTAAGGTACAAGCACTCACACAGGCTATTAGCGATTTACGAGGAGGACAATCTGTGGATAATCCCAATGCCGAAGAAAATCGCCAAGCACTGAAAAAATATACCGTCGATCTAACAGAACGTGCTGAAAGCGGAAAACTCGATCCCGTGATAGGGCGGGATGATGAAATTCGCCGCACCATACAGGTCTTACAACGTCGCACTAAAAATAATCCTGTCTTGATTGGGGAACCGGGTGTAGGTAAGACCGCGATTGTTGAAGGGTTGGCACAACGTATCGTGAATGGTGAAGTGCCTGATACTTTAAAAAACAAACGTATTTTATCTTTGGATATGGGTGCTTTAATTGCAGGTGCAAAATTTCGAGGCGATTTCGAAGAACGACTGAAGGCTGTACTGCAGGATCTCGCCAAGCAAGAAGGTGAAATTATTCTTTTTATTGACGAGCTTCATACCGTCGTAGGTGCGGGCAAAGCAGAGGGTTCGATGGATGCTGGTAATATGTTAAAGCCGGCCTTAGCCCGTGGAGAGCTGCATTGCGTGGGTGCAACCACCTTAGATGAATATAAACAGATTGAAAAAGATGCGGCTTTAGAACGTCGATTCCAACCTGTGATGGTGGATGAACCTTCGGTGGCCGACAGCATTGCGATTTTACGCGGTCTGAAAGAACGCTATGAATTGCATCACGGGGTCGAAATTACCGATCCCGCCATTGTGAGTGCAGCAACCTTATCGCATCGTTACATTAGTTCTAGGCAGTTACCCGATAAAGCGATCGATTTAATCGACGAGGCTGCCAGTTGTATTCGCATGGAAATTGATTCGAAACCGGTGGAAATGGATAAACTAGAGCGTCGTTTAATTCAGTATAAAATCGAGCGAGAGGCGCTCAAGAAAGAAACCGATGAAGCCTCCAAAAAACGTTTGCATGACTTAGAAGCTTTAATCGTGAATCTCGATAAAGATTATCAAAAAATGGAAGAAATCTGGAAAAGAGAAAAAGCCTCTCTGAGTGGGGTTAAAAATCTACGCGCAGAATTAGAACAGTGCAAAGTCGATTTAAATGCTGCGCTTAGAAGTGGTGATTTTGCAAAAATGTCAGAGTTGCAATATGGGCGTATCCCCGATTTAGAAAAGCGCTTGCTTGATGCCTCTCAAGTGGAAAGCACCTTTACTTTATTGCGCAACAAAGTGACTGAGCAGGAAATTGCGGAAGTGGTGGCACGCTGGACAGGCATTCCTGTGCGTAAAATGTTAGAAGCCGAGCGCGAAAAACTTATTCATTTGGAAGAACATCTAGAAGAACGTGTGGTGGGACAAAGCAAGGCCTTGCAGGCTGTGGCCTCTGCGGTACGGCGTTCCCGTGCAGGCTTGTCCGATCCTAATCGTCCTGTGGGATCTTTCCTCTTTTTAGGCAGCACAGGGGTTGGAAAAACCGAAGTGTGTCGCGCATTGGCTGCCTTTTTGTTTGATACCGAGCAGGCGATGGTGCGTATCGATATGTCAGAATTTATGGAGAAGCATTCCGTGGCACGTTTAATCGGTGCGCCCCCAGGCTATGTGGGTTATGAAGAGGGTGGTTATTTAACCGAAGCTGTGCGCCGCAAGCCCTATAGTGTCTTGTTGTTGGATGAAATTGAAAAAGCGCATCCCGATGTTTTTAATCTATTGCTACAAGTCTTGGATGAAGGTCGTTTAACCGATGGGCATGGTCGAACGGTTGATTTTAAAAATACGGTGATTGTCATGACCTCTAATTTGGGATCTTCGCTCATCCAAGAAATGCAGGATAAACCCAAAACAGCGGGTTATGATCAAGTGAAGCAGGCTGTGATGGAGGTGGTATCCCAGCATTTTAGACCGGAGTTTATCAATCGTATCGACGATATTGTAGTCTTTTCTGCACTGAACAAAAAAGATATTCTTCGTATTGCGCTGATTCAGTTAGAGCATCTAAAAGCGCGGCTCAAGGCACAGGATATAGGGCTTGAAATGTCCGAGGAAGCACTGGAACACCTGGCCGAAATAGGGTACGATCCGGTCTATGGGGCCCGCCCTTTAAAGCGTGCCATACGACAATTTTTGGAAAATCCCTTGGCTGAGGCCTTATTAAGTGCACAATGGTTGCCGGGGGATACCCTGCGTGTTGGATTAGACAGTGCTAACTTCCGTTTTGAGAAAAGGGTCGCCTAATACCCAAGCAAACAGACAGGATCGGCAGACCTACGACCCTTGGTTGTTGCTCTCGGTACTGTTGCTTCTCGGGATAGGCTTGGTGATGGTGAGCTCGGCTTCTTTGTCCTATGCAGAGGATCTGGGGCTCTCTACCTGGTATTTTGCTACGCGTCATGCACTGTATGTTTTGTTTGCCCTGCTGGTGTGTGCGAGTGCCACCTACATACCCTTATCCTTTTGGCGTCTTGTGGCGCTACCCTTGTTGTTAGGCAATATGCTGTTATTAACCCTTCTATTATTGCCAGGCGTGAGTCGGCCAGTGAATGGCAGTCTGCGTTGGTTATTTATAGGGCCCATTTCTATTCAAGTCTCCGAAATCACCAAGCTGAGTTTTATCCTCTATACAGCACATACGCTGGTTGTAGAACATATTAAACGACAAGGGCCGCTGCGTGCTTTTCTAAAACCCCTTATGCTTTTAGCAGTAGCCTGCGGGCTTTTACTACTAGAACCTGATTTTGGTGCAGCCTTTGTGATTGTAAGTACCGTGCTAGGCTTATTATTTTTAGGGGGAGCGCCTTTACGCCCTTTCCTTGTCTTAGGCGTTGTCACGCTCAGTGGTATGGCTCTTTTAATTTTTAGTTCACCTTATCGTGTCCAACGGCTAACCGCTTTTTTAGATCCCTGGAGCGATCAATTTAAAACAGGCTATCAACTCACACAATCGTTAATCGCTTTTGGAAAAGGATCTTGGTGGGGTGCGGGTTTAGGAAATAGTGTGCAAAAACTGTTGTATTTACCAGAGCCGCATACCGATTTTATTTGCGCAGTCTTGGCTGAAGAATGGGGTTTTATGGGTGTATCCTTGGTCTTATTATTATTTAGCGTGTTGGTGTACAGCATTTTAAAAGTGGGTCAAAGGGCCATTCATAACGGCAAGCTTTTTGCGGGTTATCTTGCCTATGGGGTGGCTTTATGGATTGGTCTGCAAGCGATTATCAATCTGGGTGTGAATGTGGGTGTCTTACCCACCAAAGGTCTCACTTTGCCTTTTATTAGTTATGGGGGTAATAGCCTGGTCGCCATGCTTTTAGCGATGGGCATTATTTTACGGATCCAGTTTGAGCTTGGGTCTAAGGCACGGTGAATACCCTAGAAAACGCTGTATGCATCATGGCCGGTGGGACGGGTGGACATATCTTTCCAGGCTTGGCCTTAGCCGATTATCTACAAGAAAAAGGCTGGACAGTCACATGGTTGGGTACCACAAAGGGGCTAGAAGCCGAGCTCATTCCCAAAGCAGGCTTAGCACTGCATACCATCAGTATCGAGGGTTTAAGGGGTAAGGGCTGGGCCTCTTGGCTAAGGGCACCTCTAAAATTATTCATAGCATTAGGGCAAGCACTGAGGATCCTACACAGACTCAAACCCCGTTTAGTCGTGGGTATGGGTGGTTTTGTATCAGGGCCCGGTGGCTTGGCAGCTTGGCTTTTAGGGATACCGCTTGTTATACACGAGCAAAATGCCGTAGCAGGCACCACCAATCGTTGTTTAGCACCGTTTGCTGCCAAAGTTCTAGAAGGGTTCCCCCACAGTTTCAAAAGCGGTGTCAAGGCACTTTATACGGGGAATCCTGTACGCCAAGCTTTTTTGGCCTGCATCCATCCTACCCAGCGCTTTCAACAGCGGGAGGGGCCTCTTAAGCTCTTGATCGTGGGAGGGAGTCGGGGGGCACGTGTGTTAAACCATTGTTGCCCAAAGGCCTTAGGGCTTTTAGCGGTGAATAAGCGTCCTTTGATCTGGCATCAGACAGGGCGTTTGGCAGAAACAACTACCCTTCTAGCCTATAAACAGGCAGGGATAGTTGCCCGTGTCGATCCTTTTATCGATGATATAGCTGCGGCCTATGCTTGGGCCGATATCGTCCTGTGTCGTGCAGGTGCACTTACGATTGCAGAGCTTGCAGCGGTTGGTGTTGCGAGTATACTCGTACCCTTTCCCTTTGCGGTGGATGATCACCAACGTTACAATGCTTGTTTTTTAGAGGCAGCAGGTGCGGCACGGTTAATCAATGAGTCTGATCTCAGTCCAGAGCACCTTGCAAAAATATTGGGCGACTTCTTGGAAAAACCAGAATTATTATGCACGATGGCCATCGCTGCCTATGCGGTATCGAAACGCGATGCGCGCTTAAGCGTAGGGGCTGTCTGTGAGGAGTTATTAAATGTTAAAGGCTAACACTTTAAGTTTAGGTAGAATTCGTGCGGTACACTTTATCGGTATCGGCGGTGCAGGCATGGGCGGTATTGCCGAAGTCTTACTCACCCTTGGCTACAAAGTAAGTGGTTCTGATACGGCAAATAATGCGATGGTACAGCGTTTGTCTAAATTGGGCGCTGTGATTAGCACTAAACATGAGGCAAGCAATGTTGATCACTGTGATGTTGTGGTGATCTCCAGTGCGATTGCACCGAATAATGTAGAATGGTTGCGTGCCATCGAAAAAAGAATTCCCGTGGTGCAAAGAGCCAATATGCTTGGCGAGTTAATGCGCTTTAAGCAAGGTATTGCCATTGCGGGTGCCCATGGTAAGACCACCACCACCAGCTTAGTCGCCAGTCTTTTGGCCGAAGCCCATTTAGATCCCACCTTTGTAATTGGTGGTGTCCTTAATCGTTGTGGTTCCAATGCCCGCTTGGGTGCGGGTCGGTATTTTGTGGCCGAAGCCGACGAGAGCGATGCCTCTTTTCTGCATTTAATGCCCATGATCGCCGTGGTCACCAATATCGATCACGATCATTTGGAAAATTATCAAAATGATTTTAATGTGCTCAAAAAAGCCTATTTGCATTTTTTACAACGGTTGCCTTTTTATGGCTTGGCTGTTTTGTGTGTGGATGATCCGGAAATACGCGCTCTTTTACCCAAGGTCGATAGACCTTTTATAACCTATGGATTTTCCGAAGAAGCTTCTGTGCGTGCCATCGATTTTAGACAAGAGGAAGGTCAGTCTTTTTTTACCGTGATAAGAAAAGATCGTACACCCTTAGCTATTACTTTAAATCTGCCTGGAAAGCACAATGTGCTGAATGCACTGGCAGCCATTACAGTGGCGACCGAAGAAGGGCTAGCGGATGAGATTATACAACGTGCGCTTTTACATTTTCAGGGTGTGGGGCGACGTTTCCAAAGAGTCGGTACCTTAGAAGCTGCGAGTGCCCCTTTGCAAGAAGTTTTAGTTATCGATGATTATGGCCATCATCCCAAAGAGATCCAGGTTGTTTTAGAAACGATGCGGGCGAGTTGGCCACAGAAACGTTTGGTCATGGTCTATCAACCCCATCGTTATAGCCGTACAAAGGCACTCTTTGAGGATTTTGTTTCAATATTGTCAACAGTCGACGTGCTCATTCTCTTAGATGTCTATTCAGCGGGTGAAGCGCATATTCAAGGGGCCGATGGTCGTGCACTGGCCTTTAGTATTCGAACACGGGGTCGTTTGGAACCTATTTTTGTGGCAGACAAACAGGATGTTTTCAAGATCTTGGCCGATGTTTTAGAACCCAACGATGTATTATTAATGCAGGGTGCAGGCGATATCAGTGGATTGGTCGGCGAGCTGATCGCAAAGGGCTTAAGTTTTAATCATCACCCCCTATGGCATTTTAAGCCCAGTGTGCACACCATGCTTGAAACGGTTGTGCCACCGGTATGAGTCGTTTTAAGGGCGTTCTACAATACAATGAACCTTTAGCACCTTACACGGCTTGGCGTATTGGTGGACCTGCAGAAGTGTATTACAGGCCCAGCGATCATGCCGATCTAGCAGTTTTTTTGGCCTCACGTCCTACCGATGAACCCATAACCTTCTTAGGCTTGGGCAGCAATGTGCTGATTAGCGATAAAGGATTGCCTGGCACAGTTATTCATCTATTAGGTTCTGTAACCCATAGGCTTCAGGGGGAACCACCGATACGATGGGTGGATATGGATCATCATGCAGAACACCGCAAAGCATTACGCATAGAAGCGGGGGTTCCCTGTGCACAAGTGGCCAAATTTTGTGCCCAACAAGGCTTAGAACACGCCGAATTTTTTGCGGGGATCCCCGGTACAGTCGGCGGGGCTTTGGCCATGAATGCAGGGGCCTGGGGTCGTGAAACCTGGCAGCAGGTTTTAGAGGTCGAGGTGATCAATAGGCATGGCCAATGCTATAGGCGATCGGTTAAGGATTATCAGATCAAGTATCGTCAGGTTATTGCGCCGCAGGATGAATGGTTTGTGGCAGGCTATTTTCATTTTGAAGGTGGGGGCGATCCAGCTCTTATTGCACAAAAAATAAAAGAATTGCTACGAACACGCAATCAAACACAGCCCATTGGTGTTTTTAGTGGTGGTTCTGTGTTTAAAAACCCATCGAACGATTATTCAGGTCGATTGATTGAGGCCTCTCATCTTAAAGGTACACGCCAAGGAGATGCCGTTATATCCACTAAACATGCTAATTTTATTATTAATGAAGGCAAGGCCACTGCCGCGGATGTTTACGATTTAATCACACATATACAGGCCACTGTTTTGCGCGATCATCAGGTATCCTTGGAGCCTGAGGTACGATTTTTCGGATTTTAAACGATGGATTCTATGGTTAGAGAAAGGTGTTTTATGTTTATAAATGCTTGCCGAAGGTCTTTAGTGGCGTTATTGCTAGTTCTTTGTGGGTGTTCTAAAATGGGCCCTATGAAAGAATCATATAATGCCGCTTTGGACGATCCTATTTTTCGCCAAAGCTTTGCCAATAAAACCATTGAGGGTGTTTTACCTGCTTCGGGTGTGCCTGCAGCCGATCTGCAAAAGCTGCGCATGTTGGATTTAAATATTCATATGCCTGAAGATATCATGGGTGGCGGGATGGTTTATCTTGCCAATACCGATCAAAAGCGATTGGCTTTTTTAAAAAAAGCGCTTCTGTATAAACACAAGGACGTGATTGTATGGCCGCTGCGTGGGGGTTATGGGAGTGCTCGTTTAATAGAAGGCTTAAACGCTTTACCACAACCCACACATCAAAACACTTTTGTGGGTTTTAGTGATATGACAGCCTTGCACTTATTTCTTTCGCAAGCATGGGGTTGGAAAACGATTCATGGATCGGGTCTGCAAGCGCTTTTAAAACCCGAACAAGATTCCGATAATTTTTTAAAAATCGCCTCTATTATTGCGGGTGCCAAGCAAAGTACGATTGAAGATCTACGGCCCATGAATCCGAAGGCCATTGCCTTAAAGCAAGTGAAGGGTCTTTTAACGGGTGGTAATCTTACTTTGGTGCAAACCAGTATTGGTACCCATTGGCAAATACAAAGCCAAGATAAAATCCTCTTTTTAGAAGATACTTCTGAAAAAGGCTATAAAATTGATCGTGCTTTCACACAGTTAGGACAGGCGGGTGTTTTTAAGGGCGTTAAGGCTATTGTATTAGGTCAGTTTGAAGAAAACGATCCTTCGAAACCCGATGTGCTGTTTGCCTTAGAGCGTTTTGCAAAGGAAATAGCCATCCCCGTTTTTAAATGCGATGCCTTTGGGCATGGCATGAAGAATTATCCCTTGGTGTACAATAGCGAGGCGAGCATTCGTCCTGTTAAAGCGGTAGGGGTTGATAAACCCTTTTTTGAATTATTGATGAAATTTTAATCCTGTAGGGGCCGATCGAAGGGCCGGCACTGTGCGCGCGCGTAGCTTTAGGGTATCCTATCTGGAGTCTGCATTTTTTCCAAGGAGGGAAACGCATGCCTAAAGATCTTATTGTTCTGTGCGATGGCACGGCTGGGTCGCCCGAGGGCCAACCCAATAATCCTACGAATGTACGCATTTTCAATCAAATCTTAGGCCAAGAACAACCTATTGCAGAATCAGATCCCAAACAGGGCTGGGAAATAAGAGATATTTGCGATGCTCAGGGGGCGGTGGAGCGTAAGGTTTATTATCATCGGGGCTTAGGGGCAGTTTTTCCAGAGGTGGACCCCAAAAGTCTTAGTTGGTCTCAATGGGCTGCAAGTTTTTTATGGCCAGCGGGGCGAGCCATGAGTGAAGTGGCCGCTCTTGGCATTATGAATCAGGTTAAAGAGCTCTATTATTTTTTAGCTAAGCATTATGAAGAGGGCGATCCTATTTATTTGTTTGGCTTTAGTCGGGGTGCCTATGCTCTACGTATCTTAATCACTTTTATACGTCATATTGGACTGATTGATAAACAAAAATTTCCTGATGAAATAGCACTCAAAAAGTGTATTGAGGAAGGTTTTTCGCTTTATAGTAAGGATATACATCCGGATGATAATCAAGCCGTAAAAGATTTTCGCCATAAGAACAGCCATGATTATAAGAAAATCGTTCATTTTTTAGGACTGTGGGATACCGTGCCAGGCTTTGTTGTGCAATCCGTTCGAAATGATCCCCAATTAACCTCGGTGGTTGAAATAGCGCGACATGCGGTAGCGGCTAATGAAGATCGTGATTTTTTTAAGCCTGACTTATGGGATCCAAATTCTTCAAGGCATCCCACTCAAACAAGGGATTCGGTACAGATGTGGTTTCCGGGCAATCATTGTGATACTGGGGGTTTTTATCCTCCAGAAGAAAGAGCATTAGCGGATGCCACTTTGGTTTGGATGGCAGAGGAAGCTATAAAAAATGGATTAACCATAGAAGCCCAAGCGCTGGATGCTTATCGTAAAAATATTTCTGCTTTGGCTATCCAACATGATAGTTTTTTTGAGTCTGTTGTTCCCGGTGCGCCTATAACATGGGAGAGCATTTGCAGGTTGTATCATAGACCCATGGCTCAAACAACCTCAGATGAAGCTGTGCATCCTAGTGTTTTTGAGCGTTATAGAAAAAGGGTTCCTGTTATGAAAGGTGAATCTTGTGAGGAAGAACTTTATAATCCTTCCAATTTAAGACACCTTCTTTTTGCTTATAATAACTTAAAACGTGAGAGTGGACCCATACCACGACCAGAAATAGGCGCTGTACTCGATACAACACTAAGGATTTAGCAACAGTCCAAACACGGGAGGATCTTTTTTGAAAGGTTTGGCCTATCTTTATGGATGTGGCGTGATTGCCAGAATCGTTATTTGATTTTTGCTAGGACCATAATACCAAAAAATTCTATAAGCAGCGGGGGTTTTATTTTCGGCATAGGCTTCAAAAATCTCTTCGCCCTTAGGTCCCTTGATGGATTGGTATTTATGTGTGTTGAGGCTAGGATGGCGAGGATTGGTTTCTAAATACCCCAGCGTTTTTTGGACGGCTTTAAAGCGCTTCAAAAGGCTTTTGTTCTTTTCTAGAAGCTCAAAATCAGCGTCGGCTTGTGTGGAAAATAGGAGCTTGAACATTATTTGTTATCATCATCAGCAGCAAATTGTGCAAAACTTCCTTTGCTAGATACGCGGCCTGCTGCGGCATCTTTAATGCCTTGTTTTAATTTTCCTAGCGCTGCTGTATTATCAAAAAGCCATTTTTCCCTGGCGGGGATTTCAGCATAAGGCTCTAGAATAATCTTGTGATCGCTCGTAGTGCTCATGTTAAAGCCGCTGATACCGTCGGCTAAGTGTCCTAAGGCAATCCTTCCTTTGGCATCGGGTCTAACCATTCTGGGTAACATAGTGCGTGCTCCAAGGTCGATATCGAATCTTTTTGCAGCATAGCTTAAAGTGGGAAAGTGTTCAAGTGGGAAAAAGACCCTTTGAAGGGTTGAATAACCCATCCAGGCAATATATACTAAAAAGAATATACTTTTTAAGGTGGTCTTTATGAAAAAAGCCAAACTCTTCCAAAATGGGCAAAGCCAGGCTGTAAGGCTTCCTAAGGAATTTCGATTTAAAACCTCAGAGGTCTTTATCAAAAAACAAGGCGACTCCGTTCTTTTAACGCCGCTGGATCAAGATCCCTGGGGTCCTTTATTGCATAGTTTGAATCAATTTTCTAAAGACTTTATGATCGATCGTGCACAACCCTCACACCAAACACGGGAGGATCTCTTTTGAAAGGTTTGGCTTATCTTTTAGATACAGACATCTGCATTTATATCATCAAAAAAGAACCGCCCACTGTTTTAAAACGCTTTAAAGCATTATCGCCTGGGGAAATAGGCATTTCTTCTGTAACAGTTGCAGAATTATATTATGGTGCTGCAAAAAGTAAGCACTTAGAAAAAAACACACTTGCTTTACAGGGCTTTCTTTTGCCGCTAGAAGTCTGTGATTTTGATGAGATGGCAGCCCTATGTTACGGCGAGATACGTGCAACCCTGGAAGCAAAGGGTAAGCTGATAGGCCCTTTGGATTTAATGATTGCAGCACAGGCAAAAAGCTTAAATATACCCTTAGTGACTAACAATACGAAGGAATTCTCAAGAGTCCCAGGGCTGAAGGTTGAGAACTGGGTTGGAACGTGATCCTACACTCGTGCTAAATACGGATAAATCGGGTACAATCCCACTCTGGATTTGGAACATACGCATCAATTATCTGGAAAGTTAATTAACTAATGTCTGTTTGGATACGACGGTTGTCGTTTTATGTCTCGCTAGCTGCTTTGCTGGTCGCTATGAGTACTTTTGTACTACGGACACGCGACCCAGCACGTTTTCCCCTAAAGGTGCTTGAAGTTGGGCGTGTGCCTGAACATTGTGCAGAATCTGAGATTCAAGCGACGGCTAAGCCTTTTCTGGCGCAGGGCTTTTTTGCTTTAGAGGTGCGTGCGATGCGCGATGCCTTGGAGCGTCTGCCTTGGGTGAAGCATGTCGATGTGCGTCGTGTATGGCCTGATAAGGTGCGTTTGGTGGTCGAAGAGCAGGTTGCACAGGCTCGTTGGGGCGATAAGGGGGTCCTCAGTACAGAGGGCCTTATTTTTTATCCCGCAGCGCAGACGATAGCTGCTACACTACCCACTTTTGTGGGGCCTAAGGATCAGGCGAAAGAGATGTTAGAAAAATATCTAAGGCTTTTAAGTTATTTAGCACCGCTGGGTTTGAGCATACAGACACTCGAGTTTGTGACACCCAATGTTTGGCAAGTTGTGCTTAATAACCAGATGGCTATTATACTGGGCAAGAGTGGCTTTGATGAAAGCATGAATCGTTTCGTTTTAGCTTATCAACATAGTTTGGGCGCAAAGCATGCGCAGATTGCAAGGGTTGACTTGCGTTACAGTAATGGTTTGGCTGTGGCTTGGAAAACAGGGGGTTCTGAAAAATCGTGATGGAAAAAAATAAACGAACCATTGCCGCCCTTGATATTGGCACAGCGAAAGTCGCTGCGCTGGTTGCAACTGTGGATGAAATGGGAAAGCTCGATGTCATTGGCGTCGGTATACGTCCTTCCAAAGGTCTTCGCAAAGGTGTGTTGGTGAATATGGATTCCACCGCACAATCCGTGCAGCAGGCACTCGAAGATGCGCAAGCGATGGCAGGTTGCCGCATCCACTCAGTTTTCACGGGCATTGCCGGTAATCATATTCGCAGTTTTAATTCCAATGGTATTGTCGCCATTCGGGACCAAGAAATCAGTGTGGGTGATGTTGATCGTGTTGTGGATGCAGCCCGTGCTGTGGCCATTGCGGCCGATCAGAAAATTTTACATGTGCTACCCCAAGAATTTATTATCGATCACGAAGGGGGTATTCGAACACCCCTAGGTATGTCGGGTGTGCGTCTGGAAGCGAAGGTGCATATGGTCACCGGTGCTTTAAGTGCCGCGCAGCAGATTATTAAATGTATTGGGCGTTCAGATGTCGCTGTCGAGGAACTGGTCTTAGAACAATTGGCTTCCAGTGAAGCGGTTTTAACCGACGATGAAAAAAACTTAGGGGTTTGCTTGGTGGATATTGGTGGGGGTACCACCGATATCGCTATTTTTGTGAAGGGTGCGATTCGGCATACGGCCGTCATTCCCGTCGCAGGCGATCAAGTAACCAACGATATCGCTGTAGCCTTAAAAACACCTACGCAGCATGCAGAACGTATTAAGATGCAATATGGCTGTGCTTTAGAAGAGCTGGCCGATGCAGAACAAATGTTCGAGGTTCCTTCACTGGGTGATAGGATCCCGCGTTCTTTTTCGCAGTTAACGTTAGCCAGTTTTGTAGAGCCTCGATTTGAGGAGCTGTTTGCACTCGTACAAGCAGAAATCAATCGTCATGGATTAGAAGATAGTCTGGGTTCGGGTATTGTCTTAACAGGCGGTAGTGCACGAATGCCTGGTGTAGTGGCATTGGCGGAGGAAGTTTTTCGGTTGCCAGTGCGCTTAGGGGTTCCACGCGATGTAAGTGGATTGACAGATGTGGTGCGCAATCCCGTGTATGCCACGGCGATTGGATTGTTGCGTTATGGTTATGGAATGCGATCAGAAGCGAATCGTACCGAATCACGCGAAGATCCTGTGATGCGCGGCCTTTGGGGTCGCATGCGCAATTGGTTTAGGGGACATTTTTAGTATTTAGTGTAGAGGAGCGCCTCCAATGTTTGAATTAATGGATAATTTACCAGAAAATGCAGTGATTAAAGTCATTGGCGTAGGTGGTGGTGGCGGTAATGCCATCCGTCATATGCTCAGTGCTAATATCCAAGGTGTGGAATTTATCCGCGCCAATACCGATAGGCAAGCACTCGAAGATGATCTGGCTGGTATTATTTTACAGCTCGGGGTTACGATTACCAAAGGCTTAGGTGCGGGCGCGAATCCTGAAGTGGGTCGCCAAAGTGCTTTGGAAGATCGTGAACGGATCCGTGAAGTATTGGAAGGTGCCGATCTGGTTTTTGTGACCGCCGGTATGGGTGGTGGTACGGGCACGGGCGGAGCGCCTGTTGTTGCAGAAATTGCCAAAGAATTGGGCGCACTAACCGTGGCTGTCGTTACAATGCCTTTTCCTTTCGAAGGGAAGAAGCGTATGGATTATGCAGAAAAGGGCATACAACAATTAAGCCAGGTTGTGGATTCCTTGATTACCATTCCCAATCGAAAATTACTCAGTGTTTTGGGCAAGGGTGTCACGCTTTTAGAAGCATTTAGCGTAGCAAACAATGTTCTTTTAGATGCCGTACAGGGTATTTCTGAATTGATTACCCGTCCTGGTTTAATTAACGTCGATTTTGCAGACGTGCGAACCGTGATGTCTGAAATGGGTGCTGCGATGATGGGTACGGGCGTTGCAACCGGTGAAAATCGTGCACGTCTGGCTGCAGAAGCTGCCATTGCCAGTCCGCTGTTGGATGATGTGAGCTTATCCGGTGCGCGCGGTGTTTTGGTAAACATTACCGCAGGTCAGGATTTGTCGATTGCAGAATTTGAGGAAGTGGGTGATGCCATTAAGAGCTTTACCTCGGAAGATGCCACAGTTATTGTAGGAACGGTTATTGATCCCACCATGACAGATGGTGCCTTAAGGGTTACCTTAGTCGCCACAGGTTTGGGTAAAGCCGGAACATCGGGGATCTTGGGTGGCGCACGTTCGGGTGCTGCAAGTGTTGCACCTGTGCAGAATCATGAGCCTCAAAGAGCTTTTTCACGTCGACAGGGAGGCCTTGGCAGCAAGCGTACAGTAGATGCTGTTGAACCGGGTGTGGATTATCCTTTCCTTGATATACCGGCTTTCTTAAGACGTCGGGCCCCGATCGAGGGTGCCGAGTGTGATTAAACAGCGAACGCTGAAGAACGTTATACGGGCCATGGGGGTTGGTTTGCACACGGGTGAGCGTGTGTTTCTAACACTAAAACCAGCACCTATTAATGCCGGCATTGTTTTTCGCCGGGTCGATTTAAACCCTGTGCTTGAGATTCCTGCAACGACTGAGTATGTTGGGGATACGACCTTGTCGACCACCCTTGTAAAGGATGGTGTGCGCATTTCAACCGTGGAACATTTATTGTCTGCCATGGCCGGATTGGGTATCGATAATGTGGTGGTTGAATTAAGCGCTTCAGAAGTGCCTATCATGGATGGCAGTGCAGGGCCCTTTGTATTCTTGCTGCAATCAGCTGGTATCTTAGAACAAGAGGCACCTAAGCGTTTTTTACGGATTAAACGTAAAGTCACGGTTTCAGATGGGGACAAATGGGTGAGTTTAGAGCCATTTAATGGGCTGAAGATTACCTTTACCCTCGACTATGATCATCCCGTTTTAAAGAACAGTGTTCAGGAAGCAAGCCTCGATTTTTCAACAACTTCCTATGTAAAGGAAGTGAGTCGGGCTAGAACCTTTGGTTTTCTATCCGAATATGAATGGCTGAAAGCGAATAATTTAGCCTTGGGTGGCAATCTGAATAATGCGGTCGTTTTAGATGATTATCGTGTGATTAATGAAGATGGTTTGCGTTATGAAGACGAATTGGTGAAGCATAAAATTTTAGATGCCGTAGGCGATATGTATTTATTGGGCACAGGTTTAATTGGTGCTTTTCGTGGTTTTAAATCGGGTCATACGCTGAATAATCGTTTACTAAAGACTTTGCTTGCTAAAAAGTCTGCCTATGAAATTGTAACCTTTGAAGATCAAAGTACTTCGCCTATCACCTATTTGTATCCAGCGATTGCGAGCTAAATCCACCTTCAGTCTTTTGATGTGTGCTTACTCAGTTTAAGCAGGGCATTTTGTAGGGGAACAGACTGGATAGTGGAGGCGATATTTTGTAGCAGTTGGGCGCTTTGTGTGCAGAGTCCTAGGCTTGGTTTAGGGTTTTTTGAAGGATCCTGAAGCAAGGCCGAGGATTCCGGTGTACGCACCAAGGTTTTAATGGTTTTGAGTGATTGCCAAGGGGCTGTTTTTCGGAGTTTTTCCACAAGCTCAGCCCCTAAGAAGCGAAAGGTATGACCTAGTGCAGGTGATGAGACGACGAGTGTTAGAATGCCCTCTTTAAAGTCGGCAACCTGGCATTTTCGAAACACTTTGGGATCGAGCGCTTCGGCAAGGTGCTGATGGAGTGTCCGAAGTTTTTCGATCTGAGGCGCTATAGCTGAAAAATGGGGCGATCGATTGAGGACCTCATTTAGTGTGCGGGCGTGGGGCGGTTGTTGCTTCATGCCTATGATATTAAGATAAATAAGCGAGAATGGCTATGATTATTACACGTTTTTTAAAAAAGGCCATCGGTAGTCGCAACGATCGCTTGCTCAAGCGCTACCGTAAGACCTTAGTGCAAATCAATGCCCTAGAACCGGGGTTGATGGCTTTGTCTGATACGGCTTTAGGGGCTAAAACAGCTGAATTCAAAGCACGATTGTCGGCAGGTGCCTCGCTAGAGAGTCTACTACCCGAAGCCTTTGCGGTGGTGAGAGAAGCTTCCAAAAGAACGCTGGGCATGCGCCATTTTGATGTGCAGCTATTGGGCGGGATGGCACTCCACGATGGAAAGATTGCCGAGATGCGTACCGGAGAAGGTAAAACCTTGGTGGCAACCTTACCCCTGTATTTGAATGCCCTCACAGGCAAAGGCGTGCATTTAATCACGGTGAATGATTACTTGGCTAAAAGAGATGCACTCTGGAACCAACCCATTTATGATTTCTTAGGGCTTAGCCTGGGTGTGGTCGTACATGGTTTAAGTGTGGCCGAGCGACAAGCAGCCTATGGTGCCGATATTAGTTATGGTACCAATAATGAATTTGGTTTTGATTACTTACGCGACAACATGGTTTTCTCACCCGAAGAGCGTGTGCAACGGGCTTTGCATTTTGCGGTGGTAGATGAAGTCGATTCTATTTTAATTGATGAAGCACGTACACCCTTGATTATCTCTGGGATGGATCAGGATAGTTCCCAGCTGTATGAACATATTAATCATATTATTCCCCGTTTAAAACGCCAAATTGAAAAAGACGGCCCGGGCGATTACAGTGTGGATGAAAAAAGCCGTCAGGCCTTTTTAACCGAAGAAGGGCACGAGAAAATCGAAGCACTTTTAGTGAAAGAAGGCTTATTAAAAGCAGGCGAGAGTTTATATGATGTGCAGCATATTTCGATTATGCATCATATTTATGCAGGCCTTAAGGCACACGCTTTGTTTAAGAAAGATGTCGACTATATTGTACGTGATGATCAGGTGATTATTGTCGATGAACATACGGGGCGTATTATGCCAGGGCGTCGTTGGTCGGAGGGGATCCATCAGGCCGTCGAAGCCAAAGAAGGTGTACAAATTGAAAATGAAAATCAAACCTTAGCCTCTATTACCTTCCAGAATTATTTTAGATTGTACGAGAAATTATCGGGCATGACGGGTACCGCCGATACAGAAGCTTATGAATTTCAACAAATCTATGGCTTAGAAGTGTTGGTAATCCCCAGTAATAAACCTAGCCAGCGCCAAGATTTTGGCGATCTTATTTACGCAACCCAGCCTGAAAAATTTGAGGCCCTTATTCAAGATATCTTGGAATGTGTTGCACGCAAACAGCCTGTTTTGGTCGGTACGATTTCTATTGAGATATCAGAATTTTTATCCAAGCTGTTAACAAGCAAAGGTATTGCCCATGCAGTCTTAAATGCCAAGCAACATGAGCGCGAAGCAGAGATTATTGCCGATGCAGGTAGGCCATCGGCTGTCACGATTGCCACCAATATGGCAGGTCGGGGTACGGATATTGTCTTGGGCGGAAAATTAGCTTTAGAGGCCGATCTAGCCGAAAAAGAAGCCTGGAAACAGCGTCATCAGGCGGTGGTAGATGCGGGTGGTTTACATATTATTGGTACCGAGCGTCATGAATCGCGTCGTATCGATAACCAATTGCGGGGTCGTTCAGGACGTCAAGGCGATCCGGGCTCCACACGTTTTTATTTATCCTTGCAAGATAATCTCATTCGCATTTTTGTGTCCGATAATATTTCTGGCTTATTGCGCAAATTAGGCCTTAAAGATGGTGAGGTCCTTACACATCCTTGGGTTACACGGGCGGTAGAAAACGCACAACGCAAAGTTGAAGGACACAATTTTGATATTCGAAAACAACTGTTAGAGTTTGATGATGTTGCCAACGATCAGCGTCGCATTATGTACCAACAACGCAATGAGCTCTTAGAGGCTGCGGATATCAGCGCCATGGTACAAGCTGTGCTTGAGAGTGTAGTTGAGGCGGTTATTACCGAATATATACCGCTCGGCTCTTTTGAAGAGCAGTGGGATGTAGAAGGGCTGATGCGTACTTTGGACCGTGATTATGGTTTGAGTTTAGCGATTGCCGAATGGCTCGAACAAGATACTTCCCTGGATAGTGATGCTTTGCATAGACGTATACTCAATGCTTTTAGACAGCCACTTCAGAGTAAAGAATCGGAAATGGGTGTAGGGGCCATGCGGCATTTAGAAAAGACGGTGCTTTTAAGTGCCACCGATCTAGCCTGGCGTGGACATTTGGCCGAGATGGAGTCTATGCGGCAGAGTATTCATTTGCGGGGTTATGCCCAAAAAGATCCCAAACAAGAATATAAGCGCGAAGCCTTTTTACTGTTTACCGATATGCTAGAAACCATTAAGCGAGAAAGTATTGGTACGTTGATGCGTGTCCAAATAAAAAGCCAATCCGATGTAGAAACCATTGATCAGCAATGGCGTGAGCATGAGCCTAAGAACTTGCAATATACCCATGCAGAATTACCCGCTGCTACCACTGCGACTGCCCAAGCGCAAGCAGCTAATGCAGAGGTTGCTACGGATGCGGGTGTTCAATCATCCCCTTATACCCGTGATGGGGTAAAAATTGGGCGTAACGACGAATGCCCTTGCGGCTCTAAGCGCAAGTATAAGCAATGTCATGGACGGTTGGTGTAACCCTTAAAAAGACCTTTCAAATAGGGCATTGAAGTGCGTGGATTGTCGAGTTTTTAGGAACTGAATGAATACGCATGGACTACTGTACTTAAGCGCTTTACCAACTCCGCAACTTCTGCATCTGTAATCCTAAGCGAAGGTAGTAGTCGAATCGTTGTCTGATGCGATACGGTAAATAAAATACCCTGTTCTAAAGCCTCGAACATCATATCCGCACAAGGCTGATTAAACTCAATGCCAATCATTAAGCCTTTGCCGCGAATGTCGATGATATGGGGATTATCTTTAAAAGCAGCACGCAAACTTTGGATTAATAATGCACCTTGTTTCTGTGCATGCTGTACAAGCTGCTCTTCTTCAATAACTTCTAAAGTGGCTAAAGCTGTGTTGCAAGATAAGTGATTACCCCCAAAGGTTGCGCCATGCGCACCATGCTCAAATAAATCGGCATAGGGCAGTTGTGCCAAACAAGCGCCAATCGGTACCCCATTGGCAAGGCCTTTGGCAAGGCTTAAAACATCGGGTTTAATACCTTCTGCTTGGTAACGAAAAAAAGTGCCGGTGCGTCCTAGGCCTGTTTGTACTTCATCCAGCATCATCAGCCATCCATGGGCATCGCAAATTTTACGGATATTTCGTAGATAATCATCATGAGGCACAATAATGCCTCTTTCACCTTGAATAGGCTCAATCAGAATGGCCGCAATATCAGGATGTGCTTTAGCCGCAGCTTGAATGGCGGGGATATCATTAAAAGGCACACGCACAAAGCCAGGCAGTAAAGGATCAAAGTTTTTCTGGTTTTTAAAATTACCACCCGCAGAAATACAAGCCAAGGTACGACCATGGTAGGCATGTTCGGTGACCAAAATTTTTGGGCATTCCAAGCCTTTTTGGTGTCCATAAAGACGCGCAAGCTTTAAAGCCACTTCAACGGCTTCTGCACCTGAATTACAAAAAAATGCTTTGTCCAAAGCACTCAGTTTGCATAGCGCTGTTGCGAGTTCTGATTGCTTGGTGCTTTCATAGAGATTAGAACAATGAATAAGCTTAGAGGCTTGTTCTTGAATGGCTTGAATCACGCGAGGATGAGAATGACCCAAAATATTCACCGCCATACCACCTACAGCATCGAGATATTTTTTGCCCTTATCGTCCCATAGCCATACACCTTCGCCACGTTCAAAACGCACGGGTAGTCGTTTATAGACATTCATCACATGGTTCATGACTAGCCTTTAAAGTTTTTTGCTACAAAATCCCAATTCACAAGCTTCCAAAAAGAAGCGACATAATTCGCTCTGGCATTACGGTAATCAATATAATAAGCGTGTTCCCACACATCGCAGGTTAAGAGCGGCGTTTGTGCTGGGTTGGAAAGTGGGGTCGCTGCATTAGAGGTGCTTATTATTTCAAGATCACCGGCAGCAGTCTTACAAAGCCAGGCCCAACCCGATCCAAAAGTTCCAATCGCTACCTTGGTGAATGCCTCTTGGAAAGCTGCCACAGAGCCAAAAGTTTTTTCGAGTGCTTTTAAGAGTTCGCCTGTGGGTTCGCTCAGGGTTGGGCTGAGACACTCCCAATAAAAAGAATGGTTCCAGATCTGTGCCGCATTGTTAAAAAGAGGGCCGCTGCTGCTTCGAATAATCGTTTCTAGATCGGCCTGTTCTAAGCCAGAACCAGGAAGTAAGTTATTTAAATTTGTCACATAAGTCTGGTGATGTTTGCCATAATGATACTCTAGGGTCTCATGGGACAAATGGGGTTCTAGGGCATCGAGGGCATAAGGTAAGGTAGGAAGTGTAATAGACATGCGTATTTCCTTTTCCATCATAGGGATTTCCTGTATTCTGGCATTAGCGAAGGCCTGCGTCTAGTGTTCATCGCGAGGAGAAAATAATGATTGATACAACAACCATCGGAAAAATTCAGGCACAGATCGCACATAACCCAGTGTTGGTCTATATGAAGGGATCGCCTAAGGCACCGCAATGTGGTTTCTCAGCCAAAGTAGTACAGATTTTAGATCGCCTGAATGTACATTATGCCTATGTGGATATTTTGGCCAATCCCGATATACGTGCGACCTTACCGGGTTATGCACAGTGGCCTACTTTCCCCCAATTATATATTCAAGGGGAATTAATCGGTGGCTGCGATATTGTCTCTGAGATGTATACCGCACAAACATTAAGCGCTGCCTTAGCACCCGCCCATGCGATGCACGATAAGCCCGCGCATTGCGTAGCTCTCGAGGCCTAAAAAAGTATGAACAATTTTAACATGGTACAAGAAATCGCGATTTGGGCCTTGCCGGTATTGTTTGGTATTACCGTGCATGAAGTGGCCCATGGATGGGTAGCATTGTTACTCGGCGATAAAACAGCCCTCATGCTCGGGCGTCTTACACTCAATCCTTTCAAGCATATTGATCGCGTCGGAACGATTATTGTTCCGCTCTTATGTTTAACCATGGGTGGTTTTATGTTTGGCTGGGCCAAACCCGTACCCATTACCTGGCGTAATCTCAAGCATCCTAGACGCGATACGGCCTTAGTAGCCATTGCAGGCCCCATGGCCAATGCGCTGATGATGATAGGCTGGGCTTTGGGTGCCAAGCTAGCCATCTCATGCGTACGCATGGGTTTTGAACAAGCTTCTTTTCTAGTCTATATGGCCCAGGCAGGTATTATGATGAATGCCTTGCTGATGGTTGTGAATCTTATTCCGATCCCACCCTTAGATGGTAGTCGGGTACTGGCTTCTTTTTTACCCCCGCGTTTAGCACTGGTATTGGATAGGATAGAGCCCTATGGTTTTATGATTTTGATCGTGTTAATGATGACCAAGACCTTGTCAGTCATTCTCAATCCTTTAATCAATACCCTACTTTCATGCGTCAATCGCCTCTTTGCCTGATGGATAATAATATGAGCAGGAGTAAAGATAATGCTTCCACCATCACCAGACGACGAGTGGTTACAAGATGAAGAATGGCCACAGGCAAACGACTTGGATGATCCCTTGTATGCAATAATGGCCGACTTCTATGCAAGTGCCAGCCAGGCCTTAGGTGATTTTGATCGCAAGTTTTCCTATTATTTTCCTTCTTTGAATCGTATCGTGAATCGAGAAGTAAGATTTAATGAGGAATTACTAGAAGACAATTCTCTAGAGGAACTTCGATATTTATTACAAACACGTTGTGTAGATCCAAATTACAATATTCGTGGCTTGAATGCCTTATCAGTTATATCCAGAAAAAAATCCTCCAAGCAAAAAAATTATTTACGTTTATTATTGCAACACGAAGTGTCTGTTAATGCTCAGGCATTTGATGATGGTTTAGCCACCCCCTTACATTTTTTGATTCGTGATAAAAACCCAGGGGTTGCAATTTTCTTTATAAAAGAAGCTAAAAGATTGAAAAAATATATTAACTTTAGCCTTCCAGACCAAAATGGCTGTACCACTTTATTATTGGCGAGTAAAATAGGACTAGAAGATGTAGCTCTTTGTATTTTACAAGCAAGTGTGGCTCCAGAGGTTTTTATACATTTTCTGGATGATGAGGATAAAACAGCTTTTGATTATGCAAAGAGCTTAAACCAAACGCGTTTGATCCAAAAATTACAAAGCTTAGATCTTCAATCAAAGACCGGACAGTTCTATACGCCTGGTTTTGGAAGGACACATTTCGAAGGACATAAGAAGTGTAACAATCCTTTTATAAAGCAGTCTTCAACGAGGACTGATCAGCAGAGCGTTGATATCAAACCTAGTTATTAGCCTAAAAAGTTTCTTGCCATTCTTCTTTCGGTAGCATCGGCTCTTAGCTCTCTATCTGCTTTTCGTTTTGCTTCTGCTTCCCTAAATCTTTGTGCTGGGAATTGATGGTACAGATACGCCATTCTTATGTTAGGTTGTTTTGTCATTAACTGCTCTGCGATAAGATCCTTTATATCAAAAGGTAATGCTTTAAATTGAGAATCACGAGCATTTAAAGCCAACATCAAGGCCTCTTCCTGCTCATAGCCTTTTAAATAAGTTCTAAAGGCTTGCCATCTTTCTTGATGAGGACGAAGGTGTATGTGGGTGGTTGTTTGATGCCAAGCAGAAAAGCCTTGCAATCTTGCATAGAACTGCTTGGTTTTAGAATCTATGGTCTCCTGGGTTCTTGGATGCTGGGGGTTTGGTCTATTTGGATCAAACAACCGGGCCCACATGCGCAGCCTTGAATTGTCTGAAACAGTGGCGCAGGCTCTGTCGAAAAAAGCCCTGTTTTCAGTGTTTTCATGATGCTTAAGGTAATAGGAAAATGTTTCTGGATTATCAAAATGGCATAAATGTTTTTTAAGATTTTTATGAACTCGATTGGTGTCAATAAGCCTATTGATTGATTGATTGTACTCGATAAGTATATCAGAATTGTGTTTAATTAAAAATCTAAGAAGTTTTTCATCTCCGTTGGTTATTGAATAGTCAAGCAATAATGGTTCTTTACTAAAAGATAATTTTAGCGTGGAGGCTACAATATTAGAAGTTCTATGAAATATCAAACACATAAGCTCAAGATCTTCCGTCTCAAAGGCATATTGCAAAGGGTGGTCAAATGACTCTCTTCTATCATTCACATTAGCGCCGTTTAAAACAAGAAGTTTTGCGATAGCTGTCTTTTGTTCGGCAAGCGCCAATAACAAAGGGGTGCTACCTTTCAGCCTATGTTCTGGGTTTGCTTCAGCTTTATTTTTTAGAAGAATTTCCACAAGATTCAGACGATTAGGATGATTGCTGGCAATAGCACACATCAATGGGGTGTAATCAGACATGGTTGGGTTGACTAATGCACCATGTTGTATAAGTAGTTCAACAACATGTGCATCGCCTTTTTTAGCTGCAATGGTTAAGGGTGTGTTATGTCCAGTTTGAGTGTTTAGTTGAACACCATCATGAATAAGTTGTGTTATTCGTTTGAGATCACTTATTTCAATAGCTTCTATTAAATCTTTATCGATCTTATTAGCGCCATTTGTGTATAACAGTTCAAGGACTAGCAGAAATTTTTCCGATTTTTCTCTAGATTCTTCTTTGCTATACCTATAAGAAACCCATTGCAACGCAATTTGTTTAGTTTTGGGGCTTAATTTTTTAATTAAATTTTCAATGCGATCTTGATTAAAGGATTCTTCTTCAAAAGCTTTTTGTAAGTCTTGAAACGTGATGGGTTTTGGGGGTGTGAAGCCACTTTTTTCACAAGATTGGTAATACCTATAAACCATCTGATCTTGCTGATTTTCTTTGAGAAGATGATTGCCATCATCAAGCTCATCAAGGTTGGCACATAGAACTTTTTTATAATACTTTAAGTCAAAACATCTTAGATATTTTTTAAAAGCTTCGAATGTTTCATGGTTATTTGGAAATCTAAGTTCTGTTTCCTGAATCTCATATTGATACCAGTGGCTAAACCCTTCCAGTTTTTGATAAAACTTAGCAATATCGCTTTTGATTTCTTCTGGAGTTTTTGGATGTTTAGGATTGGGGTCAAAAAGACTAGCCCATAGGTTGGGCATGGGATAGTCGGCAACCACTGAAAAGGCTCGATTAAAGACCAAAGGCTTACTTTCGTTGCTTTTCAGAAAAGCAATGAGTTTTTGGGGAGAGTCGAAATGTTTATAGCGATCAAGTCTATTTGCTCGAGTGTTAAGGCCAGATGCAAACAATAGCTGGGTAATGGGCATACGATTTTCACTAGGTAGATCGCAGTCCAGGGCTAAATCAAGCTCTGTGCGCTGATAAGAGTGATGCGTCCATACTTTGGAACTAAGAAGATGAATATTTTGATCGATTAAAACGCTTAAAGCGTCTAGATTACCGGTTCTAATGGCTTCTGTGATTGGATTATCGCTAAAAAACATGCTCATCTCTCTTTAAGTTTTTATTTTTTTTTGAGGGTATCATGAAAGTCAGAGAATGTCAAGCAACTTTCTTTTTTGCTAA
The DNA here is from genome assembly GCA_945878715.1 of Legionella genomosp. 1. Classification (GTDB taxonomy): domain Bacteria; phylum Pseudomonadota; class Gammaproteobacteria; order UBA6186; family Azoamicaceae; genus CADEGZ01. The sequence goes on along the minus strand of CAMCTX010000005.1, from coordinate 3,749 downwards.
ATAAACAGCCATAGAATAGTGATCCTATGCGTGATATCACACCTTTTTTTAGCTTGCTTCTTGTCGTTTAAGAACCTGTACCAGTTTGTTGGCAAAAGGCATGGCGCAGAGTGCATAACTCACTTTAAAGGCATAGTAGAAAAGCGCGAGTCTTAGTAATTCTTCATTCGGCATACGGCCATAAAAGGCCAGGGGAATAAACAGAGATGTTTCAATAAACTCGCCAATCCAACTCCCGCATAAGGCACGAAACCAAAAAAGACGACCTTGCATTTTGAGTTTAAGTCTGGAAACAATATAGGCATTGATAAGCTCACCGCTAAAATACGTAAAGACTGAGATAGCCATTAAACGACTTGAGCTGCCTAAGATTTGTGCATAGGCATCCGTGTGTTGCCAATAGGGCGCAGCCGGTAGGCTAATACTGAGTTTGCACATCAAGCACATAAATAAATTGCAGAGCATGGCCATCCAAATCACACGACGCGATCGGGCAAAGCCATAGAGTTCTGTTAAAACATCGCCCAACAGATAGGTCATAGGAAATAATAGCAAACCCGCTGGCAAGATAATGGGACCAAAGACCAAAGGCTTTTCACCGATGACATTGGCTGTTAATAAAAGCCCCACAAAAAACATGGCGAGCTGTGTGTATTGCGTTTGGTCTGTGGCAGTGTGTATAGCAGCACGGTGTGATGTTTCACCCAGAATATCGGCATTGGCAGCTGTTGAAACTTGCATAAAAATTTTCCTTCTGAACATCGCGAAGCAATCTAGAAATAATTAGTTAGCTGCTTGTTTAATGCCTGGATTGCTTCGGGCCTAAAGGCCTTCGCAATGACAAAAACACAGGCACTATCTTAAAACACTACATGATAGATTGGTAGGGGTGCCCTGGGTCTTGAGGGCTACGGTAGGCTATGGTACAAGGGAGAGACTATGATCGTACAAGCTTTATCTAGAAAATCGGTGCTTTTCCTGGCTTTTCTTGTCCTATGGGGGGCAGGGGGTGCTTTTGCAGAGGTCCTGAAGGATTTATACCAGGCAGAAGTCCCCATTGCCCTCGACGATGCAGAAGTCGATCCCACCAAGCTAACCCAACAAGCCTTTTCAGCACTGCTTTCGAAAATTGCGGGTGCAGATATTCTGAAGAAAGAATCCATTCGTAAGGCGATGAGCGATCCCGATCCCTATGTGAAACAATTATCCTACCATCAAGGACTTGATGATCAGCGTACGGCGAAAGTGACTTTCAATGAGCCATTGGTAGATCGTCTTCTTAAAGAAGCAGGGGGATCTCCCGTGCCCAAAGAACGTCCACTCACGCTGTTATGGTTAGTGCTTGAGAATAACGAAGGTGTGCATTGGCTAAGTGCCGACACCGATCCAACACTTTTAACGACTGTGGAAAGAAACTTTAAGCAGCGCGCCATGCCTTTAGTACTGCCCTTAATCGATTTATTAGATAGTTCACAAATGACTGCAGAAGATATTCAGGCAAAAGCCTTCGATAAAGTGCGATTGGCTTCAAAACGCTATCATCCCGAACGTATTGTCTTGGGTTCTTTAAGGCTTCAGGGCGAAGAATGGGTCGCAACGTGGACGATAGTACCCCAGCAACCTGTTCTAAGCGATGAAAGGACCGAGACGCCAGACACAAAACCAGCCACATCGAGCTGGGAGAGCAAAGCAGCCGATCAAGCAGCACTCTTTAATGGCCTTATCGATCGTTTAGTAAAGCAGGTTCAGCCACAGACTTCTGTTACAGCGGTTGCGCTTCCTACTATTCGGCATTTATCGTTGCATGTATCTGCGGTGTTAGAGGCTGAAGATTATGCGAGAATTATGCAGTATTTAGAAAAAATGCCTTGTATTAGCAAAGTGCGTATTCAGCAAATTGGTCCTGATAGTATGGAGCTTTATCTGAATAGCACGCTCTCACAAGATAAGCTAATACAAGAGCTCTCTAAGGGGCATTTATTAGTCCCCGATCTTTCTGCCAAACCGTCTTTAGGGGAACTATTTTTCACCCTGCGCGGACCCGAATAAAATGTTGGATCAATTGGCCTTAAGCTTTCAGTTAAGGGATGATGCGACCTTCGAGAATTTTTATGTGGGCCATCATGCACAAATCATAGATACTTTAGGGCGTATGGCTGTTTTAGAAGGCGAGCCCTTTGTTTACTTGAGTGGATCTTCAGGTTCTGGAAAAACCCATCTTTTACAAGCGCTGTCTCAAGCACGTTCTAAACAAGGTCAACCTGCGATTTATATACCCATGCGTCAATTTCAGCATTTTAAGCCAGAGGCTTTAAAGGGTATGGAAGAAGTGGGACTTATTTGTATGGATGATATCGATCTCATTGCAGGAAATACAGAGTGGGAAGAGGCGATCTTTCATTTGTTTAATGCCATTCGTTTAAAGGGACATTTTTTATTGGTCTCTGCTTGTCTGCGGCCTAAAGATTTAAGTCTAGCACTGCCCGATTTACAATCACGTTTGTCTTCGGGCTTATGTTATGTCTTAGAACCTTTAGACGATGATCAAAAAGAACAAACCTTAAAACTGCGGGCTCTGAAAAGGGGGTTAGTCTTAAATAAAACGGTGGCACGTTTTCTTTTAAACCATTGTCCACGTGATATGACACAACTTTTTTCAAGACTCGACATTTTAGATAAAGCATCGCTTAAAGCACAAAAACGTTTAACGATTCCTTTTGTGAAAGAGGTATTAGATTTGTAGGGGCCGGGATCGAGGCCGGCCCTGTAGGGTTGGTTCGTCAGGGTTTTTGCAATTGTAGTACCGTCGTCGCTAAGCGCGTACCCAAAGCCAAACACAAATGCTTCTCATCTTCGCTAATGGGTTGCTTACCTTTTGCACCTGTTACATGACTTGCACCATAAGGCGTGCCACCCGTTTGTGTGCTTGCCAATACAGGCTCAGTAGGTGCTAAACCCAAGATCAACATACCCTGGTGGAATAAAGGCAGCATCATGCTAAGCAAGGTACTTTCTTGCCCCCCATGCATGCTGGCAGAAGAAGTGAAAAGGGCAGCAGGTTTTCCTGCCAAGGCACCCGACATCCATAATCCACTGGTTGTATCTATAAAATATTTTAGAGGTGCGGCCATATTACCAAAGCGCGTAGGGCTACCCATGGCAAGGCCTGCACAGTTTTTGAGATCGTCCAGCGTTACGTAGATATCACCTGTTGTTGGCACGGGTACAGGGGTTGGTAGGGGCTCTGCGGTGGATAGCAAACTGGGTACAGTTCTTATCCGTGCTTCAATGCCATCCACCATGTGTACGCCTCTGGCAATAAGGTTCGCCATAGAAGCGACCGAGCCATAACGGCTGTAATAGAGAACAAGAATATAGGGTAACATGCAGATCTCCCAAAAAATCTTATATAACAAGCGCCAGCCTAGCATACACACACCCTTAGGACCAGTTCCGGCTGATTTACTCATTGTATTGAGTAAATGATCGAGGTGTATTGAGTAAAAAGCCAGCGTCTCCGATATTTATCGGATAGACACAGCGTACCTTGTGCTTCATGCTAATCCTTTATGCAACAAGGATTAGTAAATATTCATGAACGTCGTTCATTCACCCCATGACAAACTTTTTAAAAGTTCGATGGCCAATCTAAGCGTTGCACGGGAGTTCTTCGAATATTACTTACCATCTTCTGTACGAGATCTCGTTGATTTAAACAGTCTAGAACTCGAATCAGGCACTTATGTCGA
>CAMCTX010000004.1 GCA_945878715.1 Legionella genomosp. 1 | reverse complement strand
TGGGCGATTTAGTGGGTTGTTATGCAACGATCCTTAAAACAGGCAAGTCCTCCATCAGTGTTAAAATTAAAGTTTTTGCACATCGTATGCGTTATGGTGCCTGTGAACAGGTTACCGAAGGAACCTTTACCTTTGTAGCACTGGATGATGCAGGCAAGCCGAATAAGCATATTGTCTGGGATCCTAAATTTTCTAAGCATTAACCCTAGATAGCTATTTGCCCCCTTTTTTAAAAGGGGGCCGACCGACAGGTCGGGGGGATTTTTCAAGGGGGCATGTTAATGGAACTGCAAAATCATACCCCTATGATTCAACAATATTTGGGGATTAAAAAACACTATCCCGATCATTTATTGTTTTACCGCATGGGCGATTTTTACGAATTATTCTTTGAAGATGCCCATAAGATAAGCACGCTGATTCATATTACCCTAACCCATCGTGGACAAAGTGCAGGCAACCCTGTTCCCATGGCGGGCGTGCCTTACCATGCAGCCGAAGGTTATATTGCAAAACTCATGCAATTGGGTCAAACCATTGCCATTTGTGAGCAAATAGGGGAACCAGGTCTGCTAAAAGGACCCATGCAGCGTGAGGTTGTCAGGATCTTAACCCCTGGTACGATTACGGATGAAGCCTTATTAGAAGCCTGTACAGATAATCTTTTATTGGCACTGTATAAGGATCCAAATACCCATGCTTATGGCATAGCTTCCTTAGATTTAAGCCGTGGACGCTTAGAGCTTTTGAGTGTTTATAGCAGCACTGAACTTGGGCAACAGCTCGCACGCTTAAACCCTGTGGAAATTTTAGTCAATAGCCCCGATCTGTTTGCAATGGTTTCTCATGGGTGCAAAAATGTTTTATTACGCACACCGGGATCATTCGATTTTAATAAAGCGCACACAGCATTTAAAGATTATTCGAAAGAGGCTGAAAACCTATTATTGAAGGATCCTGACTTAAAAAACGCACTTTTTGCAGCAGGGGCCTTGTTAGATTATGTGGCAGAAACACAAAAGCTTAGAACGCCTATCGTCTATCAATGGCATATCGATGAAGCCCAAGCGGCCATTCAAATGGATGCACAAACCCGGCGCAACCTTGAGTTAACACGTACCCTACAAAATGAGACAGCGCCTACACTTTTTTCATTGCTAAATACCTGCAGCACGTCGATGGGGAGTCGATTGCTAGCAAGAATGATCGCTAGGCCTTTACGTAATCGATCACGCTTAAGCGCGCGCCTAAAAGCCTTGGCTGCTTTAATCAAAGCGCAATCCTATAGTACTTTAGAGGCAGCGCTTAAACCCATTGGAGATATGGAACGTATTTTAGGGCGGATTGCGCTTTTATCGGCCAGGCCTCAAGATTTAGTCCGTTTAAGGCGTGCCTTACAACATTTAGAGCCTCTGCAAGTCTTATTATTAACCCTAGACGATCCCTTGCTTGCCAGCTACCAGGCCGCTTTAGAAACCTTTCCGCACCTTCGTCAAATACTGGAAAAGGCTTTGCTAGAATCGCCTGCTAATTTGATTCGTGAAGGGGGGGTGATTGCCGATGGATTCGATCCAACCTTAGATGCAATCAGACAACAGGGGCATCATGCGGGTGACTTTCTGGCCGATCTGGAAAAAGAGGAACGCAGACGCACAGGTCTTTCTACTTTAAAAGTGGGCTTTAATCAGATCCATGGTTATTATATCGAGATAAGCCGTGGACAAGCAGGATCTGCACCACCAGATTATCAGCGTCGTCAGACCCTTAAGAATGCAGAACGCTATATTACACCTGCCCTTAAAACCTTTGAAGATCAGATTTTAGCCAGTCGTGATCGTGCATTGGCTTTAGAAAAGCAGCTCTATCAAGATTTACTGCTCACCATTAAAACATCACTGCCTGCTTTGCAGGCAACAGCCCAAATACTGGCAGAAGTCGATGTGTTGGCTTGTTTAGCCGAGCGATCGGATTGTCTGGGTTGGACAGAGCCTCATCTGTCGGAGGGTACAGAACTACGTATTGAAGGAGGACGACATCCGGTCGTAGAAGAGGCACTTTATAAGCGCTTTGTCTCGAATGATCTTTCTTTAGATGCCACACGACAGTTATTAATTGTGACCGGCCCCAATATGGGGGGTAAATCGACCTATATGCGGCAAAATGCACTGATTGTTATTCTGGCGCATATGGGCTGTTTTGTACCGGCTACACGTGCAGACATTGGCCATTTCGATCAGATTTTTACACGTCTGGGTGCCTCAGACGATTTAAGCAGTGGACGCTCGACTTTTATGGTTGAAATGACAGAGATGGCGCATATCCTCAAACAAGCAACTGCGCATAGTTTAATTTTTATTGATGAAATTGGACGTGGTACGGGTACCTTTGATGGCTTATCATTGGCTTTTGCGATTGCACAGTATTTGGTACAATCTTTAAAGGCAAAGACCTTATTTGCCACGCATTATTTCGAAATGACGGCACTTGCCGAACTGTATAACACGGTTGCAAACGTTCATTTGGCTGTGGCCGAGCATTGTGACAAGCTTGTTTTTCTTTATACCGTCCAAGAAGGTCCTGCCAGTAAAAGCTATGGGATCCAGGTGGCTGAACTTGCAGGATTACCCGCGGAAGTGATTACAGACGCGAAGCAAAAGTTGATGATGCTAGAGAAAGAAAAAGGTAACTGTTCACCTCCTTTAGTTTCTCATGTCTCGATAGCTGCTTCAGCCCTCACCCCCCGGCCCTAACGGGGCCGGACCCCTCCCCCACAAAGCGGGGTGAGGGGCTTCCAAGAAATTTTTAAACCATAAAAAATACTTGACGGGTTTTTTCAGCGCTTTTTTTTTCTAACCCCTATTGAAATAGTCTCTTTAAACGATCGCAGAGATCTTTTGGATCTAAAGTCCGCTATTTTTCTTCTGAGCAGTTGTGCTTTTTACGAACAATCGAGGAGAAAACGATATCAGGATAACAAAAGCGCAGCAAAAAATATCGGGCTTTTTTAGGTCTATAGAAGGGGCTAAGATTTTCTGTCGTGTGCGAAGCTACTGATTGACTGTGCAAAAGCATCGCCTATCTCCAAGCGATGGGCTCAAATGGTTGTTTAATGGAAAATGACCCACAGTCTTTTACAAAGACTAATCACTTATCAAAGAAGGAGGTCATTTATTGGAAGCCCCTCACCCCGCTTTGTGGGGGAGGGGTCCGGCCCCGTTAGGGCCGGGGGGTGAGGGCTGAAGCAACTATCGAGACATGAGAAACTAAAGGAGGTGAATAGTTACAGAAAAAGTTTAATCCTTCTCGATACTAAAGGTCAGATCGCCGCCAAAACCTTCGGTACTACTTTCTACGCTGGTGCTAAACTTGGGTGTCAGGGCATATTTTAAACGCACCGTACTTAAGGGCTCCATAATGGTTTGCACATATTGTAGATAGAGTTTAGGTGATAGAGGTTTTCCTAAAACTACGGCTGTATCGGTTGTTGTATGATTATTTAAACTATTTTTAAGGCTACGTGATTCCAGTTTAAATTCATCAATGCCAAAACCCGATTCTAAAATATGTGTGAAGGGATTATTTTGACCCGAGAGTAATAGGGCTGTTTGGGCCATGGTTTTTTGTTGATTATCACTGTTTTCTTTTTCGGGATCCCCAAGCCCCAAGCCTGATAATAGGGCCGATTGTCGATATTCATCTTTTGCATAAATTTGCATCAAGGGTTTTTGTAGGCTTCCTTGTATATAAATACCACCGTCTTCAGAATCACTCTGAGCAAAACGTTTGGTGTAGAGTTGTATATCGAGTAAGGGATTATTGAGGAGTGTACCAAAAGGAAATAACAAAGAACCTTGGCGAATAAACTGTGTACGACCTTGTAGACGGTAGGTGCCTTGTTGGATAGAAAGACGACCAAAGGCTGCTAAAAGTCCATCCGTTCGTTCAGAGATTGTAAGATTACCACTAAGATTCGCCTCGAGCTTAGCGCTTTTAATGCGCAGGTTATCACCTAAAATAAGCTTTATATTGCGGATTATTTTAAATAACCGAGGTGCGTGATCCTCTGCATGAAGGATCATCACATCGCGTGAACGTTGAAGGGCTAATTCATTGTTATCCAGTAGAATCAAAGCTTCTGGAATACGTAAGGTGCCTTGAATGCTTAATATTTTATCATGGTAATGTAGGTCCAGATCGGCCATGGTTTTGATAGATATTGCTGCAGTCTGGTAAATAGGAATTAATTCACTTTTTAGTTTGAAGGTGCTTTCAAAGGATTTATGCAGATCGGTGTAGCCTTCTAGGTTAAAGGGTGCTTTTCCAATCCGACCGCCTCCGATAAATGCTAGTAGGCCGGGCGTTTGAGGGCTCAGGCTAAGATATAAATCATCGATTCTAATACCCTGTTTTTCTAAGGGTATGCTGGTTTGTAGGCTGAGTGTTGCTTGCCAGGGGGTGTCTTTTTGCTGTGCAAAAGCAAGCATGCCTTGTAGGGTTAAGGATTGTTCTTTAAAGCATGTCTGAAGAATCCAGTTAAAAGCAGAGGGTATTTTTTTCGATGCGGGGATAGATACCAAGCTAAAATTTGTTATTTTTAGCGGATCGCTGGGGCGTGTTTTTGATGTTAGCAGGGCATCTTTGATCGAAAAAGCAGGCAGATAGAGTGAATCTTTAAGGAAGGATAGTAAATCTATTTTTAATTCAGCCTGCTGCGCGGAAAAAGTGTGAGTCGCTGTTTCAAAAGAAACTGTTTTGATAACGATTTTATCGATTAATCGACCTTCTAAGGTTTGATAGTGTAAATCTTTGATAACGCAATCACGTATCAAGCCTACGCTAAGCTGTGTACCTTTTTCTGTTGTAAAGCCTAGAATCAGGAAAAGGGGTATTAAGGTTAGACCATAGAAGAAACCCCGTAGCCAAAAAGTCATCTTAAAAATCCATGCCAAAATTTAAGTGTAGCCTGGGTTTTCGTTGATTGCGCGGTAGTGCTTGTGCTAAATCGATACGAACCGATCCCAGGGCTGTTGCAAAGCGCAGACCAAAACCGGCACTGTAAAAAAGTTTTTGACCGAAATGATTCATGGCATTACCCGCATCCGAAAAAACAGCCACGCCCATTTTTTTATAGAGGGTTCTTTCCCATTCGATGCTACCCACCACTAGATAGCGACCACCGACTACAATCAGATTGCCCAAAGGATCTTTTTCTGTAGGGCCCAGGGATTGATAACCAAAGCCGCGCACGGTTTGATCGCCACCTGTAAAAAAACGTAAACTGAGTGGTATTTTCTGTTTATCTTTAGAATCCATAGCCCCTAAATTACCACGTATAATGAGTCGTGTTTTTTCGCTGAGTGTTTTAATGCCTTTTAATCGCAGATCGGTGCGAATGATATTCGTACTGGATCCGAAAGAGGCTAACCCCCCTTGTATTTTTAGACCTAGGCGCAGACCTTGATTGTGTGATCCAGGATTGAAGATGGCATCCTGCTGTGTCCACGTATAGCTTATTTGAGGCAGCAGAAAATGGGCATTCTGTTTAGATGTATTGGGCAGATCTCGAAAAGATTCAGACAAAAAACGTGTAGAAAGTGTACGTTCTAAGCGATCTATTTTCTTGACAGCACTTAGGGTTGTTTCATGGCGTAGACTGTACTTTTTGTCAGCCGGTTTTTCTTCAACAATCTGCGTGTCAAAATCCACACGATCGGTCTTGGGATTGTTGAGCGGCATACTATAAAGCATGCGGGCTTGATTGGCTCTTTGTGATGTTTTAGCACTTACTTGAACACGGTGTCCTGGCAATGCAGAACGTCTACGTTCCCAGTGTAGTCGTTCTCGTAAACCTGTGTCGGTACCAAATCCAAGACCAAAGGTATAATGGTTGCGTGCCTTGGGATCCAAGTGTACTTTTAAGGGAACACGGGACGATCCATGCGTATCGGGTTCTGGTTCTACACGTACATGCTTAAATAATTCACTATCTAACAAGTCTTTTTGTAGTTTAAACACGGTTTCCGTACGATAGGGATCTCCGGGTTTAAAGGAAAGATATTTTGCTAAAAAGGACCTGGGATAGGGTGGTTCTGGAAAAGAGACAGGACCAAAGCTAAAAGCTCTGCCTGTTACCAATCTAAGTCTAATCGTTGCTTGTTGTCGTAATAGATCAACACGGACTTGGTTTTCTATAAAAGTAGCCTCCAGATAACCTTGTTCTAGGGCTCTTGTTAATAGTTTATCTTTGTAAGCCTCATAGCTTTTATGTTCAAAACGCCGCCCAGGCTTGAGGGGACAGTTTGTGAGCAAGGTCTTTAATGCAGGGTCTTGCCGCCCAGGTCCCTCTAGCAGCACGTTGATACGCTGAATGAGCAGGGGAGGACCGTAGGTGACAGTACAGCTGACTTGTTGTTTGTTCGATTGGAAGGCACGGAATATGCCAGAGCCTGTTTGTCTAGGGACAGTACTATGGCATTGGATATAGGGCTCATAATAACCAATAATTGCCAAATAGTTTGCTATATCTGTAGAAACCCTCTGATTTAAGCCATCATCTGTTATTTTTAGTTTGAAATCTAAGCTGTTTAATAGGGCCGCTTGATCGCTAGGCTTTAAGCCCTTTATTTTCAGTATCCACGCCTTATTCTCGGCCATAACAGTCCAAGGGTAGAGGCAAAGGCAGAATAGTAGAATGATCCGTCGCATAGGGCTTATTATGTCAGAATCTAAGCCCCGTGGCATAGAAAGGCTTCCTAGACTATATAAAGACTATAGAGGAGTCTAAATGTTTATTGTGCCCACCCAGCCCCAAACGGCGTGGCAAGTTGTGCGATCAGGTTTTGGTCTATGGAAATCGACCTTTAGATTTGTGTGGCCTTTTTCAATAGGCTTTGCAACCCTGAATGCATGGTATGGCTATTATACGATAAGTGCTGTTGATAATTATTCACTCACGCCAAGCTTATTCATTATAGGCATGCTAAGTGTGTGGATTCATGCTTCGATCATTGATGCGATACACCGGGGTCGAGGAAAAAAAATATATCATTACTTACCATGGCACAAAATCCTAAAAAAAACCTGTATGCTTTTCCTGGTGGTTATTTTAATGCTTTCAATGATACTAGCTGGAACCTTATGTTTAATTATCCCGGGTATTGTTTTGTCTATTTATCTTGTTTTTGCACCCTACCTAGCCATCGTTGATGATGGTGGTGTCGAGCAATCTATTCGGAATAGTTTTGCAATCAGCGAAAATTTTTGGTGGTTTTTAAGTAATCGTCTTAGCCTTGTTGCGTTCGTTTTTTTTATTTTAATGCTTGTTGTGCTCTTTGTAACCTTGGGTGGTTGGCTTTTTTTTAGAGATAAAAGCGTGACAGATGTGGGGCAGCAGACCAAAGCAGTGACTGTTCCGGTGTTCTGGTTCTTGAATGCTTTTCTTTACCCATTGCTGCATGCATTCATGTTAGAAACACTTTGCGATTTACGTTTAAGGAAGGAAAGCCTTAGTGTTTAGGAAGAATTTTTTATGGACGATAGTCTTAAAAATAAGGAGAACTAAAATGTTTATTGTGCCCACCCAGCCCCAAACGGCGTGGCAAGTTGTGCGATCAGGTTTTGGTCTGTGGAAATCAACCTTTAGTTCTGTATGGCCTTTTTCAGTGGCTTTTGCGACGCTCGGCGTGCTATTGCAGCATATTCATTTCCATGAACTCTTTTCAAAACTTTTGAAAATAATAGACCTGCCTGAATATTACATCATGAGTATCAGTTATGGTCTATGCATCATTATGATGATGCTGATCAGTTTATTTTATGGCTTGGGCAACACTTTAATTATTCATTGCATTCATCAATGCAGAGGACAGAAAACGTACAAGCGTTTAGCATGGGCAGACATTGTTAAAAAAACCTGGGTTGTTTCAATGATTATTTTTTTAACCATGGTCATGTATGTTGGTAGTGGTCTATTACTTTTAAGACCCATGATAGAACTGGTACAAAACCATGTTGTTGCTTCCTCTCTGAAGGTTATTTGTGAAATCCTATTCATTGTAATACCCATTATACTGCTAACCGTATATCTTGCTTTTTCTTGCTATATAGCCATCGTTGATAATCGGGGTGTTTGGGGTTCTATCCGAGCTAGTTTTGCATTGGTTTCGAAACATTGGTGGTTTTCGACTATTCGTCTTGTTGTGGTCACTATGGCTTCTGGTTTGTTACTACTGGGCGTCTGTCTTATTGCAGTTTCTATACTAGCAGGCTGGTTCTTTTTTTGGGGGGCAGGCACAGATCTGAGTACTGTTGTCGAGACGAGCCATTGGATGAGACTATGGACATTCACGCATCCATTCCTGACATTTATAGGAGAATCCAAAAATATCCAATACTTCTTCGCATGGGTCTCAACCGTTTTCTTTAATCCATTAGGAAACGCTTGTATGTTGGCGATTTTCTATGATCTCCGCCTAAGAAAAGGCCAGGTTTAATCCTTAAGACGCTTTCTTCATCAAAGGTACATGGTTATGTTTTCTCATTGCATGCCATAGATCCCAGTTTCTTTGTAGATTCAACCAGAATTCTGGTGTGGTACCCAGTGCTTCAGAAAATGCCAATGCTGAATCTGCCGAAACCCCACGTTTACCATGGACGATTTCATTGAGTCGTGCATAGCTCCAACGCAAGTTTTTAGCAAATTCACTTTGTGAAAAACCATAAGGTTCCAGAAACTCGGTTTTCAACATTTCACCGGGATGAGTAGGGGGACGTTTTTTAGGTAGCATCATTCACCTCGTTTTTAATGGTAATCAACTATATCGACATTGAATGCCTGATTTTCCTTCCATTCGAATATAATTCTCCATTGATTATTAATTCGCATACTCCATTTGCCTGATAAATTACCTTTCAAACGCTCTAAACGATTACCAGGCGGTGATTTCAAATCGTCTATAACATGCGCTGAATTTATCTGGTCAAACAACTTTACAGCCTTAGCGTGTATATTCATGGGCACTTTCCTCGCATAGCGACTGAGAATCCCATCAAATATATCTTGAGCTGTTTGGGTCTTAAAACCAACAATCATGTTATATCTTATATCAATATTCGATATATTGCAAGATCCTTGTGAGAATCATTGCCATTATAGTAAGATTGCTTGAAAAATAGGGGAGTCTACAATGTTTATCATTCCGACGTCTTCTTGTGGTTGCTATCGTTGCTGGTTTGTTCTTGCTGGATATCTGCTTTATAGCAATGCTTATCTTTGCCCCTTTTCTAAAAGGGGCCGACCTGCTGGAGCGTCCGTCCGCGCGGGGGCCTGTTAGGCCGTAGCCTTGGCGAAGGCTGGAGGGGATTTTTTGAACTTGCGAGCTACTTACTGTGGGTTCTCTAGGCTTAGCATATCAGTATCATAGGTATAGGCAAATATTTCGGCATAGCGTCCCCAATCGATAATAATACGTAGTAAACGTTCTGCTTCAGACTTGCTTAAAAAGGCTTCTAATTCTTCCAGAAAAAGCGATCGGGGGGCTCGATGCGAAGGGCGTGTATCGAGCACTTCGCGTATATGGTTAGCCAGTGGAATCGTTGCTAATAGGTGTTCGGCAAATAAACGTTTGCGTTCTAAAATATCGGCCGATGCAAAAGCCCTGCCTGCCGGTAAATATTCCAAAGCCCCTTGGCTAATCCGGGTAAAATGAAGCATATCCAGCACTTCCGTGAGCGGGAAAAGACCATCGACGCTCAGATGTAATTCATCGGCCAACTCTGGCAAATTAACTTTGCCATCTTTTTCATGAAACTTCATAGCATCCAATAAACCTGCTAATTCATAGATATCAACTTCTGGTAAACGATAGGCATATTCTGAATGTTTGATAGGTTGCATTTTTGTCTTGGTCTTAGCACGGACTAATCGCTCACGCTCACTGGTTGTCATTAGCCTATAAATCTCATCCAATAAGCCACGAAAAGCCGGCGATTCGGTATCACGCGGAAAAGGTAATGTGACAGGTATTTCTGCTTGAATATGACCCGGATCGGAAGAGAAAATAAAGATACGGTGGGCCATCAACAGGGCTTCTTCAATATCATGGGTTACCAGTAAAATACCCTTTAGACCTGTTCTTTGGTGATGCCATATATTTAACAGATCGGTTCTTAATTTTTCGGCCGTTAATATATCGAGTGCTGAAAAGGGCTCATCCATAAGGAGCAATTCAGGTTGTACCACTAAAGCTCTGGCAAAACCCACCCGTTGTCGCATACCACCCGATAATTCTTTGGGATAGGCTGATTCAAAACCATCTAAACCAATCATATCTACCGCTTCTAGGGCTTGGTGACGCCTTTGTTTTGCAGGGATTCCGAGTGCTTCAAGTCCCAATGCGACATTTTCAAGAACGGTTAACCAGGGGAATAGGGCAAAATGCTGAAAGACCATGGAAATGCCTAAGGATGGTGCTTTTACAGGGTTGCCTTTATAAAAAACCTGGCCGGCCGAGGGTTTAGAAAGACCCGAAATAATACGCAGCAGGGTCGATTTCCCCGATCCCGATTTGCCTAATAAAGCAATAATTTCCTGATTTTCCTGTTGAAAATTAATATGATCTAAGACTAATAATTGCTTGCCTTCAGCATTGGTGAAGGATTTTTGGATTTGATCGACACGTAGTAAAGGGCCACCTGACATCTTTTTTACTCCAATACAAAACGAGCACTAGAAAAAGCATATAATGGACGCCATAGCAAGCGATTAATGATTAAAACATAAAAACACATCACAACAATACCTAAGGTTACGCGTGAAAAATCGCCTGTATGACTATGTAGGGCGATATAACTGCCTAGACCGGTTGCAATCAAGGTGTGATCACCCCAACTTAAGACATCCGATACAATACTCGCGTTCCAACAGCCCGCGGCAGCCGTCATGCTGCCAGTAATATAATAAGGAAAAATGGCGGGCAATAGCAGTTTTTTCCACCATAACCAGCCTTTTAATCCCAGGCTTTTAGCGGCCCATCGTAAATCTTTTGGAATTTGCATCGTGCCTGCAATCACATTAAATAATATGTACCATTGTGTTCCTAAGATCATTAAAGGTGATGTCCATATTTCCACATTTAAATGAAAGCGTAAAATGAGTGTCACAAACAGTGGATACACTAAATTAGCCGGAAAAGCTGCGAGGAATTGTATAATAGGCTGAATCCTATCGCTAAGTTTAGGTCTAAAGCCTATCCATACGCCCACGGGTATCCAGAATAGGGAACATAGCATCACTAAGATCCCAACCTTGCAAGTCGTGATAGCACCCAAATAAAGAACGTGTGGGATTTCATCCAATCGAATGCTATCTCGCATACAACGCCAAAGCGCAAACACTGCAAATCCTACAAGCCCCATTACAATGATATTCCAAGCGTAGATGAATGTTTGTTTTGAAGTCTCGGACCGTTGAATAGGATTGAAGGGTGTGTAGGGTCGTTTATAAGAGGGATTCACGCATTTTTGTGATAATTTTTTAAATAGTGCATGGATTTTTTTAATCCATCGTGTCTTCAACAGTAATTGATATACCCAGGATCGGGTTGTAGGATTGTTTTCCAGGGCATCGTTATCTTGAAAGCGGGTGGCCCAGCTAAGCAAGGGTCTGAAAAAGAGTTGGTCATAACAAAGAATCACGATAAACATGGTAAAGGTTGCATAAAAAAGAGCTCTTAGATCCATACGGCTAATCGCGAGGCTAATATAGGATCCAATTCCGGGTAGCATAATTTGTTGATTATTTACCGATATCGCTTCAGCCGCCACCAAAAAAAACCAACCTGCAGAAGCCGAAATCATGCTGTTCCATAATAATCCGGGGATCGCATAGGGGACTTCCACACGCCAAAAACGTTGCCAAGCAGATAGGTGAAAAATAGCACTGATATCATAAAAAGTTTTGGGCACTGTTTTTAGGGATTGATAAAAGCTTAAAATCATATTCCATACTTGGGAGGTGAAAATAGCAAAAATCGCTGCACACTCTGGGCCTAAGCGGTGGTTGGGGAAAAGATTAATAAAAAAGACAATAGTAATCGATAAGACCCCTAAAATAGGCACGCTTTGTAAAATATCGATGAGTGGGATTAAAAATTTTTCAACATGTTTATTTTTAGCGGCCAAAGGTGCAAGCGTTAAGGTAATGACCAAAGAACAGATAAAAGCGATAAACATGCGTAGCACGGTATGGGCTGCATAGTGCGGTAGCATCCAGGGCGAGAGAGAGATCGTGAGTGGGGTTCCAACATGGTAGGGCCTATGCATCTGGGTGGCTGCAAAACCTAAGCCTCCCAGAATACCCAGAATAACCACAAAAGCTATCAGATCCCAGAGATTCGGTTTAAGCCATGCTTTGTGAGGGATCTGATAGTGAAACACTTTTTTCTTCTCCCTGAGTGCCCCCTTTTAGAAAGGGGGCAATGGCAATATCAATAGCCTACACAGTCTCCTCATCCCAACTTAAGGCACCACCGGCTTGATATTCTGTTACACGGGTTTCAAAGAAGTTCTTTTCTTTCTTGAGATCCATCATCTCACTCATCCATGGGAAGGGATTCGTCGCCCCTGGATATTGTTCGGACAACCCAATTTGTATACAACGTCTATTCGCAATAAATTGTAGATACTCTAAAAACATCGCTGCATTCAGTCCTAAAATACCGCGCGGCATGGTATCGATCGCATACTGATACTCCAGATCGACACCCGTTTTAATCATTTCAATGATTTCTTTTTTGAAAGAGTCTGTCCATAGATGTGGGTTTTCAATTTTTATTTGATTAATCACATCAATACCAAAGTTGAGATGCATGGATTCATCACGCAAAATATATTGAAATTGCTCGGCAGTGCCCGTCATTTTTTGGCGTCGTCCCATCGATAAAATCTGGGTAAAGCCCACATAAAAGAAAATGCCTTCGAATACCACATAAAAGGCAATCAGATCGCGCAATAAGCGTTGATCATTTTCTGGCGTGCCTGTTTTAAAGGTAGGGTCCGATAAACTTTGTGTATATTGTAAGGCCCAAATGGCCTTGGTAGCGACAGCCGGTATTTCACGATACATATTAAATATTTTGGCTTCATCCATTCCTAGACTTTGAATAATATGCTGATAAGAATGGGTATGCAGGGCTTCTTCAAAAGCCTGGCGCAATAAATATTGCCTGCATTCTGGATTGGTAATATGTCTATACACAGCCAAGACTAGATTGTTGGCCACCAAAGAATCGGCGGTGGCAAAGAAGCCTAAATTACGCTCGATAATCATTCTTTCGTCTTCGGTGAGTCCATTGGGGTACAGCGCAATATCGGCCGACATATTAATTTCATTGGGTGTCCAATTATTATTTAAAGAACTTAAATATTTGTCCCAAGCCCAAGGGTAGGCAAAGGGCACTAATTGGTTCAGATCGGCATGACAATTAATAATTTTCTTATCATCTACGCGAATTCTGGCGGCACCAAATTCAAGTGATTCCAAACCAGTATTTTCTACGAGCATATGCTATTTTCCTATGGTTAAATGGGTTAATAAATCCTTACAATTTACTGACAGGCCTCACAATCGGGATCATCAATCGAACAGGCTTGTGCTGTGGTATCCATTTGTACAGACTGTTGCACGGCATTCAGTGCGCCATCATGAATGGTCGATTTCTCGGCATCGCTGGCCCCAAGGGTGCGTAAATAGTAGGTTGTTTTAAGACCTCTGAGCCAGGCTGTGCGATAGAGCACATCCAATTTCTTACCCGAGGGTGCACTTAAGTAAAGATTAAGGGATTGGGCTTGATCAATCCATTTCTGTCTGCGAGAGGCTGCTTCAATAAGCCATTGTGCATCCATTTCAAAGACCGTGACATATTTAGTCTTTAGATGTACAGGAATACGGGTAATACTTCGAACACTGCCATTAAAGTATTTCAAATCTTTAACCATGGTCGAATCCCAGAAACCTAGCGCCTTTAAATCTTTCACCAAATAGGGGTTAATGACCGTAAATTCACCCGACAGGTTTGATTTCACAAACAAGTTTTGGTAGGTGGGTTCAATGGATTGTGAAACCCCACAAATATTCGAAATAGTGGCCGTGGGTGCAATCGCTAAAAGATTAGAATTACGAATGCCAGAGGTTTGTACCCGCTTTCTTAAAGTGTCCCAGTCTAAAGTCTTCGATCGGTCTTGATCCAAGTAAATACCACGATTTTTTTGCAAGCGTTCAATGGAATCAATCGGCAAAATACCCTGGCTCCATAAAGAGCCTTCGAAAGTAGGGTAGACCCCACGTTCAGCGGCCAAGTCGCAGGAGGCGCTAATGGCGGCATAACTAATATGCTCCATCGAGCGATCGGCAAAGTCGATAGCTTCATCCGATTCATAAGAGATATCCAACTGGTAGAGGGCATCTTGGAAGCCCATAATACCCATGCCCACCGGACGATGCTGCAAATTAGAACGTCTGGCTTGTGGGACTGCGTAATAATTAATATCAATCACATTATCCAACATACGGATCGCCGTTTTCACCGTGCGTTTAATTTTCTCGGTGTCGAAGGCGCCGTTGCTAATATGTTGTGCCAAATTAATGCTACCCAGGTTACACACGGCAATTTCATCCGCCGAGGTATTGAGTGTGATTTCGGTACATAGATTAGAGCTATGAATCACGCCCACATGGGGTTGGGGCGATCGAAGATTACAGGCATCTTTAAAGGTAATCCAGGGATGTCCCGTTTCATAGATCATGCCTAACATTTTACGCCACAAGGTGATAGCTTTTAGGCGTTTGAAATTCTTCATTTTGCCTTGATCGGCTTGATCTTCATAGGCGGCATAGGCTTGTTCAAAAGCATCACCATAGATTTCATGCAGCTCTGGCACATCTTCGGGTGAAAAAAGCGTCCAGTCTTTATTTTCAAGCACACGCTTCATAAATAAATCGGGAATCCAATTAGCTGTATTCATATCGTGGGTTCTACGTCTATCATCCCCCGTATTTTTACGTAGTTCCAGAAATTCTTCGATATCCAAATGCCAGGTTTCAAGATAGGCACAGACAGCGCCTTTGCGTTTACCACCTTGATTTACCGCAACAGCGGTATCATTGGCAACCTTTAAGAAGGGTACAATCCCTTGGGATTTACCATTGGTGCCTTTAATGTGTGAACCCATGGCACGTACCGAGGTCCAGTCATTGCCTAAGCCGCCTGCAAACTTAGAAAGCAGGGCATTGTCTCGAATAGCATTATAAATACCCGATAAATCATCCGGCACGGTCGTTAGAAAACAACTGGATAATTGAGATCTTAAGGTGCCTGCATTAAAGAGGGTGGGTGTAGAGCTCATATAATCAAATGACGATAAAAGCTCATAGAATTCAATGGCACGTCTTTCTCGTTCTGTTTCTGCAATGGCAAGGCCCATGGCAACCCGCATAAAGAAAATTTGGGGCAATTCAAAACGTTTGTCTTGATGGTGTAAGAAATAACGATCGTACAGCGTTTGCAAGCCTAAATAGGTAAATTGCAAGTCGCGTTCGGGTTTCAGGGCCTTGCCCAATTTGTCCAGATCGAAAGATAAAAGCTTAGCATCTAAAAGCTCGACCTGTACCCCTTTTTTAAGGGTTAAGGCCAGTGTCTTGCCATATTGTTTGGCCATTTGTGCCGTACTCTTGGGGACGGGCACATTTAGAAGATGGCAGGCCTCATGTTGTAAATCGTTCAGCAATAAACGGGCAGCCACATAGCTATAGTTGGGTTCTTGTTCGATCAAGGTACGTGTGCTCATAATCAGCGCTTGATGAACCTGCTCTAAGGGAATGCCTTCAAAGATATTACGAAGGGCATCGCTCACAATAAAATCGGCTTTGACTTCTTCCAACCCTGCACAAGCTTCTTCCACACGATGGTAAAGCCTTTCACTATCTAAGAGCGTTGTGGTGCCATCTTGCAAGGTGACATGCATCGAGGTTTTAGCCACTTCGCTGGTCTTGGGCAGTTTGGCTTCCCTTAATTTACGGCGTTCTTCACGGTAGAGCACATAGGATCGGGCTACTTGTTGAAATTCATGGCGCATTAAGGCAAGTTCAACCTGATCTTGGATTTCCTCGACATGCACCGTACCACCATTAATGGGCAGGCGGCGCACAAGAATACTTGCGATTTCTTCGGTTAATTTATGCACAATTTCGCTTACCCGTGCAGAATGGGTGCTATCGTCACCTTCTACATCCCAGAAGGCTTTGGTAATGGCCAGCGAAATACGGGTGTGATCAAAAGGCATGGCAAGACCATTACGTCGAACGATCGTTAAACTACCCGGGCTAGGACTATGGGGTTTCAGATTATCTATCGTGTCGTTATCAAGAAATGTTTCAGGTTCTGTGGTGGGTACGGACATGCAGATCTCCAAAAAATAAATAATAGTTACCAAACTTTAGTTTTACGACTACAGGACAGCTAACCACAATATGTTGTGGCACTTACCCAGTATCAAACACAACATGATGTATTGGTACCTCTGTATTCTGGGATAAGGCTGGGATAACGTCAAGGCATAACTTAAGAAAATTTTACGATGAAAGCCTCAATTTTTTGTGGGTGTTTCTAAGCCAGAGCGCTAGGTCTGTTCTTGAATTAATTTTTAATCTAAAAGAATCAAAGACTTCTAAAAAAAAGCCTCGGTAAAGCCCGTAGACAGCGCATTATCTGATTAACTTGCTAATTTAAAGATAGCCTTCGATTAGTGCACGGCAGGTTCAATAAGAAATTGATAGACAAACTCCTTACCATAAAACACCAAACAGAGCTTTAAAATCTGCTTAATGTGAGACTGGGCTTTTAAGTTAATATCATAATGCTGCTTGTTTATTTGCTCTAATCCCGTTATCGCTAATGCTTTATAGTAGTTAGCTGATTTGCCGGTTTCTGAACGTTTAAATTCTAGGATAATGCCTAAAGGATTACGGATGTCGGTTGGCATAAGCAGTAAATCGGGTCTGCCAAGACCTTGTTCAAGATTAGAACAAATACTATGGGTTTCTTTCAAGTAAGCACTCATGCCCAATAAAAGCATATGGTAATTAGATTCGGAAGAACAATCAAAATAGCTCACATTGCGATGCATAAAGTCTTTTAATGCTAAGGCAAAAGATTCTACTTCACCTTTGATCAAGTGTCCTAGGCAATGTTCATACTGATCAGCATTTTTTAATGCTCTGATGAATTCAATAAAGACTTTTCTGTAGCTGGTTTCAACCTCATAGTTTGGGATTTTTAGGCGATAGCCTTTAAACAGGCCCGATGGCTTTGAAGCATCAACTGTTTTTAAATAGCCCAGAGCCCATAAAAGGCTCCATAGCACTTCTTCTCGTCCCTCTTTTATTTGATCGAAGGATACATAATCATCAATCACCGATTCAATAGAATTGCCAGCCATTAATCGATTGATTTGCTCTTTGACTTCAGAGCTCGATTCGATGAAAACAGTACCAAGAATTGCTTCATCCCCTGTTTTAATCCAATAATCTCTGAGTTCACCCTTGTTTTGAATGCAACTCAAGATAGACCAAGGATTATAAATACCCATAAGATCCCCAGAACGATAGCCGTTATACCATTTTTGAAGCGTTGGCAAATCGCAGGGTACACTGTTTTCAGAAAAAAGCTGCTTTAGCTCTGTTTCCGAGAAACCAAAATAATGGCTGTATGGCTTGTCCATCATAGAATACACAATGAGATTATTTAAATCCGAGAGCATCTTGTTTTTTGACAGCCTTAAAATACCCGTCATGATGCCTTTCTCAAGGGCATTATTGCCTTTTAAGGCCGAGCCCAAGAGACTTTTGAAAAAATCAACAGCTTGTTCGAAATAATCTTTTTCATAGGCGATATTGAGCGGTGTATCATACTCATCGATTAAAATAATGACTTTTTGATCGTAATGTTGTTCTAAGCAGCCAGAAAGAAATTTTAAGGCATTTTCTAATTCCGATTGATTGGCCGTTTTATTGATTATTTTCCTATAGATATTTTTTTGGCTATCCAGCAGGCGATCGGAGGAGAGCAATATCGCTTCATGTTCTATATACAGGCTTGTCATGAGTGTATAGCTTTCTTCCAGAAAGCGTTCCCAAGAGTCTTTTTTAATATCCTTAAAGCTAACGAATAGCACAGGATTTTTCCCCTGATACTTCAAATAGGCACCATTGTTTTCTTTGGCAATATTGAGGCCATCGAATAACCCTTGGGTTGAACGACCCTCAACTTCTGGGGCAAAGAAATACCGCAACATGGACATATTAAGCGTTTTACCCCAACGCCTGGGCCTTATGATTAAAGAAACCCTCACCCCATCATCTAAAATTTCTTTGATAAAAAGTGTTTTGTCTACAAATAAATAATGGTTTTTTTTAGAGACGAGTTCTGAAAAATCATCAACACCGATAGGAATTCTTTTGGCCATAAAACTTAAACTCCTCAGAAGCGTATAATGGGCAGTCTAAAGGGTGGCAGTATATCAGATATTATCGGTGTCGGCAGAGCCGACTACAGGCATCTCGCAGGGGCAGGGCTGGCTCGATTCAGAAGCAGGGCCGGCCCTGAGGCCGGCCCCTACATCTTAGAGGTTATTCATCAAGCGTTGCGCTTGTGCGGCACTTAAGTTTTCATCTTTCAAGGTCAAAGTTAAAAGACTAAGACCTTGTAAGCTTGCGATAAGCGCCACACTCAAGGCTTTAGACTGTTCGCCCTTACCCATCGCTTGGAACTGTTTCTCGGACCAGCCTAGGATGTTGCTTAGCAATTCAGAAGCAGCGCTGGCAATAGGACCCTGACCTTTGCAGAGTTCCTGGCACAGACTACCAAACCAATCCCCGAAAGCCATAGCTTGGGCACCTTGGGCTACGTGTTGTTGAATAAGTGCTTTGAGCTGTTCGACAGGGCTTAGGGTAGACCACTGCTCGAATTGATGACGCAGCATACGCTGACGTTGCTCAATCACCGCCAGGATAATGGATTCCTTCGACTTAAAGTAATAATACACATTACCGAGGGGTACCTCAGCCAGGGCTGCGATATTGGCCAGGGTGGTGATATTCACGCCTTGCTCGTAAAAGAGCTTATCGGCGGCGTCGATCAAACGTGTTCGCTTATCGGTTTTTTTCTGCATTTCTAATCCCCTACTGCTAATGCTGGTCGTGCCAGGTTAATAATATTGATAACAGCCGTTCTTAATAAGACAACTGAAGTAAGTCATTATACGAAGTTGAAAATAATATTCAATACTGAATATAAACACAGCCATTTTGGCTTTTGAGAAGGCTGATACTTTTTATTAGTCAGATTGCTTGAAAGCCTGCGCATCATAACCTAAATTAAGTTAATAAACCTATATATTGGGTGTCTGCGGGTCGAGCATGCCATTTGATTTAAGGAAACTTCAAACAACCATAGATAATCCAGAACAAAAAATGGCACTTGTAGCAGCCTTTGAAAAACTCGTATCAGATGCACCTAAGCATGCCCAAGGTACTGCTGAAAAACAGACAGAAGCTTTAAATTTTTTTATAGCTTTAATGGATCGATTGAAAGAAAACCGAGCTTGGGAAGAAAGTGAAGCAACGGCAAGAGATGATTTTTACAAAGGCTTGGATAAACATTATGAAGCTTTTCACGCCTTAGTCATGAAAGTGATACCCCCAGAGGATCAAGATGGACAAAAGATCCTTCAGTTTTTTATTCAATCTTCATTACCAGAAGGGCTCGTATTTAAAAGAGTCATTGCAGATGGAGATTGTTTATATAATGCCGTAGGGCCCTATCTTCCAAAACACAAGATAGGCCCTCAAATATTACGTCCTGCGGCAGCTCATACAATAAGGCAGGATGCAACCTTGAAGGGAGGTATTGAGGGAAGTCTTGAATCCTATTGTGAAGGCATTATGAATGGTGAATATGGGGATGAGCGCGTCATTAGAGCTTTAGAAAAAGCATACAACGTACAAATTATTGCTATAGAACCAAATGGAAGACTCGTAGGTTCTGCTAATCAAGTGTTAACGGAAGGGAAAAAAACCATTTTTATTCTATATAATGCTGAGGCCCAACATTATGATGCTTTAGAACTTAAAAAGGGTGCTGACCCAGAAGCAATATTGGCTCAATTGCAGTCGAAGATATTATCTGATAAAAAAGATGCACTTTCGGATATTACAGAGGCCGCACCGATTCCAACTGATCCGGCTTTATCAGGGTCAAATGATGCAAATAAAGTACAAACAGAATCATCATCCGCAGATGAAGAATTATTAAAAGCTTCAATTGCAATATTGGGTAATGAATCCGATGGGGAAGATGTAGGTAACGACGAACACGAAAATTCATTTTTCCAAGAATCCATTGTAAAGCCAAAAGACACGCCAAGAGCAGCGGGGGAGCAATTAGACATCTCAGGATTAATTGATAAATGGTGGGATAACGACCTGCTTCCGGCGGGTCAGAATGCAGTTTCTTTGCAAGAGTTTCAAGGGATTTTAAGAGATGGCGGATTAGAGGTTCTTTTAGAATTAAGAAACATTATAAGCACAGATGTAGAAAATGATCCAGCAATGCCAGAAAAAATTCTTTTGGATAAATTGTATGCCGCTTTTGAGGAATTAAAAGATTCTAAAATTCCCCCGGACGGGGCGCTGGCAAAAAAAATATTGGATTTGCTTGGTCAAAAAACACCGGCTGGAGATAATCATTTTGATTTGCTTGCTGGTATAAGTTTTGACGATCAAAAAAAGCAAGCAGTTTTAAAAAGTATTTCAGAAGTTGCAAAAACAATATTGCCTAAATATTCGGCCATCGAAGAGCAGGGCGTGCTAATCAAGCCTGCTCGCGTAAAGAAAAGATTTTCTTTTGATGATACAAGAAATGTAAAAATAGCAAGCGCAAGGGAGAGGCAACGCCTAGCAGCAGAGCCAGATAAGCTAACACTCACTATACCTGGCATTCCCGCTGTGCCAATTACACCATCTGCAAGCACAAGATCTGTAGCATTCATGCCTGGATATGCTGATTATGTAAAGAGGCTTGAAAAAATATCAGGAAAAGCGAAAAAAGGAACCGCATTAATAACAGCAGAGGCAGCCTTGGTTCATTTGCAAGCCGCCGGAAAGAAAATTAATGACATGCGTGATTTGTCGTCAAAAGCGAATGGGGGTAACGCGGACAATTTTAAGGCAGCACTCGTAAACAAATTCCCCACAAAAACAGACGCGTTGATAGAAGGCAAAACAGGTCGCCTGGAACACAAAATGAATACAGCTCTTTTGCATAAAGATTATAATGCTGAAGTAAAAGATTCTCAAAACACCGTAGATCTTGTGATTAAAAAGAAGGATAAAGACGGAAACCCTCAAGATTGTATTAAGGAAAGCTTTCATAAAACAAGTCATGTTGTTACCGTTGATGTTTTTAGCACTGAGAACAATGATCTACACAAAGCGGTCGAATTGGCCCTTAAAGCCTGTCCCGAAGGGGGGCATGTAACAATTGATGATGAATCAAACCCAGAAAGAGCCTTAAAGGTCTTTTTATTTGCTAAAGCTGCGGGGGGAAACGATAAGTTTAGGTTTGGTACAGGAACGACAGAAAAAGTGAACGCATATCTTCAGAAAAAAGACCCGGATGCAGAACAACAAGGCTTGAAAGCTTTGTATAGTAAAGTTGTGGCTGCTGAAGGTATGGAGATTGCGAACATTAGGTCTGAATTGCCAAAAAATAAACCATCAGGTCCTTAGTGATGGACTTGATAATCTATATTTTATCGACGCATAATAATATGCGGCTTAAGAATATGCCCTTGACTCCCAAGTTGTCTTGCTAAAATTTCAGCGCATAGTTTCTTTGTCGGTGCGTCTTGGATTTTTTGTATTAAGCGCATAGCTTCCCATGGGTTAGAACGAAAGTTTTTTAAATCCTTTCGGATGGCATTGATATCTTCGGTTAAAACAGCCTCTAAACGGCTTTTGGTTCCAAATAATCGTGTCCAACGATGCTCTTTTTTCAAATCCGTTTTAATCGCGCTCATGACAGCCTCTAAAACAAGACCTTTTTCTTGATCGCTCATGCTTGCAAGTGTTTTTAAGTGCTCTCGAATAGAGTCCATCATTTGCATTTGTTTTGAGCGTGTTTTATCGTAACTAAAGCCATATGCCACGCTTTTCATGGTTTTATTTTTTGCTTTATAATCGTCTACAATAGAATGATTAAATATTTCAGCTACTTTCTGTGAAAAAACAATCGGCTTTGGGTTGGCCTGAGGTTTATTTGGCGTGGTAGGTCTATTTTCACCAACTTCAGGTCCACTGTGTGTTTGAGTCGAAGTGTTTTGACTATCATTACGGGCTTTTAAGGCTTGAATGACTTGTTGCATATTTTGGCTTATATCTTCTGAAGGCGGCACATGTTCAGAATCTCTTTGTGGCCCTTGTTGGCTGGTTGCATCAGCTGCATTTACTGGGGTTGATTCAGTTGATAGCTCCCTTTTTATTTGCCGATCATCATTAAGCACGGGCGCTTTCATAGTCGCCTGACGTGATGGTTTTTTCTTTTGGCCCCGAGTTGTCTTGACATCTTTTTTTGTTGGTTCAGGATTTATGGGATCTTCTTCAGCCTCGAGACTGGAATTCGACCATAACACCTCACGTTCATCTTCTGAAGCGCTCGCATAATAACTAATAGCTTCTTGAATGGTTTCAGAATCTTGACCGCTGGCTATAGATAACATATCAACGCTTTCTTGATCTAAGATTATTTCCAGATTGTTTTTGTCGAGCAACCCAGACTTTAGGCTTTCGGCACGTTCAGACCCTACCGTATAAGCTTCTTCCCCATCGAATATCGCTTCCGCTGTCCTTTGAGACATGGGTTTTCGCTTCGGTTCTGTATGTTTTAACCCTTTTTGGTAACCTTCGCGATAGGCTGTTAGATAAGCTTCAAAAAATCCTGCTTGCATCGTAGGATCCATGCCATCAAATAGGACTTGCACGCTAGGATCCATTTTCAGGATTTGCTGCTGTGTAGGGGCTGTTGCCTCTTCCATGGCGGCTTGTGCTGTCCATTGAGCAAAAATCTCTTCTGCACTTAGGGTAGCTGGTTCTGATCCAAAGCTTGCTAACCTTCGCAGTCTGTCAAAGAGTCTAGGACTCTGTTGACGGGCATTAAGAGCAAAACCGGCTGCAAAGCCCGCTGCATGCCCTTGTTCTGCACCTTCAACTTGACCCTTTACATCTTTTAAACAAAATTCCAAGCACTGCCTAGGACTTAGGCCATTTTCCAAAGGTTGTTGTAGTTTCCCTAAGTCTAGGAATAATTTTTGAATGTCGGCTGTGCTTGGCATAGATTCACCTATAAGTTTGAGTTCTCCTTGATTTGACTACCCTCGAAGGATTTAGTTGCATGCTTTTTTATGCATCCCCATCTCGTGTACAATGGGTCTATTAAAGAGGTTTTATTTGTAAGTTCTACAACAAATTTTTTAGATTTATCTAAATGGATAGTGTTATGACAAAAGTTCCTATGACAGAGCAGGGTGCAGAGCAGTTGCGTAAAGAGTTGGAACACCTTAAAACGGTGGCCCGTCGTAAAGTAATTGCCGATATCTCCGAAGCCCGTAAGCATGGCGATTTGAGTGAAAATGCCGAATACCATGCTGCCAAGGAACAGCAGAGTTTTATAGAAGGGCGTATTCGGGAGATTGAATCTAAACTCTCCAATGCCCATATTATTAGCTTAAAGGGTATGACCAATGAAGGCAAAGTGGTCTTTGGTGCAAAAGTGACGCTTATTCATGTGGAAACAGAACAGGAACTCAGCTATCAGATTGTGGGCGAAGATGAGGCTGATCTAAAACTTCATAAGATTTCTATTGCATCTCCCATTGCCAGGGCGATGATTGCTAAGCACGAAGGGGATTTGGTTGAAGTGCAAACACCGAATGGTGGGATTTCTTATGAAATATCAGAGGTTATTTATCTATAATTGCAAGGAATAGCATTCTCCGGTGGCTAGGGTGGGGTTCCTCAAAAAACGTGTACGTGTTAAGATCTAAGTATGCAGCCTAAAAGTAAAAGCAGCCATAGCTGGTTGCAAAGACAGCGATCTGATCCCTATGTCAAGCTAGCGGTAGCCCAGGGGTACCGTTCGAGAGCAGCTTTTAAGTTGTTAGAGATAAATCAGAGAGATAACTTATTTAAACCAGGTCTGCGGGTGCTGGATTTAGGGGCAGCTCCAGGTGGTTGGTCTCAGGTCGCAAAGACTGCTGTAGGGGCTAAAGGTTTTGTGGTTTCAATCGATATCTTAGAAATGGAACCATTAAAAGATGTCTATGCGATTCAGGGTGATTTTGAGCAGCCGGCTGTCATAGCAGCGTTGCAGAGTGTTTTGCCCGGAGGCAAGGCCGATTTGGTAATCTCCGATATGGCGCCTAATCTTAGTGGTATTGCCGTGGTGGATCAGGCCAAAGCTTTTGCCTTAGCAGAAGCAGCCTTACTATCTTTAGAAGGGTTGTTAATCAAAGATGGAACTTTTCTGGTGAAAATATTCCAAGGTCGAGGTTTTACAGACTATCTGCAAGTGGTTAAACAGCATTTTAGACAGGTGATGGTTAGAAAGCCTAAGGCTTCACGATCAGACTCTTCGGAGGTTTATATCGTGGCCAAGGGTTATAAATAAAGGGAGTCTTCATGAACGATATGCTTAAGAGTTTACTCCTCTGGTTGGTAATCGCTTTGGTGCTTATGTCTGTCTTTAATAATTTTGGACCGGCGCCCAAGCAGGTGACCAAGCTTGCTTATTCGCAGTTTTTGGAAAAAGTACGATCGGGTGATATTAAACAAGTAGTTGTGGAAGAGCGTAATATTAGCGGCTCTACCCAAGATGATAAGCCCTTTACAACCTTTATTCCGCAAATGTCCGATAGCGTATTGAACAATTTGGTTGCAAATGGTGCTGTGGTACGTGGTAAAGCGCCTGATCAACCAAGCCTACTCATGAATATCTTTGTAAGCTGGTTTCCCATTATCCTGTTCATTGGGGTATGGATCTTCTTTATGCGCCAAATGCAGGGCGGTGGTGGACGTGGTGGGGCGATGTCTTTTGGTCGCAGCCGCGCACGTTTATTGGGTGAAGATCAGGTTAAAGTAACCTTTGCCGATGTCGCTGGTGTGGATGAGGCCAAAGAAGAAGTCGTGGAACTGGTAGAGTTCTTACGCGATCCCCTTAAATTTCAAAAATTGGGTGGCCGTATTCCACGCGGTGTCTTAATGGTAGGCCAACCCGGTACCGGTAAAACGCTTTTGGCCCGTGCCATTGCCGGCGAGGCCAAAGTACCTTTCTTTACGATATCAGGATCTGATTTTGTGGAAATGTTTGTGGGCGTGGGTGCATCCCGCGTACGCGATATGTTCGAACAAGCCAAAAAGCAAGCACCTTGCATTATCTTTATCGATGAGATTGATGCCGTCGGACGACATCGCGGTGCAGGCATGGGTGGTGGACACGATGAACGTGAACAAACGCTCAATCAGCTATTAGTCGAAATGGATGGTTTTGAAGGCAGTGAAGGTGTGATTGTGATCGCTGCCACCAACCGTCCCGATGTATTAGATCCCGCCTTACTAAGACCCGGTCGTTTTGATAGACAGGTTTCGGTGAGTCTGCCCGACATTCGCGGTCGAGAGCAGATTTTGCTGGTGCATATGCGTAAAGTGCCTGTGGGCGATACCGTCGATCCCCGGGTGATTGCCCGTGGAACGCCCGGATTTTCAGGGGCTGATCTCGCCAATTTAGTGAATGAGGCGGCGCTTTTTGCTGCACGTCAGAATAAACGCATCGTCGATATGGTCGATTTTGAAAGAGCCAAAGACAAGCTGCTAATGGGTGTTGAACGACGTTCCATGGTGATGAGTGAAAGCGAACGCAAACTCACGGCTTATCATGAATCGGGGCATGCTATTGTGGGTTGGTTGGTGGTTGAGGCCGATCCCGTTTATAAGGTTACTATTATGCCAAGGGGTAGAGCCTTAGGCGTTACGGTATTTTTACCCGAAGGCGATCGCTATAGCCATAGCCGACAGTATCTGGAAAGCCAAATTGCACGTCTTTTTGGGGGGCGCGTGGCCGAAGAACTTATTTTTGGCAATAATAGCGTCACAACGGGTGCCTCCAATGATATTCAAAGAGCCACCGAGCTTGCACGTAACATGGTCACGCGTTGGGGCTTATCCGAACGCTTAGGTCCTTTAACCTATGGTAATGAAGATGAGGAAGTCTTTGTGGGCCATGCCATGAATAAGCGTAAAGAGATTTCTGGTGAAACCGCCAAGATAATCGACGAAGAAATTAGAGCTATTATCGATCGCAATTACGCTTTAGCGACTAAAATTTTACAGGATAATATGAGCCAGCTGCATTTGATGGCCGAAGCTTTGTTAAAGTATGAAACCATCGGTTTGGATCAAATCAAAGATGCGATGGAAGGACGTGTACCACGTGAACCTTCCGATTGGAGTCAACCGCCCAAAATGGGCAAGCCTGAAGAGGTGAAAAAGCCAATCACTAGTATCAAGGATATTAGCTTAGGCGATCCGGCACCTAACGAACAGTAGTAGCAGGTAGTTTTTTTCATGCAGTATTTTGGTACCGATGGTATTCGAGGGCGCGTAGGCGAACCACCTATTTCAGCCGATTGGGTTTTAAAGTTGGGATGGGCTGTAGGATCCGTCTTAACCCAAAGCACGGTCAATCCTAAGGTGCTCATTGGTAAGGATACCCGTATTTCGGGTTATCTGTTCGAGTCGGCTCTGGAAGCGGGGCTTTGTTCTGCAGGGGTTGATACCCGACTCTTAGGCCCGATGCCAACTCCCGGCATTGCCTATTTAACCCGTACTTTTCGTGCACAGATAGGTATTGTGATCAGTGCCTCTCATAATCCCTATTATGATAACGGCTTAAAATTTTTCTCGGCAGAGGGTACAAAACTGCCCGATGCAATGGAAAGTCGCATTGAAGCCATGATGCAGGAACCCATGCAAATGGTCGATTCGCGATCCTTGGGTAAGGCCTCACGTATTAACGATGCCGAAGGGCGTTATATTGAATTTTGTAAAAGTACTTTTCCTAATCATCTACATTTACGCGGATTAAAGCTGGTATTGGATTGTGCCCATGGGGCTACTTATCGCATTGCACCTTGTGTTTTTAGAGAACTGGGGGCAGAGATTATTACATTAGGTGTACAGCCCGATGGTTTTAATATTAATAAAGACTGCGGATCGACCAATACAGCTTTATTAAGCGCAGAAGTTATCAAAACAAAGGCCGATCTCGGTATTGCTTTTGATGGGGATGGCGATCGTGTCATTTTGGTTGATGCACAGGGCGAGGTAGTCGATGGTGATCAAATTTTGTACATGATTGCCAAATGGTATCAACAGATCCAACGCTTACAGGGCGCTGTGATTGGAACCATTATGAGCAATTATGGCTTAGAAAAGGCTTTTAAATCGCTACAAATCCCTTTTGAGCGTGTGGCGGTTGGGGACAGGCATATTTTGCGTCGTTTAGAAGAACAAAAGGGTAATCTGGGCGGTGAGGCTTCGGGGCATATTATTTGCCTAGATGCCAATAGCACAGGGGATGGTATTGTCTGTGCCTTAAGAGTCTTGGCCATTATCTGTGAAACAGGGAACTCTCTAGCCACCCTGGCAGCAGGCATGCGTAAATATCCTCAAACACTTATTAATGTACCGGCTAATCCTAAGCAATCCATGGATCATCCCGATATCCAGAAGGCGGTTGCCACAGTGAATGAGCATCTTAAAGGGCAGGGTCGGGTGTTGTTACGTGCTTCGGGTACAGAACCCTTGCTGCGCGTCATGGTAGAAGGTGAGGATGCTGTTTTGGTTCAAAGTCTTGCAGAAGACTTAGCAGAAACCATTAAGGGTGCATTGGAAGCGTCTTAGGATATCTGAGCCAGTGCAATGGTCATAGAGCGCACAAAAGCAGTGACCTCGTTCTAGCGTTACCTTGCCTATAAGTTGTCAGCTCTAACATCTTGAGCGCCAGACCTTTTTGGGGTATATTACTCCCTCTAATGAATGATCGAGTTAGGTGTCTATGGAACTCTCCGCACGCAAAAAGACGGTTTTAGATGCCAGTCAGCGCTATGCAAAGGAATATGCTCAGTGGTGGCCTAAAAAAGCCTATTTTTATGAGGAACATCTGCGCTATTTACGTTTTTTAATCCCTGAAAATCTGCGCGTTTTAGATCTGGGTTGTGGTTTTGGAGATATTTTAGCAGGCTTAAAGCCTTCCTATGGGGTTGGGATTGATTTTAGCCCCGCAACTGTTAAACAGGCTCAGAGTCGTCATACGGATCGCAGGCTCCATTTTAGCGTGGGGGATGTAGAAAATGCGCAGTTTATGGCTAATATCAAAGGGCCCTTTGATATTATTCTACTCTCTGATGTACTTGGCGTGTTAGAAGATTGTCAGCAAACATTATCACACTTAAAAACACTTTGTCATCCACAAACACGCTTAATCATCTCTTATTATAACTGTGCTTGGGATCCTATTTTGCGCATAGCTGAAAAACTCGGTCAAAGAATGCCACAGCCGGAGAATAATAATTGGTCTACCACCGATATCTATAATCTCCTACGCCTCTCAAATTTTAGGCCGATTAAGCGTGAATGGCGTCAATTGCTGCCAAAATATTGCTGGGGTCTGGGGCATTGGGTGAATCGCTTTATTGGTACTTTACCTCTGATACGTTTGTTGTGTCTTAGAAACTATATGGTGGCGCGACTGGAAGATCTTGTTTCTACTACAAAATCAGCTTCCACCAGTATTATTGTGCCCTGCCAAAATGAAAAAGGTAATATCGAATCGATCGTCAAACGTATACCCTTTTTTTGTGATGATCTAGAAATAATCTTTGTGGAAGGTAAAAGTAAAGATGGAACCTTTGAGGAAATAGAACGTGTGATAAAGGCCTACCCACATAAAAATATTGCAGCCTTGCTGCAAGAGGGGCGCGGAAAGGGCGATGCCGTGCGCAAAGGTTTTGAATACGCGACCAAAGATATTCTGATGATCTTAGATGCTGATCTCACAACACCAGCCGAGGATTTACCCAAATTTTATCAAGCGCTCGTTGAAAGTAAAGGGGAGTTTATTAACGGAACACGTTTGGTGTATCCGATGGAAGACCAAGCGATGCGCACTTTGAATTTTATAGCCAATAAAATATTTTCCTGGATTTTTAGTTATCTTCTCAATCAGCGTTTTACCGATACTTTGTGTGGAACGAAAGTTTTATACAGAAGTCATTATCAGAAAATAGCAGCCAATCGAGATTATTTTGGTGATTTCGATCCATTTGGTGATTTTGATCTGATTTTTGGTGCCAGTAAATTAAATTTAGAAGCCGTAGAAGTTCCTGTGCGCTATGCTGCAAGAACTTATGGGAATACGCAAATATCTCGTTTTGAACATGGTTGGCTTTTATTGAAAATGGTAGTATTTGCCTATCGTAAATTAAAGGCTTTTGCGTGAGTGCCCAGCGCTTAGATGAACATAAAATCATTTGGGAACAGAAGCCAGCTTTGCGTGCTATTTACCACGATTATTATGAGCGCATTAAAGGCTTCACGCAGCCTGGCCTGACCCTGGAAATTGGCGGGGGCACGGGCAATTTGAAGCATTATTTACCCAATGTGATCACAAGCGATATTCTTCCAATGCCTTGGTTAGATGCCGTTTGTGATGCGCAGGCTCTACCTTTTAAAGACCAGAGCTTTGATAACATGGTAGCGGTCGATGTACTACACCATATTCAAAGACCTGTTCGTTTTTTAAAGGAGGTACAAAGGTTACTACGAAAAGGGGGCAGACTTGTTTTACTAGAACCTGCTATTACTAAATTAAGTTGGTTTTTCTACCATTTTTTGCATCCCGAACCTGTTCTTTTGAAGGCAGATCCCTTATTAGAGGGGCCCTTAGATCCCGCACGTGAAGCCTTTGATGCGAACCAGGCCATACCCGAATTGTTATTTGGATCTTTTTATCAAGCCTTTCAACGGCAGTTTCCTGATTTGGCTTTAATACAAAAAGATTACTTAAGTTTTTTTGCCTATCCCCTGTCGGGTGGTTTTAGGCCTTGGTCTTTAGTATCACCCGCCATGGTGGATTTTTTGTTGAAACTGGAAAGACAGCTTGAAAAACCATGGGGTAAACATTTGGGGTTTAGATTGCTATTGGTCTTAGAAAGGAGCTGAAATGACATCTAAGCAACGAATAATCTTAAACTATGGTTTATTTCTATTAGGCCTTGTACTTTTCCTCTTACCCTTGATTGACGGGTGGATGCTCTATCCCTTAAAAGGTTTCTCGAGTGGTCAAACACGCTATTCAGCATTGGGTGGTATTTTACCCTGGTCAGATGCTGCTGGTTATTATCATGGTGCAAATACATTATTAGATAAGGGGTTCTTAACGGAATGGACCCTCAGACGTCCTTTGAATGCTATCTTATTAGCCGCACGTCTTTTTATCGTCAATCATGATTTTAAGGCAGCTTTAATACTGCAGGCTCTTTTGTGTGGTAGCAGTTGTTTATTAGTGGCCTATAGCATTGCACGTCGTTTTTCAAGCTTAGCTGCTTTTATTGCATTTGTCATCTTATTCCTATTTGCTAAAATTTATATTCCCTCCATCTTAAGTGAAAGCTTAGGTTTAAGTATAGGGTGTTTAGCCTTTGTTTTTCTGTGGGAAGCTGTAAACACTCGGCGTTTATGGCTGTTTTTTGTAGCGGGCTTCATGCTTATGTTGGGCTTGAATGCACGTGCGGGTGCCTTTTTTGTGGTGCCCATGCTCATGGTGTGGCTTGGTTTTTATTGTCGAGATCGCAGTCATGAGCAGCGTTTTCATAGTCCTATTGCGAGCCTATTTACATTAGGTGTATTGGCTGCATCTTTTTTAAATATGATTTTTATGAAGTTATCGATGCTTGCAGGCCAAGTCATCGCACCACACGGCAACTTCGCGCCCACCTTATTTGGCTTGGTATCCGGTGGAAAAGGGTGGCACTACGCTTATGAAACCCTGAAGTTCTCTGGGACAGAAGCCGATTTTTCAAAGCATATGTATGTGCAATCACTCGCCATTTTTAAACAGCATCCCGATTGGCTGCTTATAGGTCTTCTAAAGAATTGGGCACAGATGTTTAAAGCCCCCATCAATCTTTTTAATTATCTTTTAGGCAGTCATCAGTGCTTGGCTTTAGTATTGTTGGCAGGCTTATCCGCTGTCGTGCTCAGCAAACTGTTTCGTTTGAGGATTTTATATCAATCGGCTACTCAGGCCCATCAACATTGCATGATGCTAGTGACTGTGGTGATGCTGGGCATGATCCTTTCGGCAGGGGTTATTTGGATGGATGGCAACGCCAGGGTCTTTGCTGTCACCACACCGTTTTTTGCAGCCGCCGTAGGTATGCTTGTATGCCTCTTGACGACGAAAAAAACGTCCCTTCATGCGCATCTAATCTCAGAGAATACCGTTCAAACGATTACCTGGGAAACAAAATTCGCTTTGCTATGGAGTGTCATACTTATGATAGCTTCTGTCTTAACGCCTTTATTCGCCAGTCATTTTCATCCTAGAACCTTGCCCTCCGTACACTGTCTGCCCGATCAAAAGGCTATGATAATATCCAATATTGCAAAGGGACCCTATCTGCACTTAAAAACAAAAGATGGGCGCTTTGATAAGAAGCTCATGCAGTATTTTAATGCTGTAGAGTCGAATCTCTTAAAAAATTTAGAACCAGGTAATCCAGCACAAGCCTGTTTAGGCCTTATTTATGATCGCATAACAGCCAACACTTATTATATCGTAGCACCTGATACTCTTTTTTCGAATCAAAGAACTTCGGTCGGTGTCTGTATGGCATTGATTCCAGGTAATCAACATGTGTATCAATTCAAAACGCTTGAGGCTTTCAATGAATCCTAAGATTGCTTTTATTACAGGGATTACCGGTCAAGATGGTGCTTATTTGGCCGCCTTATTGTTAGAAAAAAATTATACAGTGCATGGGTTACAGCGACGATCCTCACTTGCGAACACAGAACGCATTCATAATCTTTATGCAGAATACCATCCAAAGCAGCAATTTTTTTTACACTATGGTGATATGAGCGATGCCACCAATCTGATAAGACTGCTTGCGCAGATTAAGCCCACAGAAATCTATAATCTTGCAGCGCAAAGCCATGTGCAAGTGAGTTTTGAGACCCCTGAATATACAGCCAATGTGGATGCACTGGGTGCTTTGCGTTTGTTAGAAGCTGTGCGTATTCTGGGACTTGCAGAAACCGTGCGGATTTACCAGGCTTCCAGCTCAGAGTTATACGGCCTAGTTCAAGAAACCCCACAAACAGAAAAAACACCTTTTTATCCACGCAGTCCTTATGCCGTTGCCAAGCTTTATGCCTATTGGATTACCATCAATTACCGAGAAGCTTATAACATGCATGCCTCTAACGGTATCTTGTTTAATCATGAGAGTCCTCTACGGGGTGAAACCTTTGTCACACGCAAAATCACCCAAGCTGTTGCGGCTATCAAATACGGCAAACAGTCGGTATTGGTATTGGGTAACTTGGATGCTAAACGAGATTGGGGACATGCTAGAGACTATGTAGAAGGGATGTGGCGGATCTTGCAGCAAGAAAGCCCTGGCGATTATGTGCTTGCAACCGGGTTGACCCATTCTGTGCGTACCTTTGTTGAGCTTGCTTTTGCAGAAATTGGTATTACTATTCAATGGCAAGGCGAGGGCCTAGATACAATCGGTCTCAATGCTAGCAATCAGCAAATCTTGATTCGTGTCAGCCCCGACTATTTTAGGCCCACAGAAGTCGATTTTTTATTAGGGGATGCAAGCAAAGCTAGAATACAGTTAGGATGGGTCCCACAAGTGTCTCTAAAGACCTTGGTGCAGGAAATGGTGGCTGCCGATTTAGCACGTCTTGAGGGTTAAACAAATGTTTTCTTTAAAAGGCAAGCGCGTCTATGTTGCTGGACATACCGGAATGGTCGGTCGCGCTTTAAGGCGTCGTTTGGCTACAGAGGATTGCATCAACCTACATACAGAACGTGCTCAGGTTGATTTACTTCAACAAGCTTCTGTGCAGGCTTGGTTTAAACAGGCAAAACCCGAGGTGGTCTTTGTAGCAGCGGCTAAGGTTGGTGGCATCGAGGCGAACAGACGTTTTCCGGCTACTTTTCTCTATGAGAACCTACTAATTGCTAGCAATATTATTCAGGCTGCATACGAAAATGCAGTAGAGAAATTATTATTTTTGGGATCATCTTGCATTTATCCACGGGATTGTGTCCAACCAATATCGGAAGAAGCACTCTTAACGGGACCTTTGGAATCCTCCAATGAAGGGTATGCAATTGCTAAAATAGCGGGCCTTAAATTAATCCAGACCTATAGGCAGCAATATGGTTGTGATTTTATCAGTTGTATGCCCACTAATTTATATGGACCTTACGATCATTATGATTTACAAAATAGCCATGTATTACCTGCTTTACTCCATAAAATACATTCTGCAAAAAAAGAGCATCAAAAAACAGTTACGCTCTGGGGTACGGGAACACCCAAACGAGAGTTTTTATACGTCGATGATCTAGCTGATGCCTGTATTTATTTAATGAAGCATTACTCTGATGCATTAAGCATCAATGTGGGGGTGGGTGAAGATCTCAGTATTCGTGCCTTGGCAGAAAAGATTGCACAGCTCGTGGATTATCAGGGAACTTTTGTATTTGATACAAGCATGCCCGATGGCACACCTCGTAAATGCTTAGATATTCATCGATTACGAACCTTAGGTTGGGAGGCTCAAACCGATTTATGGACAGGTCTCCATTTAACCTATGACGATTATCAAAGGAGAATATCTTGATTACCCCGGTTATTCTATCTGGTGGTGGCGGAACACGTTTGTGGCCTCTATCACGCACACTGTATCCCAAACAATATTTATCACTATTAAATACCAATCGCTCCCTGTTACAGGAAACGGTGTTACGCGGCTTTGTGAGCGATCTGTTTGAAGCCCCTGTTTTAATCTGTCATAACGAACATCGTTTCCTGGTGGCTGAACAATTGCGCGAGATTCAGGTTCAAGCATCTGCTATTATTTTAGAAAATGAACCCCAAAATACTGCTGGAGCGATTGCGACGGCTTGTTTGCTACAAGAAAAGGTTGATAATCTTTTATTAATCTTACCCGCCGATCATAGTATCCAAGCACCCGATCAGTTCTATCAGGCCATCAAAAAAGCAAAGGCTGCCGCCGAACAAGGCAGTATTGTAACTTTTGGAATGAAATCCCATCAGCCTGATACTCGGTATGGTTATATAGAGTCCGCAGAAGCCATTCCACACCATGCGGAGCTTTTGCAAGTATCCCGTTTTGTCGAAAAACCCAATCTTGAGATGGCCAAAACCTTTGTAGAATCAGGCCGTTATTATTGGAATAGTGGCATTTTTCTTTTCAAACCCAGTACCATGCTTAAAGAGCTTGAACGCTTAGAACCTGCATTATTGGATAGTTGTAGAGTGGCACTGGCTTCTGCCAAACAAGATTTGGACTTTCTACGACTGGGCCCTTTACCCCATCCTGCCTCGAATCTTTCGATTGATTATGCTGTCATGGAACATACGCCACTTGCGGCAGTGATTCCTGTTGATATGGGCTGGTCTGATATCGGTTCTTGGGATGCTTTATGGCATATTACCGATAAAGATCCACAAGGGAATGTCTTGATCGGTGATATTATCAGTCATGATGTGCATGATTCTTATATTCGTTCTGATCGGCAATTGGTATCAGTTTTGGGTCTTGATCATGTGATTGTTGTGGCCACAGAAGATGCGATTTTAGTGACAGATCAGGATCACATGCATCATATGCCCGATCTCATTAAGGTTTTAAAAAAGGATCATCGTTCAGAACTCTATACGCACAAACGCGTTTATCGTCCATGGGGATTTTATCATAGTATTGATAAAGGCGATCGCTTTCAAGTAAAACGTATTATGGTAAAACCGGGTGCTAAAACTTCCACGCAAATACATTACCATCGTGCAGAACACTGGGTGGTGGTCGAAGGGACTGCAAAGGTCACGCGGGGTGAGGAAGCACTTTTATTGCACGAAAATGAATCAGTTTATTTACCCATGGGCATCAAACATGCGGTTGAGAATCCAGGAAAGATCCCCTTACATTTAATTGAGGTTCAGTCAGGGGCTTATTTAGGTGAAGATGACATTGTACGCATTGAGGATAAATATGGGCGTGCAAAGCCCGATGCGTAGACATCAGGCGTTTTACATTATTGCCAATTGGAAAATGCATGGGTCACGGACCTTTGTGCGAGATTTCATGCAATCTTTGCTAAAAACCTTTGTCCCCCATCCAAATGTACATCTTATTCTATGTCCACCTGCGCTCTATGCCCACAGTCTTCTGGAACACATTCAATCTTTAAAGGTCGAAGCGATCGATCTAGGTGCACAAACCGTATTCAGCGGTGCTGAAGCAGCGGGTGCTTTTACCGGTGAGATTTCGGCCTCTATGTTTAGAGATATGGGTTATCAGTATGTCATTGCAGGGCATTCGGAGCGACGACAATACTTTGGAGAAGATGAGGTAGCGATTGTGAAGCAGAGCCTAGCTGCGTACAATGCGGGGCTTGTGCCTATTGTGTGTGTGGGTGAAACCCAAGCACAACGGGAAGCAGAGCAGACTTTTAAGGTTATTGAAAATCAGTTAGAGAGTTTTCTTTCTAGCCCTTCTCTGCAGGATTACACACGTGGTATCATTGCCTACGAGCCTGTTTGGGCGATTGGTACGGGTTTAGTGGCCACGCCCGAGGAAGCCGAAGGGGTACATGCTTGGATTCGTGCCTATGTAGCCAGTCGGGATACCCCCTTGGCAAAGGGCCTCTCGATTGTGTATGGTGGCAGCGTGAAACTTGATAGTGCAGCGGGTTTATTGTCCCAGCCACATATTGATGGGCTATTAATCGGCGGGGCATCAAAAGACCCTGTGGCTTTGATTGGTATTTATAATAGAGCGGTAGAAATATGGAACAATTCGTTTTAGTGTTACATGTCTTGATATCCATTACCTTGATTGGCCTTATTCTGGTACAGCATGGTAAAGGTGCAGAAGCGGGTGCCTCTTTTGGTGCCGGCGCTTCCCAAACCATTTTTGGTAGCCAGGGCTCTGGTAATTTCATTACACGGCTTACAGCAATCTTTGTAACCCTTTTCTTTATGAGCAGCCTTGCCTTGGGTTATTTAACCGTGCGAGAAACAACGCCCAGCGATTTAGATGCATTAATCGAGCAGGTCCAAGCAAAATCTCAACAAGAAAATGCCGATAAAATTGTTCAGGATGATGACATCCCCCTGAGTGCCCCTTAGCCGAAGTGGTGAAATTGGTATACACGCTACCTTGAGGTGGTAGTGGGCGAAAGCCTGTGTCGGTTCGAGTCCGTCCTTCGGCACCATAAAATCCTATAATCAGCATCGCTAATGCTGTCTTTCCTATATAATCAGCAACTCCGTTGTTGATTATAGGAAAAATGCCTGCTATTCTATGTCTAAATGGGTGTTTTAGGACAGAATAGATGCATTTACAACGAACCTTAAAGCTCGCTTCATTATTGGCAAAGAAGTCCTTTTTTCTTCTAGGGCCCCGTTCTACCGGTAAATCGAGTCTGATTGAAGATCAACTGGCTTCAGACTCCATTGTTATCGATTTATTGAAGGGTGATTTGTTTTTGCAGCTAAGTTCTAAGCCTTGGGAATTGGCAGCGATCATTAAGGCTGCAGACCAAGATTTTAAATATGTTGTTATTGATGAAATCCAAAAGATCCCAGCCTTGTTAGACGAGGTTCACCACTTAATTGAAAAGCAAGGCCTCAGATTTTTACTGACAGGCAGCAGCGCTCGAAAGCTCAAAAAAGGCGGCGTCAATCTATTAGCCGGCAGAGCTTGGACGGCAGAATTATTTCCTTTGCTTAAACAAGAAATCCCTGATTTCGATTTAAATAGATATTTATTATACGGTGGCCTGCCTCAAGTCTATCTAAGTGAAGAACCACATGAAGAGTTGAATGCCTATATTAATACTTATTTAAAAGAAGAAATCCAAGAAGAAGCTTTGGTAAGGAAGCTGCAATCTTTTGCAAGATTTTTAGAACTAAGTGCGCTCACCAGCGGGGACATGATCAATTTTGCTTCTTTGAGTAACGATGTTGCAATACCTGCATCCACCATTCGGGAATATTATGCCATTTTAGAGGATACTTTGATTGGTTTTATGTTGCCGGCCTGGACGAAATCCATTAAGCGAAAAGCTATTAGTACAGCAAAGTTCTACTATTTTGATATTGGTGTTAGAAATAAAATGTCTGGTATTAAGAGTATTGAGCCACATTCGGATCAATACGGTCAAGCCTTCGAACACTTTATCGCTATGGAATTACGTGCCTACTTATCTTACTTAAGAATCGATGAAAAACTAA
Organism: Legionella genomosp. 1; assembly: GCA_945878715.1. Lineage (GTDB taxonomy): Bacteria > Pseudomonadota > Gammaproteobacteria > UBA6186 > Azoamicaceae > CADEGZ01. Next base: position 13,069 of record CAMCTX010000004.1, on the reverse strand, counting down.
GCTATTGGCAAGCCCATCATGGTCAAGAAGTCGATTTTATAATTGGAGACGATATTGCCATAGAGGTAAAATCAACAGACAATCCCAGTAGCAAGCATATGAAGGGTTTGCGCGCTTTAGCCGAAGAAAATATTTGCAAAAAATATTACTTGGTATGTCAGTGCACGACCAATAAAATCATTGATAATATTCACATGATCCATTGGAATGATTTTTTAGAGAAACTGTGGTCGAATAAATTAATCTAATGTGATTAGTATTCGCTATCATCGGGTCATTCCTTCTCCCGCTTCGCGGGAGAGGGTGGGCCGCAGGCCCGGGTGAGGGTTGCCCTTACAACTTTTTTGTCGCTAGCTGATTCCCCAACCGCACATAATCAGGCAATCCATCTTTATAAGGCGGATAAGCTTCGCCCTGAATGAGCGGTAGCAAATAGTCTCTACACGCTTGGGTAATACCAAAACCGCTTTCATCGATAAAGTGAGGGGGCAGTTTTGTTTCCTGATTAGCCACTTGATCAAGCGGCACCGAAGCAATGCTCCAACGATAGGGTGTATTAGAATCTCGTACAATCGTTAACATAATCCCTGTTTTACCTTGTAAGGCCCATTCAACCGCTTGCTGACCCAGCGCATAGGCTTGATCCACATCCACTTGAGAGGCAATATGCCGAGCCGCACGCTGTAAATAATCAGAAACAGCCCAATGACATTTCAAGCCTAAGGCTTGGGTGAGTCGATGGGCCAAAATAGGGGCAACACCCCCCAATTGGGTATGTCCAAAGGCATCGCTTGAAGTGCTTGCGGATAAATAACGTCCTTGAGCATCTTTAATACCTTCCGAAGCCACCACGACACAGTATCCTAGACGATCGACCGTATTTTGAACTTGCTCTAAGAATAGGGCACTGTCAAAAGTTTGTTCAGGAAAAAGAATAAGATGCGGTGGCTCATCTTTATGAGATCCTGCAAGACCTGAAGCAGCTGCAATAAAACCCGCATGTCGCCCCATCACTTCCAAAATAAATACCTTGGTCGAGGTGCGTGCCATCGAAGCAATATCCATGCCTGCTTCTAAGGTAGAAACTGCCACATATTTGGCCACCGAGCCAAAACCAGGGCAGTTGTCTGTAAAAGGTAGATCGTTATCAATCGTTTTGGGGATCCCGATACAGATGAGTGGATAGTTCATTATTTGGCTCATTTCAGCTATTTTATGGGCCGTATCTTGGGAATCGCCCCCACCGTTATAGAAAAAATAACCGATATCATGAGCCTTGAAGACTTGAATAAGGCGCTCATACTCCTTTTGATGACTCTTAAATGCTTTGAGTTGATAACGGCAAGAACCAAAGGCTCCTCCCGGTGTATGACGCAAGGCAGCAATGGCCTGCACACTTTCTAGTGAAGTATCGATTAAGTCTTCTTCCAAAACCCCTAAAATCCCGTTGCGACCTGCATAGACTTTGCCAATCTTATCGGGGTGTAAACGCGCCTGTTCCAAGACTCCACAGGCAGAGGCATTAATAACGGCGGTCACCCCACCGGATTGGGCATAAAGTGCATTTCGTGGCATGAGACTTCCTTTTTATTAGTTCTAGCATCATACTTTGGCTTTGGGAAAAAGGGTAGCGATCGATGCATTTTCATATCTTAGGTATCTGTGGCACTTTTATGGGCGGTCTGGCAGCCTTATTGCGCGAGCTAGGGCATCAGGTTACAGGCTCTGATCAGCATATTTATCCCCCGATGAGTAGCCAATTAGCACAATTGGGGATCCCTTTATCGGAGGGCTATAGCGACCTAAGCCCTTTAAGCCCTAAGCCAGACTGTGTGGTCGTGGGTAATGTGATGTGTAGGGGTATGCCTGTAGTCGAAGCGCTGCTCGATCGGAAAATACCCATGCTATCGGGGCCTGAATGCCTGGCCCGTTTTGTCTTAAGCGAGCGTACCGTCTTTGGCGTCTCAGGTACCCATGGTAAAACCAGCACCAGTAGTATGTTGGCTTGGATCTTAGAATCGGCAGGACAGGCCCCCGGCTTTCTGATTGGGGGGATCCCAAACAACTTCGATGTTTCAGCACGTCTTGGAAAGGGTGCACCCTTTGTAATTGAGGCGGATGAATACGATAGTGCTTTTTTCGATAAGCGTTCAAAATTGGTGCATTATCATCCTCAAGTACTGATTATCAACAATATCGAATTTGATCATGCGGATATTTTTCCCGATCTAGCAGCCATTGAGCAGCAATTTCATCATTGTGTGCGAACCGTCCCTGCCAGTGGTTTGATTGTGCATCCAAGCGCGGATCCGACTGTTTTAAGGGTTCTCAAGAAAGGTTGTTGGACACCTTGTACAAGCTTTGGTGCTACCAAACAAGCACAATGGTATGCGGTAGAACGCAACCCAGAAGGTGCTATCTTTGATGTCTATCAAGGAGAACAGCGTTATGGCACTGTAAGCTGGTCTTTGGTTGGTAAACACAATATTCAAAATGCGCTTGCGGCCATTGTGGCTGCCTCTTATCGCATCGATCCTACGATCGCTGTTAAAGCATTGTGTGATTTTGCAGGGGTTAAACGTCGTTTAGAATGTGTGGGTGAACAAGCAGGCGTGAAAGTCTATGATGATTTTGCGCATCATCCAACCGCTATTCACACAACCTTGGCAGGACTCAGGGCTAAAATAGGAAAGGAACGTTTGATTGCCGTGCTGGATATTCGCTCGAACACCATGAAAGCGGGGCATCATCGCGACCACCTAGCAGGCTCTGTGGTGGCAGCCGATCAAATCTATTGTTTTTATCCCGAAGATTTACCCTGGGATATTCAAGCTATTTTTGAAAGCATGCAAAAACCCGGAGGGATTTATACCGAAGTCGATCCCTTGTGTCATACACTGTTGCAGCACATTCAAGCGGGTGATCATGTGGTCTTTATGAGCAATGGTGCCTTTGGTGGGATCCATCAAAGGCTTTTAAAAGGGCTCCGAATGAACCAGTAAGGTTCGATGTCCCACCAGAGTACTCGAAGGAATAATGCGCAGATGTAGTTTTCGATGTGCCTGTAAATAATTGCTTAATAATTCTGGTTGGATAAGCGAAGCATCCGAATTTTCTAAATAGAGTGTCACTAAGGGTAAAGGATGTGAGGCTTCCTCCAAACGCAAGGTGCCTACCCATAAAGGCTTTCCTGCCTCAAAATAATCCGATCCCCATAGTTGTAAAACGATGCGCTTATTATCGTCTAACACTTTGGTCATTCTTAAAACGGGTAGGCGATCACGATGAAATTTTGGCATCACTGGAAAGAGCATGGGGTTAGGATGATTAGCCAGTAGCATCACGCCTGTTTTAAAATTAAAGGTGGGTAGTGGAACCCAGCCTGCCGTTAAAAGGGTTTTTTCAACCTCTGTAATTGATCCTATCCATTGCACATCAAAACGCGTCGCCTGCTTTTTAATGGCGCCACTGCGATAGAGATCTTGGGTAGGACCCTTTCCATGCCACCATAGGGTGCGGGAAAGATGATCGGTCGGCCATAAGCGTATCATGCTGTTTTTAAGGTGTGGATATGCCAGTACATTATAAACACCAAAGAGCAGTACGAGACTGATTAGACCTGGGACCACCGTTTGCAGCGGAATCGATTTCCTATCGATGACTCTAAAGACGAGTGTGCCTGCACTTAGCAACGTAAGGGCCAGTGTCAAACTACCCAGCACATCGCTAAACCAGTGTGCTTCTAGGTATAAGCGAGATAAGGCGACCAAAAAGCTTAGAAGCAGGGCGACTGTGATAGGTATCCAGCGAAAAGGGCGCGGGATAGCATCTCGCAGATAGGTGGCTGCTAAGCCGAACACCAAGAGGGTACACAGGGCATGATTACTGGGAAAAGCATACTGGTTTGATAGCGCAACCAATCCATCGGGTCTGGGAATAACCGTCGCTATTTTAAGCCAATAGCCCAGCCCAAAGCCTATACCGATGGTGAATAACCAACAACAGGCGGCTTTGCCACGACCCTTATAAAAAAGCCATAGACCCATGAGTCCTGCAGCCGGTCCTAAAATAAGCGGCGATCCAATACTGGTAAAAATAAGGACTCTATGAATAATTTGATCGGCGTAGAGTGCACGTAAAAGGTGATAAATAGGTTCATTCCACGCCGTAATCCCCGTTTCTTCTAGAACCTGGTGGGTAATACTTAAAAAGCTGCCAAGCGAAAGAACGAAAAGCAGTATGATGCCGAATTGTCCCTGGGGCGATCCTTGTTGGGTACGACAAAGCATGGGTAAAAAAGGTAGGCGACTAAAAATTCCTTTCCACAGAAGATCCACACAGGCGCCTAAGGTTTTGCTTAGCCAAGAGCCTAGCAGTACCAAAAATTCATAGATACACCATAGTGCCAATAGCAGAATGAGTACCAGTAAGCCGGCACGGCTGGCCACTTCCGCAGAAAGGTTACCCAAAGACATGCCAATCAATATGCCAGGCAAACTATAAAGGGGTGCCCAGACAATGGCGGATAAAATATTGAAAAAGAGAAAGCGTTTGGGGGTCATATCCATCATCCCTGCAATGACAGGGATCATGGGACGTACAGGCCCTACAAAACGTCCAAAGACAATACTTTTACCACCATGATTACTAAAAAAAGCTTCTCCGCGGGCCAATAGCCTTGGAAATTGTCGAAAAGGCCAGAAATGCCGTAGTCGTTGATGGTAGTGATAGCCTAGCCAATAGCTAATACCATCACCGGCAATAGCCCCTAAAATGGCCCAGAGCAAGGTCTGATAAAAGGGCAGAATACCCGCACCCATCATGCTGCCAATCGCTGTCATAAGCACTACACCGGGTACTAGAAGGCCTACGATAGCTAAGGATTCTGAAAGTGAAATAAGAAAGACAGCGAGCATGGCACTACTCGGGTGCACTCTGATCCAATCTAAGAAGGGCTGTATAGACTCTTGGTTTACCATCTTAGTAGTTTAGTCGAATACAGCCCATTCTTTCAATGCTTGCCTACAAGCCGGGTCTCTCTTCTCGAGGGATTGGATCCACTTCAGCGGGTAGGGCTGAGATGGCTGCTAAGGTGGATGGCGGTGTTGCAGGCCTCGATAGATCCTTGATTTGTGCTAACCACTTGCCTTCTCTCTCGTGGGCAGTGAATAGAAGTGAAAAGCTTTGTTCGACTGTGCTTGGATTTCGATAAGGACTATTGAGCGTGAGAGAAGCCATGGTTTTATGAATGGCTTCTAAGTGTTGATTAAGCTCATCGCTTTCTGCCGAGGCTTTTTGTATTTGCTCCGGTAAAAAAAGCGTATTAAAGGCATCTTCCAAGCGTGCAAGATGCGCATGAAAGCCTTGGCATTGCTGTGCGAGCTCAGATAGTGCTTGATTGCTCTCCAGGAAAATACGATGCACTTGCTGTATATTATCGCGGGTGGTTGCCATACTGCTAGCATCTTGGACATTAAAAAGACCTTCTAAAAACGGCGTTTCAAAGCTCTCTTCGAATTCGCCTTCTGCTTTAGCCTGTTGTTTTTGGGCTGTCTCAAGATCTTTGCTTGTTTTAGATAATAGACTTTTGGTCTGTGAGAATTTTTTATTCACTTCAGGCAAACGGAGCAATGCTTTTTCTTCCAGCATGCGATCGAAAGTTTGTAGATCGTCCCCTACGCTACCCAGACTTTTACGCCAGCCTTCTATATGAAGCTTTGTCACTTTTTCTTTATAGTCCGCTGTTAATAAATGCTGTGCAGACATTTCCAAAGGATTGCCTTTTTTGGGGCTTTGTTTCTTCACTTTTTTCATGATTCATTGTTCCTCAATGGTTGTTAAATGTTCTGCAGCGATTAGACACGATAGAAAAGGCCGGAACTATCCGATAGATATCGGATGCGGGGTCATGAAACTATTCCTGCTAAAAAACGTCTAATCCATAGAAACGATTCAATTGTATATACAACAGGTGCATTTTTATGCCAAAAAAGCCAGCTCTTGTTATTCCCCTAAGCTCTTCGATTAGAGACATTCGTTATTTGAGCTTTCAGGGCGGTGGTATGAAAGGTATTGGTGATGTGGGTGCCTTAGAAGTTTTAGAAGAGCAGGGCGTATTGTCACAAATAGAGGCAGTGGCTGGTAGCTCGGTAGGTGGCATTATGGCAATGCTCGTAGCCATAGGTTATACCTCCGAAGAAATTAAACAAGAAATGCTTCATTTGGATTTTAAAGCGCTGCAAGATAAGGCCACACCTGGCTGGATAGAATCGATGCATTTGCATGAAATAACACCTGTTAATCCCTTTGGCAGCTTTGAAACGGTTGAAGATCTTGCGAAATTAGTTTTAGGATCCTCTTGGGGGTTATTTGAGGGCGATCGATTATGTGCAGTCTTGTCGCAAATGCTTGCAAAAAAAGGCTTCTCTCCTCATTTGACATTCTCGGAACTAGCCAGTTTGGCTGCCATGCCTGGATCGGCACAAAAAAATATTATCTTAACAGGCACTAATCTTAGTGATCACACAACAGAATATTACAGCGCCGAAAAAACACCCGATATGTCTATTATTGAAGCCGTTCGGATTTCGGCTAGTTTCCCAGGGGCTTTTAAGCCTGTAAGAAAAATGGAAACAATTATTGAAGGAGGCGTAGAAAAAAGGGTTGAAAAAATAAGAGTCGACGGTGGATTTCTGGAAAACTTGCCGGATGTTTTTAATCAACCACCCTATTTTCATGCCTCTGAACTTGGACAAGGCAATCCACAGGCCTTAGCATTATCCTTTCAGGCATCAAAATCCAAGAAAAAATCAAAACGTGGGATAGGTCTTTTTCAATCTTTGTACGAGACTGGTTTTTCAGAAGATCGCTTTAAAAAAAAATATGGTCTTAATGTGGTTAATATTAAGACCTTGGGTATGGGAACCTTGGAGTTTGATGCATCCCCGGATAAAAAACAAGCCTTAGTAGATTCTGGTCGTGATGCAGTCTATGAAACCTTTGAAAAAATACTTCAAACGGAAGATGATTTAGATGCGAGATCAGAAAAAGACGGCTATCGGTCTTTTTTTGAAGCGATGCCACTTGATCGCTTGCTGAGAATGGAAGTTGCACTTGCTATAGAAATGGAAAATATACCATTAAGCGCGGATCAAAACCAGGGTGCTTTGCTATTGCGCGCCCAGCAAAAATTGATTATGGTGAAAAAAACAATATTCGAAAAAGCACCAACGTTTCGAGATGGCGCGCTTAAGGAAAGTGATTTGGAAGCCATACGGGAAAAAGCTAGGCATTTCTTCGAAAAAATAGAAGGGGCACAACGAAAAGACCGCCATCCTTTATCGCAGGAAGTCTTAATCGGTCTTTGCAGAGATAAAAAACAACAATTATCACATTTAAGATCTGAAATAGAAGAACGTTTTGATCGGCTGCATATCGCAAGACAATCTTTAATTGATTATAGCAATACCTTAAAAGAAAACATTATCAAAGAAGATTTCAGCGCTGATTTGTCAGAAATAAGGGGTTTGTGCGCAGCAAGAGACCATGGGTTTCTGGAAGGTGATTTGTCTGACGAATCGCATGAAAAACATAAGCAATCTATAGACAATTGCTTGCGCAAAAAAATTACAAAATACAGGGATAGAAATGATCGGCTTTCCGCTTATTTTTTTGAGAATCTTCTTGAAACATCCCCCGATTTTACAGTGCCCCTCGATTCTAAGATGATTGATGAAATGTTGCAGCCTGATATTGATCGATGCGATGAGTTGATACGCTTATGTGAGCTAGGCATGGCATACAATGTAAAAGAAAAACACGTCTTTGAAAGAAAAATTTTGTCGCTCGAAGAAAGAAATGACAGAGGTAACCATTACGAAGCGCTTCTGGCATTCAATATGGAACTGGACACACACATTTACAATAAAACAAATTTTCTCCTTAAATTAAATAATTTCTTTATAGAAAAGTCACCCATGTTGGCCGTGCTTACGCAACCGTTTTTTGAATGCGTCTCAATGGCTGCCTTTGTCGTTTCTTTGCCGCTTGCTATTCCCGCCTTAAGTGTTGCGAAAGCAATTGGACATTTTAGTAGTAATGATAGATTAAAAGCCATCGCCAAAAAAACAGAACGTCTCTTTTCTTACAAAAGCTTAAAGCACAATATTCGTTTAAAAGAGATCCAAAACGAAACAAAAAAATTTACTCAGTGCATTAAAGATAATTATGATCAATCCGATCATTCTGAAATAAGTTATCTTTTCAAATTACATGCGCTCTATCTTAAAGGAAGCGGTATTAACTTCGAAGATATTGTAGAAAGAAAGCCAGAGGAATCACTGGATGCCTACAAGACACGGCTTAAAAAGTTGAAAAGTCAATTTGAGCTATTGCCTCATCGTGATCGGGCTATTGCGAATATTGGATTCGATCATCCAACAATATCCTTGAATGAAGGACTTAGAGCAGAAGTCATCAAACAAATGGCTGGTGTAAAACCGGAAGATATCGATAAAATACATGCTATTCAAAAACAAGGCATTGATCCTTGTGAGCTGGAGTTTTTTTATGATATCCGAGAAAAAATGGCAGAGGGTGGTATTTTAAGTACCCAAGAACAATCTGACTTTATGGCACTTGCACCAAAATTTGAAAGGCAATATCCTTGCCTCTATCGGGAATTTGAACGCGCCTATTCGGAAAATTTAGTGATACTGCGATCACCTACGCAAACGGTGAATAGAAAAAGATTATTTGAAGGTGCTGAGCATGATTATCGAGAAGAAGGCTTACAGTATTTTAAGCGCGCAAAAGTAAAGCATCAGCAAGCTTCTCAGCACGGTCCTGTCACAGACACCACCAGCCATACACGGAGATCCCCCCAAGGCCAGGCCCCTCATACAAAGAGCTTAAAGCCAAAGCCGAATAAAAGCTAGTTTTATATCCAGTATATAAAACTATAAAACGGCTGGTACTATGCCGCATGTTTTTAGCAAATATCGACACCCTTATTAAAGACCTAAAACCAGGTTCTAAAGCAGGCATCACAAATCTGGTGGGTGGCTCTTTAGCCTTGGCCTTGGCTTCGATTGCAACTCGCCACAATGGGGTGCTGATTGTTTTATTAGCCGATCCGCGTATGTTGCAGAACCTCGAAGAAGAATTGGCGTTCTTTTTGGCAGAGCACACACCTGAAATACCTGTCTTCAGTTTTCCTGCCTGGGAAACCTTACCCTATGATGTTTTTTCGCCCCATCAGGACATTATCTCAACCCGTCTTCAGACGCTGTACAAGCTACCTACTTTAACACGGGGCGTTTTATTATTGCCGGTTTCCACACTGATGAATCGCTTATGCCCGCCTGATTATTTATTTAAGCAAGCGCTTATTCTAGAGAAAGGTCAGGCTTTAGATTTGAAGGCGATCCAAGGACAATTAAGTCGTTACGCTTATCAAAATGTACCCCAGGTGATGGAACATGGGGAATTTGCTTGCAGAGGATCGATTCTCGATCTGTTTCCCATGGGTAGTCCCTACCCTGTACGTATCGATTGTGTGGATGAGGCGATTGATTCCATTAGAACCTTTGATGTGGAAACACAGCGATCCTTAAAGGTAGTAAACCATTTTCAATGTTTGCCTGCTAGAGAATATCCCCTTCATCCGGAAGGGATTAAAGGGTTTCGCTCACAATTTAGAGAATCCTTCGAGGGCGATCCCAGCGACTGTAGTCTTTATGTGGATGTGAGTGAGGGGCATGCATCCCCAGGCTTAGAATATTATCTACCCTTGTTTTTTGAGAAAACCAGCTCCCTCTTAGACTATTTACCCAGAGGCTGTTTAATTGCAGGTGTGGATGATATTGTAGCCCAAGCAGAGGATTATTGGACGCATATTCAGACACGGTTTGAACATTATCGACACGATCGAAGACGTCCCTTATTAAGCCCTCAGCGTGCTTTTTTTCAAGCCAATGAGCTCTTTGAATCCCTGAAAGCATTTCATTATTTATCATTACAGACGGTGTCTTCCGAGCAAAAGCATACGGCCAAGGCCATGGTAGAAAAATTACCGCCTCTAAGCATTGAAAAAAACTATTCACTCAGTCTTTTATCCGATTTTCTTAAAGATTTTTCGGGCAGAGTTCTTTTTACCGTGGAAACAGGGGGTAGAAAGGAAATTTTAAAGGAACGCTTACAAAGTATACATTGTTATCCTATCGATACGCCCAGTTGGGAAGCCTTTTTAAAAGGAAATGATCCCATTGGCATTGTTGTTGCACCCTTGGGTGCAGGTTTTATCCTTAAAGACTTTGTCCTGATTAGCGAATTCGATTTTGTATCCAAAATCGTACGGGGATCTTTGGCAAAAACGCCCAAAGCATTGCGAGAGGCTTCTTTTCAAGATTTAGGTGAATTAAAGGTTGGCACAGCGATTGTGCATATCGATCATGGTATTGGGCGCTATGGTGGGCTGGTACGCCTAACACTGGCCGGACAAGAAAATGAATTTATGCTTTTGGAATACGCAGGCAGCGATAAACTCTATGTGCCTGTTTCTTCTTTACATTTGATTAGTCGTTATAGTAGTACGCATGCCGAAACGGTGATGCTCGCTAAACTAGGTACCGATCAATGGCAACGTACCAAAAGGAAAGTGATTGATCAAGCCCATGATGTGGCGGCTGAGCTTTTAGCGATTTATGCACGTCGTGCCACAAAAGTAGGTCTTCGATTGGCTGATCCCGATGAACAATATCAGGCATTTTCCGAGGCTTTTCCTTTTGAAGAAACAGCCGATCAACAAAGGGCTATTGAAAGCATTATCAAAGATCTAACCAGTGGCAAACCCATGGATAGGGTTATTTGTGGGGATGTGGGCTTTGGTAAAACGGAAGTGGCGCTAAGGGCTGCTTTTTTAGCGGTACACAGCGGCAAACAAGTGGCGGTTTTGGTGCCGACTACCTTGTTGGCAGAACAACATTTCCAAACCTTTTGCGATCGATTTTCAGCCTTCCCTATACGCATCGAAGTATTATCGCGATTTAAAAATAAATCGGAACAAGCGGCTATTTTTGAAAAAATGCAAAAGGGTTCCATTGATATACTCATTGGCACGCATAGCATTCTGAATGCAAAGCTTCATTTCGAAGCCTTAGGGCTTGTCATTATTGATGAAGAACATCGTTTCGGTGTCAAACAAAAAGAAGCTTTTAAAGCTTTACGATCTGAAGTACATGTCTTAACCCTTACGGCAACGCCTATTCCGCGTACACTGAATATGGCTATGAGCAGCCTGCGCGATCTGTCTATTATTGCAACACCACCTGCTAGACGCTTATCGATTAAAACCTTTGTGTGTGAAAAAAATACAGCGCTTATTCAAGAAGCGATGCTACGCGAGCTACATCGAGGCGGGCAAATCTATTATCTACATAATGCGGTGGATAGCATAGAGCGTGAGGCAAAATGGCTTGAGACTTTGGTGCCCAGTGCGCGTATAGTCGTTGCCCACGGGCAAATGCGAGAAACTTTGTTAGAGCGCGTGATGTCCGACTTTTATCATCGAAAATTTAATGTCTTGGTTTGTACGACGATTATTGAAACAGGCATTGATATTCCGACCGCCAATACCATGATTATCGATCGGGCCGATAAACTAGGTCTTGCCCAATTACATCAATTAAGGGGCAGGGTAGGGCGCTCCCATCATCAAGCCTATGCTTTTTGCTTAATTCCCGGAAAAAAACTGATTAGTAGCGACGCCATTAAACGCTTAGAAGCCCTTGAAAACATGGATGAATTGGGTGCAGGCTTTACCCTGGCCACGCATGATTTAGAAATCCGTGGCGCGGGGGAATTATTAGGTGATTCACAGAGTGGTAATATTCAAGCTATTGGCTTTCATTTGTATTTATCACTCTTAGAGCAAACGGTAGAAAGTCTGAAAGAGGGTACGAACCTTGATTTAGATCGTGCCTTTAAGCAAAAAACGATCGAAATAGACTTACAGCTTTCAGTGATTATTCCAGAAAAATATGTGCCCGATGTGCATAGTCGTTTGCTACTCTACCGGCGTATCGCGAATGCAAACACCTCTGAAGATTTGGATGCTTTAAGAATAGAGCTTATCGATCGCTTTGGGCCTTTGCCTGCACAAACGACCTATTTATTCCAAGTTTCTGCCTTAAGCCTGGCTGCGGAGTCTTTAAAGATTGCTAAAGTAACGGCCAGCGCTCAGGGTGGCTATTTTGAATTTTCACCTAATACGCAGGTTGATCCGCGTCATATCATTGATTTATTACAACAATCAAAAGAATGCTATACCCTGCAAGGGCCACAGCGATTGCGTTTTAAAAAGGATTTAAGCGATCCGACTGTAAGAATTAACTTTGTAAGGGATTTGCTGGACCGCTTGGTTTCTTAAACTTTTCATGTAGTCGACGAATAACCGAGCTTCGTTTCTTTTTTATTTTTTGTTTGTGAAGGGGCCTTATGCCAGCCTTATCATGATGCATTAAACCCTCTTTATTCCAAGGTAGTCTATGGTACAAGGCAGCACCATCAAATTCCACCAGCGGATATTTAATAATATCGAAATAGGGTGAGTAATCAAAATCTCTGGGTGTGCACAGTTTGTGAGCGTTCGGCGAAGTGCATTATTGACAGGTTAGGGATCTTTGTTTGGCAGTGGCTTCCAGTGATAGGGCAACAACGACCGCAGATCTTTGCTTAGGGTTGTGGGTAAGCGTGTGAGTATGTCTTTTAAGTACGCATAAGGATTGATGCTATTTAATTTGCAGGTTTCCATCAGGCTGTAAAGGATAGCTGCTTTTCGAGCACCTTCGGCGCTACCTGCGAACAACCAGTTTTTCCTTCCTATTACGACGGTCTTAATAGAACGCTCAGCCGTGTTGTTATCGATGTTTAGATGGCCATCCCTTAAATAATTATTCAGTGCTTGCCAGTGGTTCAGCGCATAAGCGATGGCCTGTCCAATGGGTGTTTTGGGTAGTGCTTTGGCCTGTTGCTGGAGCAACCATCGCTTGAAGACCTTTAAAATCGGTTT
>CAMCTX010000003.1 GCA_945878715.1 Legionella genomosp. 1 | reverse complement strand
GCCTTGTGGGCGCGTTGCCAGTGTACGGTCATAATAGCCTGCACCCCGTCCCAAACGCTGTCCATAGGCATCGAAGGCCAGCAGCGGTATCAGGATCAGATCTAAATCACAGAGATTGATGCGGGGGTTATGCTGGGGATCAGGTTCTAGAAATCCCAAAGGATTCAGGATAAGGGGGTCTTCGGACTGATAGGCCACGAAATCGAGGATGTGTGATCCAGATTGAAGGCAGGGCAAATAACAGCGCTTATGCTGCTGCTGGGCTGCCCACAAAAGAGGCTTCGGGCTGATCTCCGCACCCATAGGCCAATAAAAAGCGATGTGTTTTGCGGCTGAGAAGGCTGGTACGGTGTGGATCCATGGCAACAATTGCTGTGCTTTTTGGCTTTGTTCTTCAGGCGACAAGGCTTTTCTTTTTTGATCAAAAAAATGCCTTAAGCGAGGTTTAGTGTGGTTTGAATCTGTAGAAGTGGGTGGCGCCATCAAAAATACCGTTTATGCGATGTATGCCTTGAACCCACAGGTCCAAGTGGGTGTGCATGGGGTCCTATCAGGCTTTCTACTCGAGGCAGACTTGCACAACAAGGACCATGAACATAACACCCTGCTATTAAAGTTATCGGCTCAAGATACAAGATCGCAGACACGAATATCCCAGATAAGCGCCATAAGGGTTGGGCTAGCTGAGTGCTTCTTCTAGCGCAACGCCTTCCATGAGAGCACCCTCTATTTTATTTTGCAAGTGCTGAATACGATGAGTAAGTGCCTGACTTTCTAGTTCGCGACTTTCGCGTAGTTGCAGTAATTCGTGGGCCACATTCAATGCTGCCATCATGGTCATGCGTTCTAAGCCTATCACCCGACCACTTTCACGGATAGCGCGGATCTGTTTATCGATATAGCGCGCCGCTTCAAAGAGCTGCTCTTCGCTGCCCTGGGGGCCATTAACCTGGAATTCTTTATTGAGGATCTTTACAACTGATTTCATAGACACATAATCCATTTTCTAATAAGGTTCTTGCAACTATGCTAAGCATAGAGTGACTTTTGGGTCGGGTCAATTAGATAATAGGATCCCGGACCGCTTTTTAAGTGAGTTCAATTTCTGTTTTAAGAGGGTGCTATGCAGACAGAGTATGCCAAACGTCGCGCGCGGATTTTTGCAAAGCTTGCATCAGGCAGCCTAGCCATACTCCCTGCTTCTGAAGAACAACACCGTAATGGGGATGTTAACCATCCCTTTCGTCAGTCCAGTGATTTTTATTATTTGACCGGATTTTCAGAGCCTGGTGCGATTTTAGTCCTGCTCAAAACACAGCATGAGAATCGTTTTATATTATTTTGCAAGCCTTTTTGTGCCGAGCAAGCGATCTGGACAGGACCCTCGGCCGGTCTTGAGGGGGCTGTTGCGCAATTTGGTGCAGACGAAGCCTATGCACTGGCCAGTTTGGACGAAAAAATGCCCGCCTTATTAGCGGCACAGCAAAGGTTTTTTTATTCTTTTGGGGAATCCATGGCCTGGGATAGGCGTATGATTAAATGGTCCTATCCCAAAAATCATAACCCTAAAAGGGATGCGAAGACCTTCTGTGATTTAAAAAATCTGATTGCTGAAGAAAGACTTATCAAAAGTGCTGAAGAGATAAACTTGTTACGCCAAGCCATTACCGTATCCGCACAGGCGCATTGTGTTTTAATGCAGCATTGTAAGGGCGAGATGCCGGAGTATGCCTTAGAAGCTTTATTTGCTTATGAGTGTGCCAAAAAAGGTTGTCGATCGCTAGCCTATCCCACGATTGTAGGCGGTGGCGCAAATGCTTGTACGCTGCATTATGTGCGAAACGATCAAAAGCTTAAGAACGGCAATTTAGTATTGGTGGATGCAGGTGCTGAATACCAAGGCTATGCCGCCGATATTACCCGTACTTTTCCAGTATGTGGCACTTTTAGTGCCGATCAAAAAGCTTTGTACAATATTGTACTTGAAGCCCAATGTGCGGCGATTGCATTGGTTAAACCTGGCACACGTTGGGATCTGCTTCAAGCTATCATTGTGAAAAAATTAACAGAAGGTTTAGTGGCTTTGGGTATTTTGCAGGGTACTATCGATCAACTCATAGAAACTAAGGCCTATCAGGCTTTTTATCAGCATGGCAGTGGACATTGGTTAGGCTTAGATGTACATGATGTGGGTGCCTATAAACAAGAAGAAAAAAGTCGTTTGCTAGAACCAGGTATGGTTTTAACGGTAGAGCCTGGGCTCTATATTCCTGCAAATTGCACAACCGTTGATCCACGTTGGCGAGGCATCGGTATTCGGATTGAAGATGATGTGCTGGTTACAAAAACGGGCTATGAAGTCTTAAGTGCAGCGGCGCCTAAGACGATCGAAGCAATAGAAGCATTGATGGAAAAGGGAAAGTGAGCGATAGCGCGCAGCGCGCTATTGTCGATATCCTTATCGTCGGTGGTGGCCTCGTGGGCCTTAGTTTAGCCGCTGCATTACGCGCTTCACCTTTGCGTGTGGCACTCGTCGATGCACAAGCCCCGCCACCAAAGCCTGACAAGACCTTGCAAGCACGCGCTTTGGTTTTAAATGCAGGCAGTGTGAATTATTTAAAAAAATTGGGTGTGTGGTCTAGTCTTGCGGGGGATGCCACACCCTTGCGCGCCGTGCATCTTTCTAAACAGGGTTGCTTGGTACGCACACGTTTTCGTGCGCGTGATTATGATTTAGACCATTTCGGACACGTGATAGCAGCCGATCACTTGCTTTATGGTATGCATCACGTGGTGCAGTCATCAAAGACGCTTAAGATTTATCATGAGAAAAAAATCACAAGCCTTCAGCGATCCGCCACAGGATGGGATCTGGTGTTTGAAGATGCTTCTACGCTACAAGCCAAGCTTATCGTGGCGGCCGATGGGGTAGATTCTTTTGTGCGTGTATCCCAAGGTATTGCCGTAGAAGCGATCACAGATGAAGCCCAAGCTTTAATGTTTAATATGTTGCTTGCACAGGATCATCAGGGAATTGCCTACGAGCGATGGACATCGGATGGATCGATCGCCTTATTACCCTTTGGAGACAAGCGTGTGAAAGGGGTGTGGATGGTGCCGAAGGCTCAAGCGCAAGCCTTGTTAAGTCTTTCAGAGGTGGCCTTTTTAGCCGCGGTCCAAGATGGCTTTGGTTATTCATTAGGGCTTTTTCAAGCGCTGAGTGTGGTGCAAGCCATGCCCTTGCGCCGTCTACAATCCACCACGCTTTATGATCATCATCTGGTATTGATTGGCAATGCAGCCAATACCCTACATCCGATTGCCGCCCAAGGATTTAATCTGGGTTTAAGAGATGTAGCAGCCCTTGCAAAAATACTCAGCACAGCCTCACAAGAAGATTTAAGCGTAGGTGCTATAAACTTACTACAGACTTATGCCGTATCGCGTGCGATGGATCACACACACACCCGACAATGGACCGAGTGTTTGGCCAAAACACCGGGTTATCAAGCCTTAGGGCTTTGGTTGGCAGAATGTTTAGAACCTTTTAAACAGTGGATAGTCGAAAAAAATGCAGGCTGATCTTATTATTCACGGTGCAGGCCTTGTAGGTTTAAGCCTAGCGTTGTGTTGTGCGCAGCAAGGCTATCGCGTAGTACTAGTGGGTACAAAACCCGTTGAGTCCTTCGCGCAGGCTTGTTCGGATAATCGCTATAGCACGATTAACAGACAATCCCAAAAACTGTTTGAGGTGCTGGGTGTGTGGGATGCGATGCATGCAGCAGCGAATCCTTATACGCGCATGGTGGTGTGGGATGCTTTGGGTTTTGGGCCTTTAAGGTTTGAAGCAGAAGCCATCCATCAACCCGATCTGGGGCATGTGGTTGCCAACGCTTGGATGTTGCAGGTTCTTTGGCAAGTGCTCGAGAAAAACCCGAATATTCACTGTTGTGAATCAAAAGCGGTAGCCCTTCAACGCGATGCACAGACGGCTTCTTTAAGCTTCGCGGATGGCAGCCTTATCAAAGCGCCTTTAGTGATTGCAGCGGATGGAGCACGCTCCTGGCTTCGTGAGGCTGCAGGCATTGCGGTGCATCAGGTGCAAGACTATGGTCAAAGTACTTTGGTAAGTACCGTCACCACCGCAATAACCCATGCACAAACGGCATGGCAGCGTTTTTTACCCGAAGGACCTGTGGCTTTTTTACCCTTGGCCGATCCCTATCAAAGTGTGGTGCTCTGGACAGCCAAGACGGAAGCGATCCAAAATTTCTTAGCACAGGAAGAAGTATCGTTTGCGAAGGCGCTGTCTCAGGCCTTGGATAATCAATTAGGCGCTGTCTTAGCGGTGCAAAGACGTCAATCTTTTGTACTGCAAGGGCAATTAGCCCAAAGCACGACTGCAGAACGGGTCGTCTTGGTGGGCGATGCGATGCATGTTATCCATCCACTGGCAGGGCAAGGTCTTAATCTGGGTTTACAGGATGTGGAACCCTTGGTCCAGGCGCTTGTGCAAGCCAGGGCCAGAGGGATCGATCTAGGACATCCTTTGGTGTTACGTCGCTATGCACGCGCCCGCTTCACTGCTGTGCAGGCAATGAGTTATACAACAAACGCTTTAAACGCTCTTTTTTGTTCAGCCAATCCCGCGGTTATTGGATTGCGGACTCTTGGGTTGGAAGCCGTACAAAAAATGCCTTGGCTTAAAAAACAATTGGCATTCCAGGCAATGGGTATATAATTCTTTGAAAGGGTGTGGTGGGTTTATCGGTGATTGATGCAAACGGTTTTCGATCTAACGTAGGTATTGTGCTTGTCAATCAAAGCGATCAGGTCTTTTGGGCTAAGCGACTTAAGAGAGATGCCTGGCAGTTTCCACAAGGGGGTATGAACCCAGGCGAGACGCCCGAACAGACGCTTTTTAGAGAATTAGAAGAAGAAGTGGGTCTTAGTGCTTCTCAAGTAACCGTCTTGGGTCGTACCCGACATTGGCTCAAATACAGAATCCCAGGTAGGATGTTGCGTAAAACAGAGCCTGTTTGTAGGGGTCAAAAGCAGTTATGGTTTCTATTGCGTCTAGAAGCTGAGGATTCTGCGATTAACCTTGGGTTTACACAGAAGCCAGAGTTTGATGACTGGCAATGGGTGAGTTATTGCTACCCCCTCAGGCAGATTATTTTGTTTAAACGGGAAGTGTACCAAAGTGCCTTAGAGGAATTGGCGCCTTATTTGTTTAGAAATGCTGTACGTCATTGGGGCGTACAGTCTGTCAATCGTTTGCTGAGATAGATAATTATATGGTGTATCTTGAAGTGGATCCGGTGTTATTCAGTGTAGGCCGTATCGCCGTGCACTGGTATGGTGTGATGTATCTGCTAGGGTTTGGTTTGGCTTTTCAGTATTGTTATCAGAATCGTGCCAAGGATCCTCAGAAACCTTGGACGGTCGATGAACTCTTAGATCTTTTTTTCTATGGTGCCCTGGGCGTTATTTTTGGAGGGACCTGGGGTTATCTACTCGTCTATCAACCGGGATGGTTCACAACCGATCCCCTACAAGCTTTACGATTTTGGGAACCGGGACGTTCCTTCCATGGTGGCCTATTAGGCGTCATCGTTGCTATGGTTTTTTTTGGTAGGCAGCATCAACGCTCTTTTTGGACGGTGTGTGATTTTATAGCACCTGCGGTTCCGCTCGGTATTGCGATGGGACGCCTTGGCAACTTTATCAATGGCGAATTATGGGGACGTATAAGCACTGTGCCTTGGGCCATACACTTTCCCAATGCAGGGCCAATGGCACGGCATCCTTCAGCGCTTTACGAGTGTATGCTAGAAGGTTTGATCTTATTTATCATTCTTTGTAGCTACAGTTCTAAACCGCGAGCCACGGGTGCTGTCTCCGGGCTTTTTTTAATCGCTTATGGTTTCTTACGCATGATAGCAGAATGTTTTAGAGAGCCTGATTGGCATCAAGGTTTTGTGGCCTGGAATTTTTTAACCATGGGACAAGTGCTCTGTATACCCATGATTATTGCAGGGGTATGGATCTTCAGTCGTGTGCAACCCGCGACCGTTTGTGCGAGACAATAAATGCGCAATTATTTAAACTTGCTTGATCATGTCTTAAAAAACGGTGTTCAAAAATCCGATCGTACGGGCACAGGTACGCTCAGTGTCTTTGGTTATCAAATGCGCTTTGATTTAAGCAAAGGTTTTCCACTGGTTACGACCAAACAAGTGCATTTGCGATCCATTATCCAAGAACTCTTATGGTTCTTAAGGGGAGATACGAATGTTAAACCCTTGCAAGAAGCCGGCGTACGTATTTGGAATGAATGGGCCGATTCAGAAGGCTATTTAGGGCCTGTCTATGGCAAGCAATGGCGTGCTTGGTCGAATGCCAAGGGTCAGGATATCGATCAAATAAGCGATCTGATACATAATATTCGGCACAACCCCGATTCAAGACGTTTAATCGTGAGTAGTTGGAATGTGGCCGATCTTCCGCTCATGGCCCTGCCACCCTGTCATTGCCTTTTTCAGTTTTATGTCGCCGATGGAAAATTATCCTGCCAGCTTTATCAAAGAAGTGCCGATATTTTTCTCGGGGTGCCTTTCAATATTGCTTCTTATGCACTGCTTATGCAAATGATTGCACAGGTTACGGGTTTGGCCTGTGGTGAGTTTATTCATACTTTGGGTGATGCGCATTTATATAGTAATCATATAGAGCAAGCTAAAACACAACTGGCACGCGATCCCTACCCTTTGCCTAGTATGCAGATAAACCCGGATGTGCGCTCGATTTTCGATTTTCGTTTCGAGGATTTTCAGATTGTGGATTATCAATGCCATCCTCGCATCCAAGCTTTGATTGCGGTGTGAACATGAAAACACCCCTGGCATTAATCGCAGCGATGAGCAAAGGTCGTGTGATCGGTTATCAAAATAAACTGCCCTGGCAATTACCCCAAGAATTACAGTATTTTCGTCAAATGACCCTTGGAAAACCGATTATTATGGGGCATAAGACTTTTCTATCGATGGGCTCTAGGCCTTTGCCCAAGCGTCAAAATATTTTGCTAAGCCGCGATCCAAGCGTGGTATACGATCATGTACAGGTTGTGCGATCTCTTGAAGAAGCACTACAGGTGGCCGAGCCTGCAGAAGAAATCATGGTCATAGGCGGATCGCAGATTTATGCATTATGTTTACCAAGAGTCATGCGTTTGTATTTAAGTTTTATTGAAGGCGAGTATCAGGGAGATACTTTTTTTCCAGAGATTGATTGGGCAGCGTGGGATTTGGTATCTGAAAAAGCCATGGAGGGTTTTAGCGCAAACATTTTCGAAAGAAAAATACCACTATGAAAGACGCGAAAAATCAAGAAAATCCCCCTTTGAAGGGGGAGGTGCGCTTTAGCGCACAGGGGCATATTAAACGTTATTGCTTGGGTTATGCAGCCTATATTGTATCGATCCTACTACACAAAAGTCTTCAGGTGAGAACCGAGTACGATCCCGATTATGATCCAAAAAAACCGTATCTTTTTGCTTTTTGGCATGGTAAGCAATTATTGCCCGTTTTACATTTAGTGCAGCATCAAACAAGGCGTATTGTCTTGGTAAGCCCTTCAAGGGATGGGGATATCTTAGCTTTTTGGCTTAAACGATTAAACTATGTCATCATTCGCGGATCCTCCAGAGATCAAAATACACGGGCCTTGCACCTTATGCGTACGCAATTGCGACAAGGGTGTTCTTTGGGTTTTGGTGTGGATGGTCCCATTGGCCCTATTTATAGTGTAAAACCAGGTATGACCTATTTAGCACAGAAATTTCAGATCCCCATTATTCCGGTAGGAACGGCCTTTGCACAGCCCTGGGTTTTAGAGAAAGCTTGGGATCGTTACGAGATCCCCAAGCCCTTTAGCAAAGCGGCTTTTGTTTTAGGAAAACCTTTGTCAATCCCAAAGGGTGCCGATCTCGAGCAGAGCAATCATCTTTTAGAAGTCGCAATTAACACGGCAGAGGCCAGAGCACATTCTTTATTAGAGCATGTATTATGATGATCCAATTAAAACGATTAAAGCCCTCTCCCGTTAGGGGAGAGGGTCCCGCGAAGCGGGGGGTGAGGGTTGTTTGAGCAAAAAATCCTATACCTCTCAATCGATTGAAGTATTAAGTGGTCTAGATCCCGTTCGCAAACGTCCTGGTATGTATACCGATACCAGCAGACCCAATCATTTAGCACAAGAAGTGATCGATAACAGTGTCGATGAAGTCATGAACGGGCATGCTACAGAGATCCGTGTAACACTACATAGCGATGGTTCACTGGAAGTATCAGACAATGGGCGCGGCATGCCGGTCGATATCCATCCCGAGTATGGTGTCTCGGGGGTCGAACTTATTTTAACCCGCTTACATTCTGGGGCTAAGTTCTCCCAAAAGGAATACCAGTTTTCTGGGGGCTTGCATGGGGTGGGCGTATCGGTTGTCAATGCATTATCCAAGCGCTTGAAGGTTCGCATTCAACGAGAGGGTTGTGTGTATAGCATGGCCTTTGAAAACGGCGAGGTTAAAGAAAAACTCAAAATGATTGGCAAAGTTCCCAAAAATGAGACGGGGACCACGCTCACGTTTTGGCCCGATCCTACTTATTTTGATGCACCAAAAATTGCGGTAAAACCTTTGGTTCATCTGTTGCGTGCCAAAGCTGTTTTATGTCCTGGTTTGCGGGTGCGTTTTGAAGATCTGCAAACCCAAGAAGTGCTGGAATGGCACTACAACGAAGGGTTGAAAGGCTATTTGATCGAGCAAATCGATACAGGCGATTTACTCGGCGGGCTTGTGTTTGAAAACACTTTCGAAGCAAAAACCGAAGCCCTGTCTGTGGTCTTGGCTTGGACACCCGAAGAGTCCCAAGTGTTTCAAGAAAGTTATGTCAATCTTATTCCGACCCTGCATGGGGGTACCCATGTCAATGGTTTACGCACCGGTTTATTAGAAGCGCTTAGAGAATTTTGTGAGCTACGCAATGTTTTACCACGGGGCATTAAGCTTGCACCCGAAGATATTTGGGATCGTATTCATTTTGTATTGTCTCTAAAAGTCGTCGATGCACAATTTGTAGGGCAAACCAAAGAACGGTTATCATCCAGACAATCTGCGGTCTTTGTTTCCAATGTCATAAAAGATGCCTTTAGTTTATGGCTTAATCAGCAGGTGGCCTTTGGATTATTACTGGCCGATTTTGCGATCCAAAATGCCGAAAAAAGACTGCAAGCCAGCAAGACGGTGGTGCGCAAGAAAATTACACAAGGTCCTGCCTTACCCGGAAAACTAGCCGATTGCACGATACAAGATCTGAATAGAAGTGAATTATTTTTGGTTGAAGGGGACTCGGCGGGTGGGTCGGCTAAACAAGCACGCGACAGAGTTTTTCAAGCCGTTATGCCTTTAAGAGGAAAAATTCTCAATACCTGGGAAGTGGGATCCGAAGGCGTTTTAGCCTCTCAAGAAGTACATGATATTGCAGTTGCGATTGGTGTGGATCCCGGTAAGCAAGGCTCATTATCGCAGCTTCGTTATGGAAAAATTTGTATTTTAGCCGATGCCGATTCAGACGGACAGCATATTGCCACCCTGCTCTGTGCCCTCTTTGTGAAACATTTTAAGCCCTTGGTTGAAGCCGGTCATTTATTTGTCGCCATGCCACCTTTGTATCGTATCGATTCGGGTAAAGAAGTTTATTATGCTTTGGATGATGCAGAAAAAGAGGGCCTTTTAGAAAAAATACTGGGTAAAAACCCCTCTGCCAAGATCATGATCCAGCGTTTTAAAGGCTTAGGCGAAATGGATCCTTTACAATTAAGAGAGACGACCATGGCCCCTGAAACGCGTCGCTTAGTCCAACTCGTCTTAGATCCCGATCAGCATGCCGAGAAAATGCTCGATTTACTATTGGCGAAAAAGCGTGCACAAGATAGACGCCAATGGTTAGAACAAAAAGGAGATCTCTTCGATGTCTAAGACTAAGACTGTGGTGCAGGCGCCGATGGTCATGGAACAACAAGCCTTAAGTGTCTTTAGCGAGCGCGCCTATTTAGATTATTCCATGTATGTCATCTTAGATCGTGCCCTACCGCATATTAGCGATGGTTTAAAACCGGTGCAGCGTCGCATTATTTACGCCATGTCCGAATTGGGTTTAAGCCATCAATCAAAGCCTAAAAAATCGGCCCGAACCATTGGCGATGTTTTGGGTAAATTTCATCCGCATGGGGACAGTGCCTGTTATGAAGCCATGGTATTGATGGCACAGCCCTTTTCCTATCGTTATCCCTGTGTAGATGGCCAGGGTAATTTTGGATCGGTAGACGATCCTAAATCCTTCGCAGCCATGCGTTATACCGAGTCTCGGTTATCAAACTATGCAGCGGTTTTGCTAAGTGAATTAACCCAAGGCACGGTCGATTGGGGGCCTAATTTTGATGGCTCCCTAGAAGAGCCTTTGTTATTACCAGCGCGCTTGCCCAATGTATTACTCAATGGCAGCACGGGTATTGCTGTGGGCATGGCGACCGATATTCCTCCCCATAATCTTTTAGAGGTCGTCAGTGCTTGTATTCATCTTTTAGATCATCCCGAGGCTTCGCTGGATGCCTTATGTGCTCATTTAAAGGGACCCGATTTACCCACAGGTGCAGAGATTATTAGTAGTCCTACAGAATTGCGAGCCCTGTATGAAACAGGACAGGGCTCTTTTAGAATGCGCGCGGTTTTTGTCGAAGAAGCAGGTGATCTCATTATTATTGCCTTGCCCTATTTAGTGTCGGGCTCTAAAGTGTTGGAACAAATTGCAGCCCTGATGCAAGCCAAGAAATTACCCGTGGTAAGCGATTTGCGGGATGAATCCGATCATGAAAATCCTGTACGTTTGGTGATAACCCCCCGTTCTAATCGTGTAGACAAACAAGCTTTAATCTTGCATTTATGTGCCAGTACCGATTTAGAACGAAGCTATCGTGTCAATATGAATATGATTGGTCTCGATGGCGGCCCGCGGGTTAAAAATCTGAAGGTGCTTCTGGCTGAATGGTTGGTTTTTCGTCTAAAAACGGTACGCCGTCGTTTAGATTATCATCTAGAACGTGTGCGTGTACGCTTAATTATTTTAGAAGGGTTTTTAATTGCCTTTTTAAATCTCGATGCTGTTATTGCCATTATTCGTGAGGAAGATGATCCAAAAACGGTATTAATGCAACGCTTTGGCTTGAGTGATGTGCAGACCGAGGCTATTTTAGATCTCAAGCTGCGGCATTTAGCCAAGCTAGAGGCTATGAAGATCCAAGCCGAGCAACGCAGTTTGGCGACACAAAAAGAAGAACTCGATCAGATCTTAGGGTCTGAAAAACAGCTGCGTGCCTTGGTTAAAAAAGAATTACAAGAAGATGCAAAGCGCTTGGGCGATCCACGGCGTTCCGTGTTAATCGAGCGATCGCCTGCACAATTGATGGAACAGTTCGATAAACCGGCAGTTGAAAATCTTACCGTGGTATTATCCAAGCAAGATTGGATCCGGGTTGCCAAAGGGCATGATATCGATCCAGCCTCTTTAAGCTATAAAACAGGCGATGCCTTTAAACAATCGGTACAAGGGAAAAGCGATCAAGCCCTTATTTGTGTAGACTCGAGCGGACGAGCCTATACCTTAGGCTTACAAGATCTGCCTTCTGCGCGTGGTCAGGGAGAACCTTTAAGTTCACATCTGAATCCCCCACCTCAGGCGGTCTTTCAAAACATATTCATGGCCGATCCACAGGCACAGTGCCTGATGATTTCAAATGCGGGTTATGGTTTTAGAGTCCCTGTACAGGCATTGCTGGGTAAAAACCGTAATGGTAAGGCTATTATGACCTTAAAAGAAAAGCAGATTTTATTAGAGGCGCGGGTTATGCCTGCAACATCCGATAAAGCACTCAAGGATTCCCTCCTCGCACTCTTGAGCGAAGATAGTAAATTATTATTATTGCCTTTGTCTGTGGTGCCCGAATTAAATAAAGGTAAAGGTTCTCGATTAATGCATTTAGGCAAAGGTGTCTCGCTCAAGCAAGCGAAAATAGTATTGCCTACAGAAGTCCCTAAAGCTTTGCTTGCCTACAAAGGCGAGGTGGGAACTAAAGGTCAAAAAGTACCTAAAGGCTTTTCTGGATTACTCTAAATCGCGCGATTGAATCAAAACAGAGTGTTCGGTCTCCCATTGGCCTGCCAAATATTTCATGAATGCCTTATGTTGAATAGTGTGGCGATTTTTTCTAAATGCCTCTAAGAATCCTCTGCTGGTATTCGATAATACTTTAAAAAAATCTGTCAATGCTTCTCTGGAAATGGCGCACTGTATACGTTTTTTGTCGTCTGACGCAAAAAAAACAACCATCGCACGACTATCATCATACACTTCCGTGCCTTCCTCAAACGCCAAGACGCGTTCATCTGTCATGCCTAAAATTCTTAACAAATTGAACGCCGAAGAAAGCTGAATATCCTTCTCACCCCCTTCAAATCGAGACACAGTAGGCGTGCTGACGTTCGCAAGAATGGCTATCTTTTCTTGCGTAAAATTGGCCGCTTTCCGTCTGTGCTTTGCCTCTTCGACAATAGCACTCCAATTGATTCGAAACTGCCTTTCCATCGCTTCTCCATAAGATTAATCAATCGTTGCTTTAACTTTTTTGAACCCACATGCGCAGCCAATACGGCATCGATAGCGGCCTCTAAGCTGTTTTTGAGATCTGCCGCCGCCGTTTTAATGGCTACATCATTCAAACCAAATGGATATCCCATTTCCACGATATGTTTGGATTTAAGATCGCCCCATCTAAGTTCATACGCCTGTGCAATACCCAAAGCAATTGTCTGAAAGGGTGGGTAATAACAAGCAGCCACTAAATCATAAGATTCTGTTAAACGGAATCCATCTTTTGTATGTAATAGGGCGAAATTTTTAAAATGTGCATCTGTATTGCCCAGTAAAAGAGAGGCTAATATTCTTCTATAGAGTGTATCCGCTTCTGCTGGCAAACAATAGGGATTTTTGCACATAAATGTACCCATATCCTCATAGCTACCGCTATATTTATCGTTTCCAGAATAATGTCCTAAAATCTGATTAAATTCTTCAAAATGAATTTTTTTTCCAGAGGGGCGACGGTCAAAACGTTTAATAATTAATGCGGGCTTAGCACAGATTTCGCTCATTTCTAGTTCTACAACGCGATCGTTAGGTAAGAGATGCTTTTGCGCTAATGTGCTTAAATATTCAACTTCTAAAATATCAGGAAATTCGGGTCTGGCAAATTTGGCAATATGGCTGCTTAATTCATTTTTTTGAACCGGGCGAAATTGATCACCCTCTTTAACAAGCAATAATTTGCTTTGTACCCCCGATAAAGAAGCACGTCCTCGAATCGCGGCGTTCATGAGTTCTTCGCCAGGATCGATGGTGTGATGTGATCGGGGTTCAGGATCAATGACAGATACAGCGCCTGCTAGATCGTTTCCAAATCCTAATAACAATGCAAAACGATCATTAATATTCACTCTTAAAGCCTGAGCTTGGGCTCTTTCTAACCAACCTTCTGCAATTAAATTATCAAAAAAAGGATGTAATCCTGTTTCACAAATAAAAGATTCTTCTCTCTTAGGTAGGGTAAACGCAATTGCTGGAGATTTAGCATTTAAATAAGAACTATCGTAAGTAAAGTCACAGCGGCCACCAGGCTCTTGCTTAAGAAAGCCTGCAAAAATATCCTGGTAATAGACTTTACCCCATAAAGTGTTTGCCATAAAATATGTTTTATAAAAACCTATAAATTAAATAAATTATAAAAATAATTTTATAATAAAATGGAGTAAATTGCAATATATAAAACTCGTTTTATATATTGCGTATTAAATCTGTACAAATACACAGCCTTTTAGTATCGTTGTGGCAAGATCTTTGATATAGCTAGCGTTCACTAGAAACGAGAAACCACGAGCGCCCATTGGGTTATGCTGAACATGCAAGAAAAAAAGGCATCATTCAAGTGATAATACACTGTAATAATAGTTGTTTTTTGTGAATATCGCTGATACCCTCCGCGCTCACGATAATAAATAATAATGACGAGGAGAAGATTGATGAAGCGTACCAATGCTTATGTTGATGAGTCCGATGATGAATCTACACCTAAAACGAAACGGGTCAAATTAAAACAGGAAGCTTCGATAGAAGCTTTATGTTCAGCGATGGAAAAACGTTTTCAATCCTTAGCTGTTGCGCCTACAACTTTTGTGGAACCTATGGCGCCTATATTGCTACTTAAACCCATACCGATGCGATCCGCTTCAGTTGCAAGATCTGTTGCGCAATCGCAACACAATGAACAAGCGCTGTGTCTCTTAGAGGGAAGCAGAGGTGGACGTTGTCGATCAGCAGCCATTACTTCAGAAACCGAGCGTAGAGGGCCTCAAGGACCTTCATCGTTGCGGGCCAATGGCGGCACAGCAAGCCCCTCCTGAATAATAAATAGCGATACTGGCAGAACGCTTGCCTTGTGCTAGACTCTAGTTGTACAATGAGTCGTACAACGATAGAGGAGAGAGCTTATGCACGCTATGGCCTATTCAACTGCAAGAGAACACTTGGTTGAAACGATGAAACGTGTTTGTGATAACCACGAGCCGGTGATTATTACACGTAAAAATGCTGCCTCTGTGGTGATGATGTCGCTAGAAGATTATAACGCCATAGAAGAGACCGACTATTTATTGCGCAATCCAAACAATGCACTCGCATTGCGAGCTAGCATTAAACAATATGAAGATGGCAGCTGTCAAAATAGAGGTTTGATCGAAGAATGATCATTGCCTGGACAACGATCGCTTGGGATGGATATCTCTATTGGCAAGCGCACGATAAGAAAGTCCTAAAGAGGATTAATGAATTGATTAAAGATATTATACGCAGTCCTTTTTCTGGCATTGGTAAACCAGAACTGCTAAAGTTTGAGTTGGCTGGAAAGTGGTCCAGACGTATTAATAGTGAACATCGATTGGTTTACTGTATCGAGAATAATAAGGTTATTATTTTTCAGTGCCGCTATCATTATTAAATTTTATTCCCCAGGTGCCTTCGCATCCATGCTAATAGCATGAATATGGGTGGTCATCAGATCACCCAGTGCCTGATAAATCATCTGATGGCGCTGCAGGGCTTTTTTCTCTACAAAAGCCTTGCTTACAAGGGTTACTTTAAAGTGTCCACCCTTGCCACGGCCTGCATGATGTAAATGGCCTTCACTCTGATCTTCAATATCACAGACAGAAGGTTCTAAAACAGCCAATGCTTCACGTATCAGATTAACGGTTGGGATCATGATTTTAGTTCTCCATCCGTTGTTTGATGGTGCTTAGACATATACAAACCTTGGGCAATGACAAAGAGCAAGGTAAGCCCTAAGCAACCAAACAGTTTAAAGTTTACCCAGGTTGGGGTATCAAAGTGATGCACCACATAAAGATTGAGTGCCCCTAAAAACGCAAAAAAGAGAAACCAACTAAGATTGAGGCGTTGCCATGTTGCAAAACGCAAGTTCATTTGCTTATCCATCAGGCGTTTTAGCAGCGGTTCTTCCATAAAGTGGCTCACTAAAAAGAAGATCGCTAAAAGCCAATACACAGCCGTGGGCTTCCATTTAATAAACATCTCATCTTTAAGCAAAAGGGTCGCCCCACCCAGTAGGCAGATAATCGCTAAGCTAAAAAGGGATATTTTTTGGAAGGCCCCCGTTTTATAACGGGTGTAAAACACTTGTATAAAACTAGCAACCATTGCAACGGCCGTTGCCGTATAAAGCCCCGCGGTTTTATACGCGATAAAAAACAGTGCGATGGGTAGAAAATCGAGTAGGAGTTGCATAATTTCAGGGCCTCAGATGGATTAGCTTAAAAGTTGTATAGCGCCTATGGTATCATTTCCCTTAGGTCTTAAGAAACTTTGCACAGGCGTTCCTATGGGAAATAGTAAGTTAATAAACTCAAAATCACGGGTGGTCTCGGGGGCCAGAACCACCGGTGCCCTGCATTTGGGGCATTACCATGGGGTCTTAAAAAACTGGGTGGCGCTACAGTCTCAATATGAATGCTTTTTCTTTGCCGCCGATTGGCATGCACTCACCACGGAATATGAAAATCCTCAGAAGATCCAAGCCCATACTTTCGAGATGCTGCTCGATTGGCTAGGTGCAGGGCTCGATCCCAAGCAGTGTACCCTCTTTGTGCAATCGCAGGTGCCACAGCATGCAGAGCTGCATGTTTTGCTTTCGATGATCACCCCCTTAAGCTGGCTAGAGCGAGTGCCTACCTATAAGGAAATGCGCGATAAACTAAAGACCAAGCATTTAGCGACTTATGGTTTCTTAGGCTATCCCCTTTTACAGGCGGCCGATATTCTTGCCTATCAAGCCGATAGGGTACCGGTAGGTGAAGATCAGGTCTCGCACATCGAATTAACCCGAGAAATTGCCAGGCATTTTAATTTTTTATATAAAGACCAAGGGGCGCCTGTATTAGCAGAGCCCCAAGCGCTCTTAACCAAGACTTCGAAGATGCCGGGTTTAGATGGGCAAAAGATGTCAAAATCGTATCAAAATACGATTGATCTGCGCGAGGATCCTGAAAGCACCACCCAAAAAATAAAGACGATGGCCACCGATCCCGCACGTGCGCGTCGTACAGATCCAGGCGATCCCCAAAAATGTCCTGTATTCGCCTTGCATCAGGTTTATAGTTCAGAACAAACCCAGGCTTGGGTGCAAACGGGTTGTACCACAGCAGGCATTGGTTGCCTGGAATGTAAAAAACCTTTAATAGAATCGATTCTCGCAGAGCAAGCGCTTATTCGATCCCGGGCAGAACCTTATAAAAAAGATCCCGATCTGCTTAGAGATATCCTACAAGAAGGTTCTAAAAAAGCGCGTGTAGTGGCAGAGCAAACACTTTCCCTTGTGCGTGCACGTTTAGGATTAACCCTATTATGACAACCGATCTGCTAGATATGGTAGCGCCTGAAACAGTAGCACCGGAAAACAAAGTGGCAGAACCCTATTGTATGGTGCATGGCAAAGCCCTGTTCGATTTACCCTCCGATCTTTATATTCCACCCGATGCGATGGAAGTTATTTTAGATATGTTTGAGGGGCCGCTCGATCTCTTGCTCTATCTCATTCGTAAGCATAATCTGGATATTCTCAATATTCCGGTTGCGGAAATCACCAAGCAATATGTGCAGTATATACAGTTACTTTCCGATCTGCGCTTAGAATTGGCCGCCGATTATTTAGAAATGGCCGCAACCCTAACCGAAATAAAATCGCGCCTGCTCTTACCAAAACCGGTTCTAGAAACGGGTGAAGAAGTCGATCCGCGTGCAGAACTGGTGCGACGCTTACAGATCTACGAACGCTTTAAAGAGGCGGCGACACAATTAGATCTGTTGCCACGTTTGGAGCGAGATTTTTCTTTGGCTGCGGCCGAGGTTCCTTACACCGTCTTGCAAAAATCCCATCCGCCGGTGGCGCTTAATGAATTATTATCAGCCTTGAAAGATGTGTTAAAAAGGATCGATCGTCAATCGGTGCATAAAGTGCAACGAGAAGTATTATCGGTACGAGAGAAAATGTCTGGTATCCTTGCGCGTTTAGAAGGAGAGACCTTTATGAATTTTGTAGGGTTTTTCGATCCTGCAGAAGGTCGTTTAGGCGTGGTGGTCACTTTCTTAGCCATTTTAGAATTGGTGCGAGAAATGATGATCGAGTTAATGCAAAATGAAGCATTTGGACCTATTTATGTAAGGATTGGGCCTAGTGGAACCGAATAATTTAGCCTGTTTACTCGAAGCCGTTCTTTTAGCCGCTGGCAGGGCACTGAATGAAGAGCAATTACTTGCGCTGTTTGAAGAAGAACAACGCCCCAGTCTTGTCGAACTGCGGGATGCCTTGCAGGTTCTGATGGCGCAATCGGCATCGCGTGGGGTTTCTCTGGTACAGGTGGCCAGTGGTTATCGCTTTCAAGTACAAGAAGCTTGGATGTCTTGGGTGCATAAATTATCCGAAGAGAAACCTCAGAAATATTCACGTGCCTTGTTAGAGACTTTAGCATTGATAGCCTATAAGCAACCGGTCACGCGTGGAGAAATAGAAGAAATCCGCGGTGTGAGCGTGAATCCTGCCACCATTAAAACCTTGGAAGAGCGCGAATGGATCCGCGTCGTAGGCCATAAAGAAGTACCGGGTAGGCCCGCTTTATTTGCGACGACTAAACATTTTTTAGATTATTTTGCTTTAGAACATTTAAAGGATCTACCCCCTTTGCCTACCCTGATGGTTGAAAATGCCCTCGCAGAGTCCATGGAATTACAAGCTGAGGCTTTACAAATCGAAGAAGGACCGATCGCAACAGAGACCGAAACCATTCAGACGCTGGAAGTCGTCGAACCCGTATAAGGTAAAAAGAAGCATGCAACCCAAAGAAAAATTACAAAAAGTCGCTGCACGTTTAGGCCTAGGTTCTAGGCGTTTGCTAGAGCAGTGGATCCAAGCCGGTCGCTTTAGTATTAATGGCGTGAAGGCAACCATTGGCGATCGTGTGGGACCTCAGGATCATATCCTATTGGATGGTCGTGCCTTACGTACCCGGGATATCCGTGAAAAGCCTGCAGAACCTCTGGTCTTAATTTACCATAAACCGGTGGGAGAACTTTGTAGCCGTTCCGATCCCGAAGGTCGGCCCACTGTTTTTGATAAACTGCCTGTGATGCGGGCCAAGCGTTGGGTTTCGGTAGGGCGTTTAGATTTTAATACTTCGGGTTTATTATTGTTTACCACCGATGGTGATTTAGCCAATCGCTTAATGCATCCCTCTTCCAATATCGAGCGGGAATATGCGGTGCGGATCATGGGCCCTTGTAGTACGCGAGCCTTAGAGCGTTTAAAACAAGGTGTGCGCTTAGAAGATGGTATGGCACGCTTTGAAACTATTCGTGATGCGGGTGGTGAAGGGTCCAATCATTGGTATCATGTGGTCTTAAACGAAGGTCGTAATCGTATTGTGCGACGTTTGTTTGAAAGTGAAGATTTAAAAGTAAGCCGTTTAATGCGTATACGTTTTGGATCGCTTACCCTACCCCGTTTACTCAAGCCCGGTCAGCATCGCAAATTAGAAAAAGCAGAACTGGCTAGTTTTTTAGCCAGTTTAAGGCCGCAGCAGACACGACAAGTACAACGCTAATACCGTTTCAGGTTCCACTAGTTTGCTTTTATCTTCCAAGGGATAGGCTGCATGTCTAAGCGGTGTTCGCACCCTATGGGGGTGCACACAATGCACCTGAATATTCGTATGGGTTTGGCATTCCTCAGCGAGCATACGTGCCAAGCCTTCTCGTGCCCATTGGCTGACACCATAAGCACCCCAATAGGCTTTGGCTCGTTCATCTTCGGTGGCAGTACTAAAAATAATGGTTGCTTGATCGGAGCGTTTTAGCAAAGGCAAGGTAGCCTGGCTAAGCAAAAAAGCGCTGTGTACATTCACTTGCATCACCTGCTGCCATTGTTCAAGGGGATAATATTCAAGGGGGGTAAGGCTACCCAAAAGCGCAGCATTGTGAATGAGTCCATCTAAACGACCGAAGTTTTTTTCCAGTGTTTCTTCGAGTGTCTGAAAATCTTGCACGGTTGCCGTGGCTAAATCCATGGGGTAAATCGCAGGGCTTGGGTAACCTTCAGCCTCTATTTCATCATAAAGATCGGTTAATTTTCGAATGTTGCGGCCCAGCAAAATAATGGTAGCGCCCCGTGCTGCAAAGCCCGTGCTTAAAACGCGGCCAATACCGCCATAAGCACCGCTGATTAAAATAATGCGACCAGACAAAGCTTGTTTAATATTATTCATAGTACAGCCTCAATAAAGATCAATGGGATCGACATCCACGGACCAACGGATCCTCTGTGCAATCGGAAAGGCTTGAACTTTTGGCATCAGCTCGCCTAAGACCGTATGTAAGCGGGACCGTTTCTTTGATTGCAGCAGCAATTGTGCACGATAAAGGCCTTGGCGTTTTTCCATAGGCGCAGGTATGGGGCCAAAGTATTCTAAATCGTTCGCGGATAATGCTTGTAATTCAGTCTTCACTAGATTTAAAAAATGCTCTGCACGTTTAAAGGTTTTGGCCTCTGCACGGATCAGCACTTGATAACTATAGGGGGGTAGTCCTAGCGACTGTCGTTCAGTTAGCAGGTTTGTACTAAAAGACGCAAAACCTTTTTCAAGTAATTGCCTAAGCATGGGATGATGGGGGTGTTGGGTCTGTAAGAGTACCTGACCAGGTTTTTCTGCACGACCGGTGCGTCCGGCCACTTGGGTAATAAGCTGTCCCATTTTTTCAATGCTTCTAAAGTCGCTGCTAAATAAGGCCTGATCAATATCCAAAATGGCTACCAGTGTGACATTGGGAAAATGATGTCCTTTGGCAATCATTTGGGTGCCGAGCAGCAGATCAGCTTCACCCTTATGCATGCTATCGATATGTGCTTGCATCGAACCTTTTTTTCGGGTGCTATCACGATCGATCCGTAATACTTTATGATCGGGAAAACGGTCTTGTAAAAAAGCTTCTAAGCGTTCAGTCCCCAAACCCACGGGTTCCAAACCTTCTTTATGGCAAGAAGGACACTGTGTGGGTAGTGGTATCACAGCTTCGCAATGATGGCACTCCAAGGTTTTCTTAGCATAATGCACCGTCATATTCGCGGCACAGGCTGTACACTGTGCGATCCAACGGCAGGGTATACACATAAGCACAGGTGAAAAACCCCGACGGTTTAAAAAGAGCAGAACTTGATTGCCTTCGGATAGATGTTGGCTAATCGCTTGCAGCAGGGTTGCCGAAAAACCTTTGTCGAGTTGCTTGTGTCGTGTATCCAGGACCTGGAGTGTGGGGCTCAGGTGTGTGGCAGCGCGTAAGGGTAGCGATAAAATCTGGTAACGACCTTTTTGTGCGTTATACAGGGTTTCTAAAGAAGGCGTAGCCGATCCTAAAACAATGGGGCAATTCTCTTGTTTGGCACGCATCATAAGCACATCACGGGCATGGTAGCGAAAACCTTCTTGTTGCTTTAAAGAAGCATCATGTTCTTCATCAATGATAAAAAGGCCGGGTTTTTTAAGGGGCATAAATGCCGCCGATCGGGTACCAATAATAATAGGCGCTTCGCCAAGGCGTGCCGCTTCCCAGGCTTTTAGACGTTGTGTGGCGCTCAGTCCCGAATGGTAGACCGTAATAGGCACTTGAAAACGATTTTTGAAACGATCCAGCAGTTGGGGTGTTAAACCAATTTCAGGTACAAGGATAAGCGTTTGTTGATCGAAAGCGAGCGCTTGTTCTATCAGATAGCTATACACTTCTGTTTTGCCACTACCGGTCACACCCTGTAATAGAAAAGGTTTAAACGATCCCCACGATCGCTGTACCGCATCCACCGCTTGTTGCTGTGCAGGATTAAGTAGTAGTGGCGGATGTAGATCGGGGGGGTTGCTCAGATCCGCTGCAGAAGATGTAGGGATCTTGGGTATTCTTTTTTTAGAAGTTGTAAGACTTTCTTTTCTAAGATTAGCGGGTAGGGCTGCTTGTAGAACTTCAGCCAGCGAGACATGGTAATAGTTGGCTGTCCAAGAAATAAGTTCCAAAAGCTTGGGCGAGAGTCGGGGCTCAGGATCTAAAACGGCGGCAATGGGTTTTAATTTTTCGATAGGGCAGTCTGATTGATGGGTTATCTCAATAACAACACCTACCTTATGTGTTTTACGAAAAGGGACTAAGACGCGCAGGCCGGGGACTAGGGGGGGGTG
This sequence comes from Legionella genomosp. 1, assembly GCA_945878715.1. Lineage (GTDB taxonomy): Bacteria > Pseudomonadota > Gammaproteobacteria > UBA6186 > Azoamicaceae > CADEGZ01. Next base: position 32,651 of record CAMCTX010000003.1, on the reverse strand, counting down.
ATCCAAGGGAGGCAGATAATCTAAACATTTTTTTAAGGTACAAAACACAGCCACCCGTACAATAGCCGTGCGATGAGTCTCTAAAGTAGTGTCGATCATGGTACTGGGTGTTCGCATCAATTGGCTTGCATGATAACAAAATTTTTGTGGATAAGCACAGTCCTTTTTCCTGGTATGTCTAGCTATTCTTGGCTAAATGAGGTTTTGAGTAAGAAACTGTACCTCAAATTGGTTGAATGGCTTGTGTATAACTTTGTGTATAAGTGGTGTGAATGGATGCGTGGCTAACTTAGGTTTATAGAGGCATCGCTATCAGATTTTTAGGGTTTGTCAATGTTTTTAAGGGTTTTTTAACCATTATTCGTCATATTTATTCTTAGTACGCGACTAACATGGGTTGGAATCACAACGAAACGGAGGCTGTGTTAGCTTGTGAATAACTTTGTGCATAGCTTTAGGGCCGTATCAAAGCTTTGAGTTCTGCCAGCAGTGCTGCAGGCTCATGCGGTGGAGAAAACAGGGCTTTTATAGCGCCTTGGGGGTTAATCAACAGCAAGGTCGCACTGTGATCGATCATCAGTTGTTTTGCTGTTGGATCTTGCCAGCTGTAAATGCTGCACGCTTTGCTAAGGGCTTCGATCTGCTTAGCATCGCCCGTAAGCCCTGTAAAATGCGGGTTAAAACCGCTTAGAAAAGCTTTAAGCTTAGCGGGGGTATCTTCACTCGGGTTCAGACTCACAAAAATAAAGTGTAGTTTTTGATCCAAGACGGGATCTGCCCACACCTTTTGCAGCACTTTTAGAGTCGTTGGGCAGATCCCCGGGCAGGTGGCATAGCCAAAAAATAAGAGCGACCACTGGCCTTGCAAAGAAGCCTGCGTAAAGGGTTTAGCTTCGGTATCAATAAGCGAGAAGGGTATCAGGGGTTTGGCAGGGTGTAGAACGGTAAGGGCACCAGCACTAAAGCTTAGGGCTAGGGTTAAGAGTAATATGATTCGTTTAATGTACATAACAGCTCCTTAACCCTCACCCGGCCGCCTACGCGCTGTGCGCTTCGGCGTGCCACCCTCTCCCAAAATTGGGAGAGGGTTTTCCATTTTGCTAGTACGGGTTTATAAAAAAATGATCGGCTAACAATGCTACAAATAGTAACAGCAAATACACAATAGAAAAACCAAAACTTTGGGCGGCAATGATTTTAGAAGGGTTTTGATACAGACGGATTATTTGTGCCAGAAAAAAAGCCCCTAAACATAAAGCCGCAATCAAATAATAAAAACCACTTAAGTTTGTTGCATAGGGCAAAAGACTCACCAGCACCAATAGCACCGTATAAAGCAACATGGAGAGTTTGGTATAGGCCACACCATGGGTAACAGGCAGCATGGGGATTTTGGCTTTTTGATACTCTGATTGGCGTGCAATGGCCAGTGCCCAAAAATGCGGCGGTGTCCAGGCAAAAATAATGAGGACGGGTAACCATGCCAGTGCTTGTATTTCACCTTGTATGGCAACCCAACCTAAGAGCGGTGGCATGGCACCGGCAGCGCCTCCAATGACAATATTCTGTGGTGTGCGATGCTTTAAGATTAAACTATAAATAAGCGCATAACCTATGCAAGCTAGCAGTGTGAGCACGGCACAGAGCCTATTTACCTGCAAGGCCAAAAGGCTAAAACCCATACTGGCTAAAGTGCCCGCAAAAAACATCGCTTGTCCAAAACGGATCCGTTGCTGTGCCATGGGTCGTTGCTGTGTGCGGATCATCTGAGTATCGAATTTGCGATCGATCAGATGGTTCAGCACAGCCGCCGATGCGCTACAAAGCCCAATGCCAATGATGGCGTATACGCATAACGCCCAGGGTAGTGGGCCGTGTGTGCTTAGGCACATGCCTGCAAAAGCGGTGATCAGCATCATCAATACCACTTTGGGTTTGCAAAGGGTTAGGTAATCTTGAAAGAGTCCTATTTTTGCATTGTAGGGGCCGGTCTCAGTGCCGGCCCTGTAACCCATAGAAAAACGATACAACGCCACATTCAAGCTAACAACACTCAACAATAATAACGCAGACACCGCATGATGTGCCAATGCAATGGGCAACGGAATTTTTGCGAGCACATTGGCAATGCCTAAGCCAATCTGCAATGTTAGTAAAATTGCCATGGTTGTAGCGATGCCATGCAGGGTACGATTGCTTTCTTTTATCCAGATAATCAGTGCAAGGCCAGCTATAAAAAATACACATAACATGGCACCCAATCTATGCAGCATATGAATCGTTATCAGCGCATTGGCACTGAGCAGTTCAACGCCACCCGGGATAAACTTAACATTAGAGGCACCTACGAAATCCCACACAACGGAGGTTCCTGTATGACAGCTTGGAAAATCAGGACAGACAAGAGCTGCATAGTTTGCACTGGTCCAACCACCCAATGCAATTTGCAGAATGAGCATTAGTAATGTGAGAGCAGCAACTATTCTTAGGCCGCCATCCTGCGCCATGCCGAAGGCGGGCGGGGGGATTTTCGCATTTAGTGTTGTCACCCACAATAAACTCAATAACAACATGCCACCCATTAAATGCCCCATCACCACAACAGGCCATAGTTTTAAAGTGACGGTCCACATGCCTAATAGGGCTTGGAAAAGCAGCACAGCGCCTATCAGGAATGGCAACACACGTGCTGTATTACTTTTAGCGCGCTTTAGTTGTACAACAATTAATCCAGCAATACCCAATCCCAGTAATCCGGCCATATAACGATGCAGCATTTCCGTCCAAGCTTTGCCAAGATGTAGCGAAGGATTCGTAATAGCAGTACTCGCATTCACCATCCATTGTCCATAACACGCAGGCCAATCGGGACAACCAAGTCCTGCATCGGTTAGGCGCGTATAAGCACCTAGCATCATCAAGCCAAAGGCAAAGATACTGCTGCTGAGGCTTAGGTAAAGAAAAACTTTAGAGTTATCTTCACTTTGCTTAAGTTCTAATTTTTTCATCTTTTTTAAAAGCAAGATATTTAATCGATTTGTTTTAGCCAAGCCTCGTTTTTAATTCCCTCGAATTCGGGGGAATTAAAATGGGGGTTATTTATATTTTCCCATGCCTCCAGTAAAATCTCAAAAAAACGATCTCGTGGATGATTATTTTTCACAACGCTTTGTATTAATCACTACATAATAAATAAGTACCGTTAGCGCCATCATAAACCATTGCCATGCATAGCCCAAGTGCTTGATAGCTGGCATGCCCGCTTGGCTTGCAAAAGGTAGGATCTCAAAACCAAGCTTATCACCCGGCTCTAGTCTCAGGATCAATGGGTAAAAGGTATGTCCAAGTGCTTGTTCTAAGCTTTTAAGATCAATGTCCAGTACCCGCAAGGGCCAAGTGGGATTATCTTTGCTGTGAGGTTGTTTCAAATCCCCTCCCTGGCTGTGCGGGGGAGGAGGGGCCGGGCGACCTGGAAGCTTAAAACCCTGCACAGGCTGATAAAGCCTGCCTTCTATGTGAACCATGCCAGCAATAGGTGGAAGGGTAGGCAAGATAGCCCGACTGTGCCCCAACGGTATCCAGCCTCTATCGACTAACACATAGGTTGGGGAAGGCTGCCCGGCTACTAGCTCAGTTACTAATAGCGGGGTGAGTACTTTGTACCCTGGCTGTCCCTTAAAGCTTTGGTTGTCGACAAAAATAGCGTATTGCTTAAGCAACTGCCCTTCTGTATGCAGATATCTACCTTGTAGGTCTTGTAAAGCACTCTCTTTTTGTAGTATATTCGCCTCTAACAATGTAAGCGAAGACTTACATTTTTCCTGGGTGGGTGTGTGGGCAGTCTTGTATTGAAAGCGCTGCCACTGCCAATGCCCCAGGAATAATAAGATTGGCACTACGGAAAGCACCATCAAGGTCGAGGCGAGCCCTGGGGCAAAGCGCCATCGACCTATCTTGAATGAAAATACGGGATGGAACCTTAAAAGCGGCTGTTTATGCATAGGCATGGGGCAGTATACACCGCGATCCCCTTTATTTGGATGTTTCCAAGTGGAGGGCTGCGTGGCGAAAATTTGACCAACTAAATAACAAGAGCTAGCTTTAATTATAAATATTATATTTGATGGGGAGATTGAGATATGTTTGTGCCACCGCCACCGCCACCGCCACCGCCGCCCCCTCCCCCGCCACCGCCTCCAGGACCACCACCAGGACCGCCTCTCCCTCCTGCAAATGGTGCAGCCATTAACCCTGTTGTCGCGCCAAATAACGAGGGTTTATTGGCGGCGATTCGAAGAAGAGCTGAAGGTATACCTGAAGATCCTGCAGCGCAAGAGGCAGCCCGTGAAGTTAAGAGAAAACAAAGGGCACAAATTGAGGCTAATAAACTTGCAACGAATACCTTAGTTTTTCCTACACTCATTCCGGAGGTCTTAGTCGATCGTGTGCCAGATATTCAAGATATTATCCCTGTATATAAAGCCGTTAAGAAGATTGCAGAGGATCCAAAACTGACCCTTAGGGAACGTAGGGCAGGATTTGTCCCTTATAAGGACATCCTTGAGAAATATAGACTGTCCATTGAGCGAGCACGGGAAAATTATGAAGAAACAGTTCAAAAGATAGCTTCGGATAGAGATACACTTGAAATAAAAGACGAAGCAGACGCTTTAGATGGTACAATGCAAGCATCATTTCAGGATAATATCATAGGGAACCAGGTGTTAGGTATGGTTCACTGGCCAGAGCCAACGCGGGAAACATTAACAAAAAAAGCGAAAAAAGCACTCACAAGAGAAGACAGGGAACAATTAAAAGCCGAAGAAGAAGAGTCTAAAAAGACTAACGCTGCTTTTTATGAGGCAGCAGGACAAGCACTTGCAAATATTTGTACAGCAATAGAAACCATAGAGATCAGTACTTTTGAAGATTTTTTACCAAATGATCCTGGTCAGGCGGTTGCTTTTGTCGACGAACAAAGAAAGAAATTAAATCGCAAAATTCAGATAACAACGACAGCGATTGAACAAGCTCGACTTGAATTGAAGGCGAGTACGGATAGATTGTCAACGCTGCGTGTGCGGCAGCAAGAAGCGGTGAAAAGTATACCTGTTATGGTGGGCTTGTATGATGCTTCTCTAAAAAAAGGCGGGGCTGCTCAGGTGCAGATGGATACTAAGATTGAAAATATGAGAGCAGACTTTTTAGCATACTTTAGAGACATGCCTCGATTAATAGACGAAGTCGCTCAGTGTGAGAGCAAAGTAAAGCAATGTACTGAGCAGCTTAAGATCGATAAAGAAAGCAAAAAGGTTTGGGATAAAAAATTAGATGGCTTTGAAAAAGCTATTCGAGCAAAAGATGCAAGGCCGAACCAAGCCAAGGTTCTTAAAAAAGACCGAACTTTCACACTCATGAAAGAAAAAGATCTAAATGGCACGCTTCTTACATTTATTCCAGCCAATAAACTTCCGATGGTATTGTTAAAGAACGATGGGAGCTTTTCTATACTCATTGGACAAACAAAGATGGAAAAAGAAGTTTTTATTAAAGACGAAGCCATTATCAATATGCTAAAGGATTGGGTTAAAAAAATTCAGACTGATCCCAAAAAACTTTTGACAGAAGATCTTTTAGAAAAAATATATAATGTTCCAAAACAGGAAGATGAGGAACCTGTTAGAGGAATATTTTTAAATTGGTATCTTGAGCAAGAGCAGATATTGGAGGCTGGAAGAGGAGCTCGGCAAGAAAGAGAAGTATTAGATAAAAATCAGGAACTTGTTCTTAACAACAAAGACTACTATACCTTAAGCGGTCCAACTAAATATACGTGGGATGATATTGTTACGCTTGCACTTGCATTGGATATGGAAATAGGCGACTCAGTTTTGGATGAACTCCAAGGATTCTTATCTAATAAGTTAAAAACCACAGGTGGAGAATCGGCAAACTGGATGTCAACCCAAAAAATAAAGGGCCAATATCCTAGAGATTTTCTTAGAGATACTTTAGGTTTTGATATAGTGGAAGAGTTTAAAAAGAGGAAAGCTCAGCGGCTTGTACCAGAGGAGATTGAAGAGAGGGATCCAGATGCAGATGTGCCAGCTGATAAACCAGATGTCAAAGACGTTGCTGGAGGTGGGGCCGGTGGCGCTGATCCAAAAATGCTTCTGCAGTATCAGAATCAAGCAGCCGCTGAAAAAGCACGGGCAGACCAGGCAGAACGGGAAAAAGCTGCATTGGAAGCAGCATTAGCCGCTCGCCCAGTAGCCCCAAGAGGGCCACTCACAGCTGCAGAAATACAGGCAGCGAAAAGAAGAAAATAACCATTCCATTTTTCAGAAAAAGAGGGTTTTTATGTGGGTTAAAAGATTTTTTACAGGTTTTTTATTAGTGTTTGTGAGCTTTTTTGCGTGTGCTGAGCATACATTAAATCCTTATGCGGGTATTGATATACAACAGAGAAATATGAACTTCGAGAAAAATTATGGAAATGGTATTTTTTCTAGAAAATTGCTACAGAACAATCTCTATATGGGTTTGAGGGGAAATGAATATTTTGGGTTAGAAGCAGGATATCAGTCTAGTCAACACGCGTCTAAAACCACGATGGTGTTAGAAGGGGGGGAATACTTGCTTGGACAGCGGGTTAATCCAGTGGTCACCGCACCTAATGTCGCGCCCTTTATTTTAACTGAAACCTCAATACGGACAAAAGGCCCTCATTTAAGTGCAATAGCCTTTTTTCCAATACAAGATAAGAAGACAGAATTTATAGCTTCAGTGGGCATGACCCTATTAAGCGTAAAATTTCAATATAAACAACTAGCAGATTCCGAGATCGGCTCATATAGTCTTGGAAATATTGTGGATACCACGAGAAATTTCTCATCAACCCACGTTATACCGCGTGGCATGTTTGGTGTTCAGCAAAAATTGACAGATTCATTAGGGCTCAGAGCAAGTTTTGTTTACGAAAACACAAGAAAGTTTAAACAAATGCTCTCTAAGGATGTTACAGAGGGTCTACAGTTGCTTGGCAACCATGATTTAAAAGCAAGCCTACGTAATTCCGTCACCTATGGTCTTGGCGTCTTTATGAATTTCTAATACACTCATCCCTTTATATTTTCAGTGTAACGTTCCCTATGCAATTATCCCTCACTTGGATGACCAATGGCATTGCCCTCCTTGCCATACTCTGTATTCTCTGGAATCTCGGTGCAGCGCTATTCGCCTTGTTATTCGACCGCGGCACCAGCGACAAAATGCTAAGAGCCCTCTTGCGCCGCATGGTGTTCTCGGCGTTGCTCTTTGCTGCCCTATTGGGGGCCGCTGCCATGGGCTGGATTGTGCCTAAAGCCTTGTTTATACTTTGAGACATTCAAAAGGTGTAGTAACACCAACATAATAATGATCTGTTTTTATTTGAGAGTCAGTACAAAAACATTTATACTATCACGCATGAGATTTATAAAAATTTAGGCATGGATACACGAATATCGTGCTTGTACACCAGATAGAATAACAATACAGGAGAGAAAAAGATGCATACAAATAATAACCCTTTTGATGATTCCAAGTATTCAGAAGCAGAAAAAAAAGCAGCTACAGAATATGCACAAAAAATGGACATTCTTTTCTTAAAGAAAACAACCGTTGGTAAAAAAAGAAAAGACGTAGCGCCAGCAGATAATCCTTATGCTGGAGAGCAGTTGGCATCCATGGGTGCTAAGGCACATAGGCAAGTCGATCAGTTTGGTGTTACGACAGATCATGAAGAAAAACATTATCAAAACTATTTGCAAGCTTCGCTTGCAGGACGTGGTGCTATGTTAAGAGGCATCCAAGGACAATGGGATGACTATCAAGCACAAGTTGTAGCGCTAGAATCAACCCTAGAGAAACTCAATCTAGAAGACGAAAAAGCGCAGCAACAGGACTTAGAACAAAGAGCCGCCGATTATGCAACCCGGGTTATCTTCGGGCCCGATGGAGAATCACAGGATTATCAAGTGGTTTATGATGAATTTCTTCTTGCGGAGCCAGAATTTAGAGAGGCCCTAGAGCAATCCGTTGCCGACATCCATTTATCCGAAGAGCCTCATGCAGTGCCTATGCCTGCTTTAGTGCCATCAACAGCTGTAAAGCATGTGGATGAGGATATTGAGCTTTTAGCCGCCGCTTATGCCGATCGTTATGCAGCGCAGTGCCGCGAAGAGAATAAGAGGGATCGGTGGTTTGAAAACGCTTATGCTGAATATACACGGGCTACGCCAGTAAAACGAGCAGTGCTCGAAACGAAGTTAGAGGAACTCGAAACTACATTAGCAAAAAATAGCGGTCCTCAGCATGCTTCAGGGCATGTGCCACAGCTCTCATTCTCAAGTCCATCGCTACCCAATCAGCCAGCACAAAGAATGGGCGTAGAGGAATATATAACGCGCGCCAGACACGTCATGTCTTATTTAAGCGAAGAAGAATTAAAACAGAATTATGTACACGCATCCAAGTCTGACCAAGAATTTGCCGGGCTTATAGAGACCCTACAGACGCTTGAATCGGAAGATCCTAGCTATCGTGGGGGTCGTGGATGGCGCTAAAAACAGTGTAACAACACGCATATAGCAAACAAAACGATAGAATAAACGCCTATTTATTTGTTATTTAGCTCAGAAAAACTATACTATTGACCATAAGCCTATAGAAACGTGGGCGCTGACGTTCAATCGTACAGTTAAAGTATAAATAAAGATAACGGAGATGATATGGCAAAAGATACGCATCCAGGGTCTGAAAAACATGCCCCCCTCGCGTTTGTAGAAGCCTATCAACGTTTGGAAGAAATGCCCCTAAGCTTTGATCTCGATGAACGCGCCCATGAACTCTTAAATGCACTGAAGCCTTTTTTAAAAGAGAGTCCAAAGCCTGGGACACCCGCGTGGTGTTTTGCCTTTTTACTAGAACGACAACTCAAAGCCACAAGGGATTTTATAGCGTATAACGCATCAATAAACCATTTGCCTTTGTTGGATCAAAAAGATTTGGTGCTAAAAAAGAAAGAAATGGGCGAATTTTATGATCGGAAAGATGAAAGAATAAATAAAAATAGTTTTTTTGAGAATAGATTTTTTCTGAAAATGCTGGAAGAAAAACAAGTCACCATTCATGCCTGTTTACAGACCGACTTAATGATTGATCAAACATATCCTGGCGATCTAGCCAACAAGATAGCATTGATAGGCAAGGAACTTAAAAAATGTAAAGCGCCTACCCGCTTGGCAGATGCATTTTATCAGGAATGGTTGGAGCATCAATACAAAGTATTGTTGAAGCAAGAGGCGAAGCTTGTGGTGTTCAAAGATCATTTTTCTGCAAGTGACGTACCAGTTCTTAATGCAGAAGATATGCGTGCCATTGAAGATTTTTTAGCCGCAGCAGAAGCGCGGTTGCGTACACGAGGTGTTACCTTGCTTTCAGCAAATGATATGGCTGCCTTGCTGGCAGAAGATGAAGGTGGGAAACCGGTTCGATTTAGCGGCGGTCGAGCTGTGCCGGGGAGGGTTCTCAGAATAGAGGCATCCGAGCAGAGGGGCGATTCAAAGCGGTTAAGACCCCAGGTTTAATGGAAAGGGTGTAAATTTTATGAATAGACACAATGATTGATGGCGGTATCTTGCTAATCCATAGGGATTTACTCTAGTATTGGCCTAAGTTTTGCATTATTATGTTAGAAAGATAAGAATATAGGTGTACGTTCCCAGATCTTAGGTATTGGGGGTGCAAAATAACAAAGCGTGGAGAAAGACGGCATGAGGGCGCAGCACCCCTATAGCAGGGGTAGATATGCAGCAGAAAAAACAGTAGCGTGTAGAAAAAAATAGCCAAAAAAAGTATTGGCAATAAGTAGAATAACTGGAGAGGGGCGAGATAATGTTTAGAGCGGAAGACAAGAATAAATTACAAGCGGGCATTGATTTTTTTCGTGATCCTGCGACTGGGCAACCACAAAAAAACCCTTCTTATTTTTTAGAACATCCTTTCGTTTATGAGCAGGATTATTTGTTGCGATTATTTACAGGGCAGCCAGAAGGACAAGAAAACACACAATTAAATGGCACGGTTCTTTATAAATCTAATATGGATTCAGCAGTATTATTTGGAGATGTATTTTTAATTGCTGCAGAAGAAGCCATAGGTCAAAATCCACATTTATTTTCTCAAGATGTACAAGGTCAAATAAGAGAAGGATGTAGATATGTTAAGGAACAGTCTGAGGAATATGCTAGATTGTTAGCGGATAAACGCAGACAAAAATTAATAGCGTTGCAGGATCAGCAACGAAGAGGATGGGATCAACTGCAAATTGAAGAAAAGCAAGGAAAGTCACAATGGGCATGGGGGCCATGGGTAGCGAGAGAAATTTTAAAGATGCAAGAACCTCCAGAGAAAACAAGATTAGAGAAGGCGCAACAAGTCTTAAAAAATATTCGTTCGAATGATGACGTTGTTGAGCTACCCCGTTGGCAAATTGAAAAATTAGCAGCTTTTGGAACTCCAGTGCATCAGACTATTATGCAAAATCTTGCACTTTTCAGACAAGCATATTTAGAAATGCAACAAGTAATAGCTGGTGCAGCAGATATTTTTGATGAAATTGAAAGATTGTATGTGTTTTTTCAGGGATCCGGAAAATTATCCGAAAAAGAAATAGAAAATTTCAAAATACATTTTGGGATTGTTTTTAAAGATTTAGCAAGAAATTATGATTTTCATCTTCAAAGCATAGAAACAAAGTACCATGATGTAAATTATCGCCACGAGATGTATTATTTCTTGCCGCAAGAATTGAGCAATCTTCATGGTATGCGCATGGTTCGCGATGGCAACGCAGGAGGTGAGGATCAAGGGGGGATTCCATATCACATCGAATATTATTTATCACGAGATGTTAATGTTGCATATCGTCCGAGAAAGGATTTTCCTCGAAAAATTGATGAAAGCATGAAGTATCTTACAGGGCTTTTCCAAAGAACTTATCAATTTTCCAGAGATAATAATTTATTTGTGGAGTGGGTTAAGGGTGAAGGAAGACAAGGCGTAGGATATTGTTTGGATGCGAGATCGGATACACTTGAAACACAACAAGCCGCTCTTTATGGAATTATGCAGCAACGTATTGGGTCGAAGAAAGTTTGGGCTGATATGGGTGCGGCAATAAGTGAACTTCAAAAAATGTATTTGGCTGCGGTCAATATGCGATTAATTCAAGAAGATCGACAACCTGAGCGTATAGATCTTTTGCCAGAAGCATTGGGAACTCTATATCCTATGCTAGAGTTTATTGTGAAAAACTTTAATGGCCATAAATTGCAGGATGGCGCTGTAATTACTAAAGAGGCGGTGATCAGATATTGTCAGGAGGTGCTCTTTGACGAGTATGATCCTGCTCTGGAACAGGGTGCAATACAAGCAGCCATTTTGGAATATGCTAACCAACGTTTTAAAGCCCATTATTTTGATCGAATTCCTCAAGCCGATGCCCGTCGTGCAGCCATTGATGCGGCCATCCAAAATGTAGATGGGCTTGTCATTGACAGTCCTGAAGAAAAAGCCGAGTATCTTCGATTGCTAGAAGGAGCGAGGCCAATGTTACAAAACCATCAACTTGTGGGGGCACGATTAGAAGAGTGTTTAAGGGCTTTGCCATTGCCTGAATGTCTACTAATTAATAATGAACCACAAAATCCTCTAACATTCAGACAACATCCTTTTGTGCCATATTCTCCAGATGGCATAGATAGCATTTTTCAGCAAGATGTTGCTCGACATTTAGAACCCGAAACTCGAGCGCCTGTGGGTCGTCAAGACGTTGTACCAGCATTTTGTGCTCAAAATGTATTTCTTGTAGCTGCTAGAAATGCGATATCCAATAACAGAGCAGGTTTCAACCAAGACCATATTCGGCGTGTGGAAGATGCAATAGCTAATCTCGCGCCATGCACCATAGCCTGTGCAGAGCATTATTTAGAGCAATTTTGCGTAGGCGGTGAAGAACTCTACAATCGTTTAGCTACAGAGAATGGAAATGTTGGACAAGAAGTCGTACTTGAACAAGTGCCTGCCGCAAGAGCACGCATATTTCATGACGTAGCTCGGGGCAATCCTCCAAGTATGGCTAAGTTAGCACAGCTCTTGGATAGAAACGATCCCACTATTCGCCGTTTAGCTGGCCCCGGTTTGCAGCCAGTAGCACCTGCTGCACGTCCTGCTGTACAACCAGCACCCGTGCAGAATCTAGCAGCGCCCCAGCAGCCAGAAGTCGAGGCGCTAAGAGTAGCGCTTGTAGCATTAGGGATAAACGTGCAACACAATGCCGGAGTGGAAGCGCTTATACAATTAGGTCAGGCACGTGTTCTGGATGTCGAGGCTGGGCGGGTACAATTAAATAATAATGATGTTCAGAATGAAGAAGAAATGCAGCTGCAGTTAGGAATCGTGCAGGCTATGATAGAAGAGGAGAGGCAGAATGCCCTAGACAATGCTTGGCGTGCAGCAGGTCCGCTGTTATTTGGCCCTGGCCCGCAAGTGCAAAGGCAAAACCAGGTGCAACCCCCTGCTCAACCAGCCCCGAACCTACTTCAACAAGCTGCGAACAGACTTTTTCAGCAACAACAGGGGGCTGCTGCAAGGCTGCAAGCCGAAGATAGGGAACGACAAGAGCGTGAGAGACAACGACTAGCAGATGCACAGGCTGCAGCGGCGAGAGCAGACGCTGAGCGGCAGCGTGTGGAAAGGGAAAGACAACAACGAGAGGCTGCTGGGAGACAACGCTTAGCGGATGTCGAAAGACAACGAGTCGCAGCTGCCGCCGCAGCACAAGCAGAAGCTGAAAGGCAGAGAGCTTTGTTGGAACAACAGCAACGAGCGGCAGCGCAAGTGCAGTTTGATGCTATGTTTCGTGCGGGTGATTACCCCAATGTGGATAATGCTCAAAAACGCGAGAGGGTGATAGCTGCACAAGGTGCTCCAGCCGTTGTGCCGGGATTCCAACAGAATCATTTTCTAGGTTTAGTAGCAGAAGAATTGCGGCAGGTGGATGCTCGTATAGCAGTTGCACTGCAGCCTGTGCCACCACAGGCTGATGCAGGGAGGGCTGCTCGAAATCGCCGCTAGTAGGTTAATTTAAAGATAACAAACTAACCAACATGGTTTTGTTTGCACAGTAGATACTATTGTGTATAATCGAGTCCATGTTGGTGTTTACTATTTATAGTAGGGGTAAGGGATAAAGTGAAAAAAATAGTATGCTTTGTTTTATTGGGTGGTCTTAGTTTTGGTGCGCATGCAACAGATTATGACTTATTAACGCCTTATGTTGGATTCAACGCTCAGGTGCGTGATCTTGGTTTTAAGAAAGGTTATGGAAAGGAAAATTTTGCGTCTATGCTACCACAAGGAGAAGTTGTTGCAGGCTTTAAAGTGAACCCTTACCTTGGGTTTGAGCTGGGTTATTTGCGAAGTATAGAGCGCCACAGAAATGCTACAGTGTCTTCCCCTTCCACATTGCTTGGGGATCCATTACCGTCAGGAGAGTACGTGGTATCGAATAATTCTTCCAGGATAGATGGGGCTGGTGCTAGCATCGTGGGGTTTCTACCAATCAACGAAGATATTCAGTTATTGGGATCGGTAGGTATTGCGCGCTTGCGTGTTAAGTTGCACCATGTTCCAACGGGAGACAATTTTAATCCTGTGTATACGCCTGCGATTTTTGCGGAAGCCACACGAGATTTCGTTGCATGTAAGTATGTCCCACAAGTCAAAGTGGGCGTACAGTATATGCTCTCGCAAGTTGTTGGGTTAAAGGGAATGATAGGATGGGACGGAACAAAAAGATTTGATTTACTTATTAATAAACAAGCAAAGCCAGCCCGCGTTAGTCTAAAAGATAGCTACAATGTTGGTCTGGGTCTAGCTTATTACTTTAACTAAAAGCGCAAAAGCACTTTTAGAGACTTGTGATTCCTCTCAAGAACCACCGCCTTTATTTGAGGCGGTGGTTTTTTTTCGTTCCCATGCCCACACTAGCAACCTCAAAATCGCAATTTCCCTTCCGAAGGATCCATAAAGGCGTTGCATTGTTCAAGCTGTTTAAGGGAATCCTGGTAATCAGAAAAATCGATTGAGTGGGTAAAAGCTTGCGCCTTGCATAACATCTTAATGTAAGGTGATGGATCTTGTGCATTACTGAGCCTTCTTAGCGTCAGAATGTAATCCTCTCGAAAGACGGTGGGTATAATAATGCGACACTCCGAAGCTTTCTCTAACTCTGCATTCATCATAATACGGGCTATTCTGCCATTACCATCCAAGAAAGGATGCACTTCTGCAATCACAAACATCATAAAAATAGCGCGTGCAATACCCGGTTCTAGGGTTTGATACAGATCAAAAGCTTTGGCTAAAGTACCTTTCACAAGAGTTGGATCCACAAAGACCATGCTACCAACACGGTTTCGTTCTTCTTTAAAAAAACCAGGGTTTTTTTCGGGGCGTGCGCCCAATAAAACAAGATGACGTTCTTGTAATAATTGAAACAAGTTTTCCACCGATGTGGGTGTTCGGTTCATTTCATTGTGACTTGATACCAGTTTGAAAGTACCCAAAACATCATGAGCATCTTGAGGTCTTGTGGGCATTTGTTTCCCGCTAAAAACAATAGCCCGTGCTTCTTCAACCTCAAATTGTGTTCCCTCAATATAATTGGAAAAATAGGCTTCGAAAAAAGCAAAATGCTGCAAAGTTTTTTCGGAATGAATGGTGGAAGATCGTTTTGGGAGTACAGTAGCCTTAAGGTGTGCTACCAAGCTTGCAAAGAGTTCTAAGCGTTGTGTATCGTAGGGTGTGCCTTCTGCACGTGCTATCGCGGCCGCTGTATGCAAGCCTATACTTTGGGTGCCTAATAAAGTGCCAATCAGCGCATCTAGTTGTTGAAACTCGCGATTCATATCAAGTGTCGGGGCGATAACACGGGCGCGATCACGAATCACATTGAGTTCGGCTGTACCATAAACCCTACAAGCCTTATCCAATAGTTGTTCAATAAAGGTTCGTGGCACCGTTTTTGAATAGCCATTTTTAGTGCGAGAGCTTTGTAAATTCTCAAGCAGCGCCCGTTCTCTGGAGGCTAGAAAGAGCGATCCCATAAAGGGGGTATCCCCTTCTAGGGGACCATGGCCTTTCGTAAGATGGACCCTAAAGCCAGGTAATAGGTATGGTTTGCTGTACTTATAGCTTAGAACGATCAAACCCTCTGCAGAGGGACCACCTTCTAGCGCTGTTCGATGGCTTAATACAGCACCAGGGAAGAGATTGCCCAAAATATGATAGAGATTGCGCTTAACAATATTCTCTGGAGTGTCTTTAAGGTTGGAGGTATAGACTCGGGTGGCAAGCTTTATTAATTGGCCTGCTTTAATGCCTCTGTGTAGGGCCTGAGACACCTTAGGGTCCGAAGAACTGAATAAAACCTCAGGCCATGTGTGTGAAAAATTTTCCATTAAGAACACCCAAAACAGTGATTATGTCAAAAATTTTGTATTAAGAAGGGGTTTTTGTCAAATTTTTTATATTAAGAGGGTTATTGAGGCTCATTTCGTCCCTCCGGTCGTGGCCCTAGGGGGCCCTATTGAACCTGACCATTTTATCGTGTACTGCAAAACAGTCATGACCAATTGTAAGTACAGGACAAAATAGCCATGGATTGACACACCATCATTGGCTAAATAACGCTTCTAAGGACTGGCTATCAAATAACCTAACAGCCCATTCTTTAGATATTTTCAGGCTCGGTAATCTCTAAAAGTAATATGAGGCCGTTTATTAAACAGAGCAGCAAGATGAGCTAGGCTCGATAAAGTCAAATTGGCTTTGCCATTCTGAATTTTACTCATTTGTGTTGGACTAACATCTAAGCGTCTTACCAATTCATTAAATCCCATTTTCTCTTCAGTCATATATTTTTTAATAAGTTGAGCGATATCTTTTTGTAGTGCTTGCAACGATTCAAATTCTATTGCTGCTTGATATTCGATTTGAGCAATTTCTTTGGGGTCCATCCTTTTTTTCAAATACTCATCAAATTTTTTAAGCTTCATCTTTAACTACCTTTTTTTCTATTTTAGTTAAGCGTTCTCGCGAAAGTTTAATATCATTTTTCTGTGATTTTTTATCGCCCGCTTGTAGCACAACAATATTGCGATCAGGCAAGAACGCATAGTACATTCTGTACCCATAAAAATTTTCCCGAAGTTCAAACAAGCCTCCTCCCAAGGCCCTACTATGAGGTAATCGAAGTTTATTACCACAAAGTTCCAACAACTTAAGTTCCTTGGCTACAACTTTCAACTGCTGAGCTGTTCTTTGATCAAACCAATTTTCAACACAAGACGAATGATCATTGTCACCCCAATACTGTAGTGTCCAAATTTGATTCACATTGATTTCCTTAGTACATTATAAGATAGTATTTTAGAATATATCAAATTTTTTGAGGCGATTGTCTAAAAAGCTGATTTTAAATACAGTGTTTCCGCCTGGTTGCTATTATATTATCAAGAGTTTTTCGGTAAAACAGCAATTTAACAGCATGAAAATCAAAGAGATATCCGTTTTTTAACGGAGAAAATGTGAGACACACAAGGTTTTTCTAAACCCAATACACAAACACAAAAAGCAGTAACCACACCACATCTACAAAATGCCAGTACCAAGCTACCGCTTCGAAACCAAAATGATGTTCTGGGCTAAAGTGGCCCTTCATACAGCGCAAACAAATAATAATGAGCATCAAGGTACCCATGCTTACATGCAGGCCATGAAAACCCGTTAGCATAAAAAAGGTGGCCCCATAAATGCCAGAGTTAAGCTTAAGTCCCAATTCGGTATAGGCATGGTGGTATTCATAGGCTTGTAGCGATAGAAAAATAAGCCCAAGCGTGATGGTCATTACCAAGCCCAAAATAAGTCTAGAGCGCTGATCGCGCTTGAGCGCTAAGTGTGCAAAGGTTACCGTCACCCCCGAACATAACAGCACCAAAGTGTTTATGGCAGGCAGCCCCAGGGCGCTTAACCCGGTTTTAGGGCCTATAAATTGGCTAGGATCGGGATTCACAAGTAAAGGCCAAGCAGCCTGAAAGGATGGCCACAGTAAGGTATGGGTAGAGAGTTTAAGGCCTATGCCGCCTAACCAGGGTACAGCCAATACACGCGCGTAAAGCAGCACTCCAAAAAAGGCTGCAAAAAACATGCCTTCGGAAAAGATAAACCAAGCCATGCCCCAGCGAAAAGAGCGATCCATCTGGGGGTTATAAAGCCCTGCCTGGCTTTCTTGAATGACCAGATGAAACCAACCTACCATCATGCCCACTATCATGAGTGTGCCAGCCCCTAAGAGCCACAGGGCGTAAGAAGCTTGATGCAGCAAACTCGCAATGCCCCATACGCTGCAAAAAAGTCCCGCAGCACCTAAAAGAGGCCAGGTGCTTTTCTCGGGAATGTAGTAGGGGTTACTCAAGTGTTCAGCGTCACTTGCAGCAAGGCCTTCTCCCGATTGCGGGACGCGTGCGGTCGGCTCTGCCGACACTAGGTGGCCCGAAGGGCCGGATGAGGGTTGAAAGGGTGTTGGTTGATCGCTCATGTCTTAGGTTTTGCCTTGGAGGGGATCTCAAATAAAGTATAAGACAAGGTTAGGCGATGCACCGTGCTGGGGATCTCAGGCTCTAACCAAAATCGTAAGGGAAGAGATACTACTTCACCCGGTTGCAAGATCTGCTGGTTAAAACAAAAACATTCCAGTTTTTTCAGGTATTGGGCGGCAATGCCTGGGCTAATACTAGGAATGGCTTGTACCACCAAAGTTTTTTTGGTGCGATTCTTGGCTTTGTAGCTGGTCAGTGTTAAAACACCTGGAATAACCGATAAGCTCGCATGTTCGGGCGTGAGTTCGCAGTCGAGGTTCTGATTACGCGTGCTATCAAATTCCACCACAATCGGTTCACGCTGTAGATCAGGATTTTTATAGCGACTAAAAAGCGCTGCATTTTTCAGATCCACTTTGCCATTAAGACCCGTTACCTTGCACAGTGCATTGTATAAGGGCACCAAAGCAAAAGAAAATCCAAACATAAGAATGGCAATGATAACCAAGCGTCGTATTAGCAGATACCTTCTCCCGTTACGGGAGAAGGTGGGGCGTAGCCCCGGATGAGGGTTGCGGGACGGTGTTGATTTAGGCGACATTAGTGGGAGGCGTCGTAAAACTATGGTATGGCGCAGGCGATGGAATGGTCCATTCCAGTCCTTGTGCACCCTCCCATACTTGATTCGTTGCAGGCTCACCCCCGCGTATAGTTTTAAAAATAATGTAGACAAATATCAATTGTGCTGCCCCAAACACAAAACCCCCAATACTGGCAATGCGATTAAAATCGGCAAATTCTAAGGCATAATCGGGTATGCGTCTTGGCATGCCGGCCAGACCTAAAAAATGCATAGGAAAAAATAAAACATTGAGCCCAATCATGGAAAGCCAAAAATGGGTTTTACCTAAGATTTCGCTATAGCGATGCCCGGTCCATTTAGGGATCCAATAATAGACCGCGGCCATAATACCAAACACCGCGCCGGGCAGTAACACATAATGAAAATGCGCGACGACGAAATAGGTATCGTGGTATTGATAATCGGCGGGAACGATGGCCAACATTAACCCTGAAAAACCGCCTATGGTAAATAACAGCAAAAAACCAATGGCAAACAGCATAGGTGTTTCAAAGGTTAAAGAGCCCTTAAACATCGTCGCGATCCAATTGAATATTTTAATACCGGTGGGTATCGAAATAAGCATGGTGGTGATCATAAAGAAAATCTCGCCAATCGCCGGCATGCCGGTGGTAAACATATGATGTGCCCATACGATTAAGGATAATAAGGCAATCGAGGCGGTGGCATAGACCATAGAATCATAGCCAAACAATTTTTTACGACTAAAGGTTGGAATAATTTCTGAAATAATGCCAAAACTCGGCAGAATCATAATATACACTTCGGGATGTCCAAAAAACCAAAATACATGCTGAAAGAGTACCGGGTCGCCGCCCCCTGCTGCATTAAAAAAACTGGTGCCGAAATGGCGATCCATCAACATCATCGTCACAACACCTGCGAGTACGGGCATGACGGCAATCAGCAGGAAAGCCGTAATTAACCAAGTCCATACAAAGAGCGGCATTTGCATCATCCGCATACGGGGGGTGCGCATATTAAGAATGGTAACGATTACATTGATGGCGCCCATAATCGAGGAAATACCCATCAGATGAACGGAAAAAATAAAATAATCGGTACTATCAGGACCATAAGTCGTCGAAAGGGGCGCATAGGCCGTCCAGCCAAAAGCAGGGCTGCCCCCTTTCATAAAGAGCGTGCTTAGCAGCAGTGTAAAAGCAAAGGGTAAAATCCAAAAAGACCAATTATTCATACGGGGTAGCGCCATATCGGGTGCACCGATCATAAGCGGGATCATCCAATTGGCAAGCCCTACAAAAGCGGGCATCACCGCGCCAAAGACCATCACCAAACCATGCATGGTGGTCAGCTGGTTGTAAAATTGTGCATCAAAAAATTGTAGACCAGGCTTAAAAAGCTCCATACGCATGCCCATGGCCATCAGGCCACCCAATAGAAACATGCTTAGACTGAAAAACAAATAAAGGGTGCCAATATCTTTATGATTGGTGGTCAGTAACCAGCGGCTTAAGCCTTTAGGCGGTGTATGGGATCTATGCATGATCGATTCCTTATAAATGGTGTGAGAGAGCTTTCTGTTCGGCAAGCCAGGTTTTATAATCTTCTTCGCTTTTAACTTCTACCACAATAGGCATAAAGCCATGCAGTGCCCCGCACAATTCTGCACATTGTCCTCGATAGGTACCGAGGGTGTCGACTTTAGCCCAGGTTTCATTAATAAAACCGGGAATGGCATCGCGTTTAATACCAAAATCGGGTACCCACCAGGAATGGATCACATCATTGGCGGTGGTTAAAAAACGTACTTTTTTGTTTTGAGGGATCACCAAAGGATAATCCACTTCACGTAAATAATGCGGGTTTTTAATGTCCTTATTTTGCAATTGTGCTTGAGGTGTAGAAAGACGGCTAATAATGCGAACGCCTTCACCCAGGTATTCATATTCCCAGTACCATTGATGGCCAATCACTTTAATAGACAGATCAGAATCTTCGGTATCATGGGTTTTAATAATCAAGCGTGCAGCGGGTAGCGCCATAGCAATCAGAATAAGGCAAGGAATAAAAGTCCAGATTATTTCTACCGCCAGGCTTTTATGAAAATGGGCGGCTTGTGCCCCTCTGGATTTGCGATGCCAAATAATGGCATAAAACATGACAGAAAAAACGACGATAGCAATGGCTAAACACACCCAAAAGATGGTCATGTGCAGAGCGTGAATGCTGCGGCTAATTTCCGTAACCCCGCGGGTCATATTGTAAGCGTATGCCATAGGACTTCCTTGTGAGCGAGGCTACAGTATAACCCTTGTAGATCCCCCATCGATAGGGTCTTTATTTTGCCAAGGCGGATGGTACCCCTATGGTGCAATAAACCTATCCGTGGTGCAATTGGTGCAATAAGGTCTTGACTGGTGCAATTGGTGCAATTATACTAAAAGCACGGGCCTAAAGATAGTTAGTATTGGAGCTATGATGATATATCCTGAATTAGAATCAAGGCATTTAGAATTTAAGGCAACTTTGCCTTCCTTTTCGCAGTTGATAAAAACATGTGTTGCTTTTGCAAATGATGTTGGAGGGAAAATTATCATCGGTGTTGAAGATAAAACGAGAAAAATCATTGGCATTAATGAAAGCATAAGAAGGTCGATTCATGAGGAATTCCCTAATAGCCTGTATGATTCTACAGAACCCAATTTAATAGCAGAAATTTATGAGAAAAATTTTGGGCTTGAAAATGTCATTATTATTGAAATACCCAATATATTAAAAAAGCCGGCTTATGTTAAAAGTGAAGGTATACAAAAAGGGGTCTATTTAAGAGTAGGATCGAGCACTAGAAGGGCAAATGATGACTACATAGAGGAGTTAAAAAGAGATAGTAAAAGAACAACCTATGATGAAGAAATAGTTTATGCGGATGTTGAGATCCTATCTTTAGAATTAATAAAAAAACTATACTCTAGTTATACAATAAAGAAGCTTTTAGCAGAAAAGATTTTATGTCAAAAGCTGACAAGAAAAAAATATTTTCCAACTATTGCTGGTACATTGTGGTTTTCAGAAAATCCTAGTGCTTATATTGATTCGGCACATATTAGATGTACGCGTTTTCAGGGAACTGATGGCAGAGAAATAATGCAAACCCATGAGGTGGGTGGCCATTTAAGTGAGCAAATTGATCAGTCGTTTTTCTTGGTGAAATCCTGGTTGCTAAGAGACTTTAAGCTTAAGAATACTAAACTTCAAGGTAGTATGATCGTTCCGGAAGAGGCTTTAAGGGAAGCGATTATTAATGCTGTCATACATAGAAAATATTCGATACCAGGCGCTATTAAAATAGCTTTATATGAAGACAGGCTTGAAATTTTTAGTCCTGGGAATTTTCCTGGGTTGGTAGATATTAATAATTTAGGAGATGGAACGACTTATCTTAGAAACCCTATTGTTGCTAAAATAGCACGCAAGCTCGAGTATGTGGAACAACTGGGCACAGGAATACACTTAATAAGATCAGCTTGCAAGAAATCCGGCTTAAAGCCGCCCGACTTTATTGAGGCATCTGATAGCGTCAAAGTTATTTTTTATTTTATTTCTGATGTTACATTGCATAAGACAGATGAAGAAAATTTACTGGATTTGTTTTCTATACGTGAGTCTCTGGGCATTAACGACATTGTAAAGATGTTTAAAGTGTCCCGCAACACTGCCACTAGAAGGCTTAATAAATTTGTAGCAGCAGGTTTATTACAAAGGGTTGGCAAGGGTCCTGCTGTGAGGTATTTTAGAATTGAAGGCTCTTGAACCTTGTAGATCCCCCTTTGAAGAGGACTGTTATTTTGCTGGGGTGAATGATACCCTAGGGTTTCTTTTTATAAATAAGTTAGGTTGCTTGTTATGATGGTAAAAGATAAGCTTTCTAGTCATGCCTTATTAGCGCGTGCCGAGGCACAATTTTCAGAGTCCGTGGCGCTCAAACAACGCTTTCTAAGCCCTGCAAACCTTGAAACGCTGGTCTTGATGGCAGAACGTATTGCAGCTTCCATCGCGCAAGGGGGCAAACTAATGCTCTGTGGTAATGGGGGATCAGCTTGTGACGCCCAACATTTGGCGGGCGAGCTATTGGTGCGATTACGCCCTCAAGTGAATCGACAACCCATCGCGGCCCTAGCCTTAGCCACCGATGCCTGTAGCATTACAGCCTGTGCCAACGATTATGGCTTCGAGCAGATCTATGCACGCATGGTGCAAGCCCTAGGCAAACCCGGCGATGTCTTACTGGGCCTTTCAACCTCGGGGCGTTCACAAAATGTGATCAAAGCCCTAGAATGTGCCAAAACCCAAGGTATACAAGCCTTTGGTTTTTTAGGCAGCGATGGCGGTGCTATGTTAGGCGCTTGTGAGCTTTCTCTATTAGTCCCTTCTTTCGATCCCAATCGTGTACAGGAAGTGCATATTACGATGGGCCATATTCTGATGGATCTTATCGAAAGCCTTGTAATGACCGGCAATGAGTGATTCATCAAAAAAGTTTTTCCAAATGTTAGTGAGGGATGTCGATTCCAGGGATGGAAAATCGTCAAATACAGGGATGTATGTTCCCGAGCAACATTTGGAAAAACTGATTCGACGATGTGTCAGGGTTTAAGATATGGATCAATCTATTGCACAGCTCCTCGCCTTTTTTCATCAGTATTCAGGTGACAGCATTTCTTGTATGGTGCTGCTTTTATCATTAATACTCCTATTATTTGCTTGGAAAAGCTTTGGGATTGTCGGGCTGTACGTCTTTCAAATTGTGGCCCTTATTTCTGCGAATATTCAAGTGTTGGGTATGGGATCGACTTTCTTTAGTCCAGAACCGATTGCGCTTGGCACTATTGCTTTTTCAACCACTTATGTAGCCGAAGATATTATTAATCAGCATGGTGGCATAAAAGCGGCTAATCGTGGGGTATGGTTAGGTTTAATGGCGCAGTTGATGTTTAGCTTGGTCATGCTGAGTGCGCTTGCTTATAAGCCAAAACCTGGGGATCCCGTACATGAGGCTATGTCGATATTATTCGTGCCTTCGGTACGTTTAATGTGTGCCAGTCTTTGTGCCTATTGCCTAAGTCATTTCTTAAATGTGCGGTTCTTTGCTTTTGTGCGCGCTCGTTTTGCACACTATCCGGCCTGGGTCTGTGCGGGTTTATCCGGTTGGGGTGCCACGGTGGTGGATCATTTTCTCTTTAGCTGGTTAGCCTGGAAGGTTTTGGCAAGCGATGGGATGGAATGGCGTATTTTATGGTATAGCTATTTTTTACCCAGTTTAGTACCGCGTATACTCATTGCTTTGTGTGTAGCCCCGACCATTTCCTTAAGCTATAAATGGCGTAATGAGTCTTCCCTCACCCCCCGCTTCGCGGGACCCTCTCCCCTAAGGGGAGAGGGCTTTGATCACATAGGGTAGTGGGTTTAATGTTTAGTTTTAAATATAAAAATTATAATCGCGCCCGTCGTGGTTGTATTCAAACACCTCATGGGGAAATCCAAACCCCCGCTTTTATTTTTTGTGCCACCAAAGCGGCCATGAAGGCACTCACCCCTGCACAATTGATTGCCGAAAAAACCAGTGTAGCCTTGGCCAATACCTATCATTTATGTTTACAACCGGGGCCAGAAATTATTGCCGAGGCTGGCGGCCTGCATCGCTTTATGGGCTGCAATTTACCTTTGTTAACCGATTCGGGTGGTTTTCAGATCTTTAGTTTGGGTCATGGATCGGTCGCTGAAGAAATTAAAGGACGTCGTCATCATAGTGGTACGCGCTCTAAAACCTTGCTTAAGATTAATGAAGAGGGTGCGACTTTTCGATCTTATATTGATGGCCGTTCGCATTGTCTAAGCCCGGAGCGATCCATCGATATACAGCGACAATTAGGGGCCGATCTGATCGTGGTGTTGGATGAGTGTACGCCCTTTCATGTGGATCGTAGTTATACAGAGGCTTCGATGCTGCGATCGCATCGCTGGGCTTTGCGATCCTTAGAACAGCATCAGCGTTATGATCAAGGTACACAGGTTTTATATGGCATTATCCAGGGTGGTATTTATCCTGAATTACGCGAACAGAGCTGTTCTTTTGTGAATGAGCATCCCTTTTTTGGTCATGCCATTGGCGGGTCTTTGGGTGCGACTAAAGAAGCGATGTATGAAGTTGTACAACACGCTACCCAACACCTTGATCCCTCCCGACCCATTCATTTATTGGGCATTGGCGGGATCCGCGATATTATCGAAGGTGTAGCGGTGGGCATCGATACTTTCGATTGTGTGCACCCAACGCGTTTAGCCCGGCATGGTGGTGCGTTGGTGCGGCCAAAGCATAATCCAAATCCCTTGCGTGAGCATATTAATCTACGCAATAGTCAGTATCGCCATGATCATACACCGCTTGAAATAGATTGTCCTTGTTATACCTGTATGACGTTCACACGTGCTTATGTGCATCATCTCTTTAAGGCAGGTGAACAATTGGGGCAAACACTGCTCAGTATTCACAATGCACGCTTTATGAATCGACTCATGCAGGCTATTCGCGATAGTTTAGAACAGGGTACTTTTGAAAAGATGCGGGGAGAGTGGATCGGGAACACCGCCTGATTAGAGGAATTGGTTAATGGCTCCCTTTGTTCCCTCACCCCCCGGCCCTGACGGGGCCGGACCCCTCTCCCGCAAAGCGGGAGCAGGGGAACGCTCCGATACTTACCGTATTTCAAATAAAGTTTTTTTGAATGAATATTGGCATGAATGGAAACACGTGCTAAACATTTAAGAAAATCACAAACACCGATTGAGCAACGATTATGGTTGGCTCTAAGAGGACATCGATTTTGTCAGTATAAATTTCGTCGACAAGTTATACTGGGTTCTTATATTGTTGATTTTGTTTGTTTGTTTGTTTGTTTGAAAAAAAGACTTGTGATTGAATTAGATGGTTATCAACATCTCAACAACCAGTTATATGATCAAATTCGGACTGAATATTTAGAATCCTTAGGATTTTCAGTGCTACGATTCTGGAATCATGAAGTTTTAGAGAACTGGAGTGGTGTCCTGCACAAAATCTATCTGACATTACAAGCCCTCCCTGTAAGTTGCTAAAGCCTTTAGTATCGGAGCGTTCCCCTGCTCCCGCTTTGCGGGAGAGGGGTCGACCGCTTTAGCGGTCGGGGGTGAGGGTATTCGGCGTCCACAGAAATTTCACCCGATGTTGCACACCGGTTAGCAGATCCCAGGTAATATTGCTGGTATGTTCCACTACACGCTCAATCGGTAATCCTTGTCCCCATAAAATCACCGGGTCGCCAACCTTTGCATGCGCACAAGGCCGTAAATCGACCATGAGCATATCCATGGATACCCGACCCACCAAAGGACATGCGATACCATTCACCAATAGGGGTGTTCCATCTCGGGCTGAAATAGGATAACCATCGCCATAACCAAAGGCCACAACGCCCACAGGCATGGCTTCTGGACATTGATAACGTGCGCCATAGCCTATAAAAGCCCCTTGGGGCATGTTTTGTACCGATATTACACTGGATTGTAAGGTCATGACGGGTTTTAAGTTTAAGCTTTGTGCCGATTGGCCAGGCAAAGGGGAAATGCCATACAGGGCAATACCCGGTCGTACATACTCATAATAACAATCTTTGAAAGAGAAGAGCGCTGCTGAATTGCAAAAACTGTATTCTGCACTTAAGCCTTGAAGCTTTAAATCTTGAATAAGCGATTGAAAGTCGTTTATTTGTTGGGCGTTCAGTGGGTGTTCAGGTTCATCGGCGCAGGCAAAATGAGACATCACTCGTACAGGCTTTGCAACGACAGGACTCTCACAAAGTTGCTTGTAAGCGATTTTGGAATCCTCTAGACTAAAACCTAAACGCCCCATACCCGTGTTTACTTTAATCCAGGCTTGTAAAGGGAGCGGACAATGACTTTTCTGCAGCCATTCCAATTGTGAAGCATGATGAAAAACCACATGAAATTTTTCGGTGGAGGCAACAATCAATTCACTGGCTTCAAAAACGCCCTCTGCCAACATTATGTCGCACTTCACACCACTTTTGCGTAAGGCGAGTGCCTCGTCAATCGACGCAACCCCCAGCATGGCCACATGTTTATCGAGGCGTGCCGCGACCGATCGTATGCCATGACCATAGGCATTGGCTTTTACCATGGCAATGATTTTGGCAGATTTAACCTTCTCTTGGATAACCTGCAAATTATGCAGGAGATTTTCGGTGGATAAAATGGCAATAGCGGTACGACTCATGGGTGCTGTTCCTGTAAAGTTATTTTTGCCTGACTTGCAAAATCTTCCCAAAAAGCCCTGAAAGCTTCTTCGGAAATAGATTCTGGGGCATACTCAAAAGCGCCTTGGTATTCAATGCCAAGAAATTGAATCGAAGGATCATAGTTTTTAAGAGCACGATCCACAGCTTCTAAATTAGGCATACGATCGTCCACCAAAACGATAACTTTTGGTGATAACTGCAAGCGTTTTATGAATGCTACCAACACAGAGCCTTTATCGCTGCCCTTACCTTGTTCACCATTAGCACATAAAATGCCTTTGAAAAAAAGAGGATGTTGATGATTGTGTGCAGGAATCTCATCAAATATCATAGAGTCTGTTTTAAAAACCCCGTCAAAATCAAAATCAAAGCTTTTTAAAATCTCAAAACGTAGGGCCTCTAGTGTTTTAGCAGCTACCTTTTGCGGTATGCCAACGAGGGGCGTCGATTCCAGGGACGGTAAATCGTCGAATACAGGGATGTATGCCGCCGAGTGGCATACTGCAAAAGGTAGCAAGGGCCCCCCTAGGCTTGCCGTAAAGGCCAAGGTTGGTACACCTTTGGCTTGGATGCTACGCACAATGGCAGGTGTATCTTGTTCTACCAGGCGTTGTGGCAAGATCTGGACCGTCAGGGTAGCCTTGCGGTCGCGTTCTGCAGGACTTAAGGTTGCCATAATGGCCTTATAAACGTCCACATGCTTTCTGAGGTTAGGGTAATACACAGCAGGGTGATCGGGTTGCAGGAGTGTCATATCAATATCAAAGGCCACCAAGCAATCATTTGCTGTGTGTTGTAACAGTAATTCATCCATTTTCTTGCTAGCATCTAGCATAGTTTTGCAACTCAACATAGTCATTATCAGATGCATCCCTAAAATCGTTGACTTCATGGTCCCTATACGCTAAAAAGCAGACTCCAGCAAGTTGGAATAAGGGTGTTATGAATATTCTTTGCGTGATCCCAAGCCGTATTGCCTCTACCCGTATGCCTCGCAAGCCCCTAGCCCTTATTCAGGGTAAGCCCATGATCCAGTGGGTCTATGAGAATGCCTGTCGCTGTGCCTGTATTACTAAGGTGATTGTGGCTACTGATAGCGAGGAGATCGCCAAGGTGGTGCATGCTATTGGTGGGGATGTGATGATGACGGATCCTGCTCTACCGACGGGTACCGATCGCGTGGCCGCTGTTGCAGCGCATTTTCCCGAGATGAAGGTGGTTATTAATCTGCAAGGTGATGAACCCTTTGTAAAACCCATTATGCTCGAACAGCTAGTGGCACCCTACTTAAGGGGTGAATTGCCAGAGATGACAACCTTGGCTTGTCCGCTGGATAAAGATCTGGATTATCATAATCCCGGGAGCCCCAAAGTGGTCACCGATTTAGCGGGTAATGCACTGTATTTTTCGCGTGCGCCTATTCCCTATTTTAGAGAAGAAGGCGTAGAGGTGCCGGTGTACAAACATATGGGCCTTTATGCCTTTCGATCGGATTTTTTGCAATTGTATCCGAAGCTTGCGCAATCACCTTTGGCACATACGGAATCCTTAGAGCAATTAAGGGTGATGGAGCACGGATTTAAAATACGGATTTGTTTAACGGAAGAGAGAACCCTAGAAATTAATACGCCTGAAGAATACGCTGCGGCGCAGCATTTTGTGTATGTATAAAGTATCCATTGATCAAGACCCTGTCTTACCCAAAACCCTCTGGCCCTTTGTGTGCCATTTTCTTAAACCCTACAAATCCTATGTTGTAGGCTTTTTGGCTTGTACCATTATTTCAGGTCTTTATGGGGTTATTAATTCCTATTTAACCAAAATGATTATCGATGCTTTAGAGGGTGTGCAGCCCAAAGACACCACCTTAGGCATTATTTTTTGGCCAGCGTTGTGGTTGATTATTAATTTTGAGGTTCATAACCAAAGCTGGCGCGCGATGGGTTATATCAACTATAAAGTTCAGGGTCTTATTAAAAGCGATATTATTAGCCAAACCTTTCACTACGTTTGCAAGCATTCCCATCAGTTTTTTCAAGATCATTTGGCTGGAAAACTCTCGGCACAAATTAATGGCTTAGCCGATAATATTGAACGTGCGGTTCATAATATTGCCTCGCATATTATTAGGGGAATGGTTCTTTTTCTAGCAGCCTTGGTAAGTATGTATTTTGTACATCCTGTATTTGCGCTAGGACTTTTAGTGTGGGCGCTGTTTTTTGCGTTGATCAGTGTTATCTTTTCTAATCGCACGGTGCTGTTTGCCGATGAGCATGCTGCCAGCGAATCGCTGTTGGCCGGCGAATTGGTCGATAGTCTTAGTAATGCCCCCAGTATTCGTATTTTTGCACGCTACGGCTATGAAGCTTCTTATCTTGCCAAATCTTTAAGCATGGTGTGTGCGCGCTTTCAACGCAAAGAAGGTTTTTTATTGAAGGTGCATTTGTTTCAAGGTTTCTCTGTAACCGCCATGATAGCCTTTATGATTTGGGCCTTGATTCGTCTTCGCATTGCAGGGGATGTAAGTATCGGAGATTATGCTTTAATCTTAGGCTTAAGTGTGGACGTAGCCTTTACCTTGTGGTGGGTGGTTGAACAAATCGATTATTTAAATAATGCCAATGGTAAATCCAATCAAAGCCTCCGAACACTACTGGCACCCTTAGAGGTTCAGGATAAGATCGATGCAAAACCCTTGGTTGTGCGCCAGGGCGGAATTATTTTCGAAAAAGTGAAGTTTCATTACAAAGGCACGAATCCTTTATTTGATGATAAATCAGTTGCTATTGTACCCGGTCAAAAAGTAGGCTTAGTGGGTTATTCGGGGAGCGGAAAATCGACCTTTGTGAATCTTATTTTACGTCTATATGATGTAAGCTCGGGACGCATTGTGATTGATGGTCAGGATATTCAAGATTGTACCCAAGATAGCTTGCATGATGCCATTGGTATGATTCCCCAAGATCCCTCGCTCTTTCACCGTAGCCTTATGGAAAACATTCGTTATGGTCGGAGTGATGCTAGCGATGTAGAAGTACTTGAAGCGGCCAGGCGTGCCCATGCCCATGAATTTATTATGAAGTTACCCGAAGGTTATAGCTCGATGGTGGGTGATCGGGGGGTTAAGCTTTCAGGGGGGCAGCGTCAAAGGGTAGCCATTGCCCGCGCCATTCTTAAAAATGCACCACTTTTAATTTTGGATGAGGCCACCTCGCAGTTGGATTCTGTTACCGAAAATGAAATCCAACAGTCCTTATGGGCGCTCATGCAGGGCAAGACCACGATTGTGATTGCCCATCGGCTTTCTACCTTGTTGCATATGGACCGTATTATGGTATTCGACCAAGGAAAGATTGTGGAAGATGGCACCCATACCAGTCTTTTAGCGCAGGGGGCCCTCTATAGGACATTATGGAATGCCCAGGTGGGGGGCTTCTTGCCGCACAATAAGCAAGGGGTACTTGACGCCCCCTAGGACTTCAGGTAAGTTCTGTTCATGAACATGATTAATGGTTTACCCTCACCCCCCGGCCCTAGGCGGGCCGTACCCCTCTCCCAAGCGGGAGAGGGGCTACTGAATTCAGAGGGAATGGTGGTGAACAGCCTATTCTCTAATAGAGGTTTTGTTTGAATGTCAGCTTTCCAAGATACCCGTGAGCAAACCCAACAACGGACCCTGGTCCATCTTTTAAGCGAGATCGATCGCAACCCTTCCTTTACCCAACGGGGCTTGGCGGCCGAATTAGGCATCGCCTTAGGCCTTATGAACCAATACCTAAAGCGTTGCATGACCAAGGGTTGGGTGCGCGCTTCTCAATTATCCCCTCGCCGCATTCGTTATTTTATTACGCCCGAAGGCTTTAAAGAGAAAGGCTTGATGGTAACAGACTATCTCTCCCGTTCCATGACCTTCTTTAGAGATGCCCGTGCACAATGCGAAGAAGCTTTTGCTTATGCGAAGGTACAGAACTGGGTTAATATTGCGCTGATAGGCCCCGGCGATCTGGCCGATATTGCACAGTTGGTGGCACAGGGCGTAGGTTTGAGTTTGCAGGTGGTTGACAAAAAAACCAAGGGTGATTTACAAGCCTTTGATGCGGTGCTCATTACCGATATTATGGACCCACAGGGTACTTATACGGCTATCAAGGGAAAGGTTGAAGCGCAGCGTGTGCTGGTTTTACCTTTATTACATATATCGATGGGGACCACGCCCTCGGTATAAAGCGGTTTTTTGTGGTATGGGCAGTCTGGTGCGAAAGGTAAAAATGCACCCGGACTGCGGTAGCAATGGGAAATTCAACAAAAAAATGCAAACAGACAATCCTACAAAGACAGCCGATGTTCTAAAAACGGTCGATCAGCAAGAACGTTTTGCCTTTGGCAAAAACTGGTCACGATTTCTAAAACATTTAACAGAAGATCGCATTCAAGAGGCCGAAAAAAGCCTTAGCAATAATCTGGGCGTGCAAGATTTAAAAGGCAAAACGTTTCTAGATATAGGATCTGGCAGTGGTCTTTTTAGTTTGGCCGCTCATCGTCTTGGTGCCACTGTTTTTTCTTTTGATTATGATCAAGATTCGGTTGCTTGCACGCAATATTTAAAAAAGCAGTATGGCAATCAAGAATCTACTTGGTCTGTTCAACAAGGATCTGTTTTAGATCAAGCTTTTTTGGCACAGTTTGGGCAGGTTGATATCCTTTATTCATGGGGTGTATTACATCATACCGGCAATATGATGCAGGCTTTCGAGAATGTTGCTGGATTTGTGAAAGAGCATGGTTTTTTGTTCGTATCTATTTATAATGATCAAGGCAAGGCATCTAAGCGATGGAAATGGATTAAGGAACGCTATAACCGATCCGGATTTTCTATAAAATTTCTATTATTACTTTGTTGTTTACTTAGATTATGGGCCTGTACAGTTACGAAAGACTTTTTGAGAAGTGGGAATCCCCTAAAGACTTGGGTTTTGTATCAAAAAAACAATCGAGGAATGTCGGCCTGGTACGATTTAATTGACTGGGTAGGTGGTTATCCTTTTGAAGTTGCAACGCCCGAAGTGGTGTTTGATTTTTTTAAGAAAAAAGGTTTTAACCTATTGCATCTTAAGACCTGCGCAGGGGGCTTAGGGTGTAATGAATTTGTTTTTAGAAAGGTTTCGTAAGCTTAAAGAATGTCAGAAACACTTTTTTTAGTTTGCTGTGAAAGAGGATGATAAAAGTTGTATATTGATTCAACAATTCATGCAAGAAAGATGTTTTCGAAATTTTCTACAGGGGTATGTGTTTTGCTTGTTGAAGAGAATAAATTGCTATTTAAAGGGCTAACAATTAATTCATTTTCATCTGTATCCCTAGACCCACTTTTAATAAGTTTTTCTATGAAATCAAACAGTCGTTTTTTTATTGATTTTGATCGCAGTAAAAATTTTAGTATCAATATACTTTCTGAAAAACAAAAAGATATTGCTAAAAAATGCAGTATCTCAGGCGGTTACAGGTTTTCTTTTGGTGAGATTAAGGTTGCCAAAGCGGGTTATGTACCCGATTGCTTGGTTTCTATGTTTTGTCGCGTGAAAGAAGTTTTTCAGGGCGGGGATCATGCTATTATGCTATGCGAAGTTGTAGACATGTTGCAGCATCAGCATGATCTCCCATTGGTTTTTTTTGATAGCCAGTATTGTTCAGTCTCTTTGTGATTTTTTGGGAAGTTTATGGATATTATAAGTAATTCGGTTATTTTGGTAACAGGTGGAACGGGCTCTTTTGGGCAGGCTTTTGTTAGGAAGATACTAGATGAGTATAGTCCAAAGAAAGTCATTATTTTTTCACGCGATGAATTAAAACAATTTGAAATGGCTCAAAAATTTCAACATGATGTCAGATTAAGATTTTTTATTGGGGATGTGAGAGATGAAACGCGTTTGAAGCGAGCATTTGATGGTGTTGATGTTGTGGTTCACGCTGCTGCGCTCAAACAAGTCC
>CAMCTX010000002.1 GCA_945878715.1 Legionella genomosp. 1 | reverse complement strand
CCTTTGTGGGACAGCTAGGAGATTGCAATGCCAACAACATTAATGCCCAGTTTTAACGCCTTTAAGGCCTTAGCCGGTAGTCTACGGGCAGCCATGCCAGGCGCTCCAGATATGGCTTTGGAGCTCAAGCATCTGCAAGCAAGCGCTTCTGGACAAGACGAGGGTGCTTTCTTAGTGCAGACGCAAGGTTTTTTAAAAGGCTTAAAATCACGCCTTGAAGCCATAAATTTTGCTCGGAACCCAGCGGTCTCTGGGCACTTAGACAAGCTTCTTTCAACCTTTGGTGATTTTATTAAGCGTTCGGAGCCTCAACTCGCGGCTGATATAAAAGCAGCATTGGCAAAAGATGCAGATGCAAATGCAAAGAAAGCCGCATTATTGAAACTACTAGAGGATCAGAAATTCGCAGCGGCTTTAGCGCCTCGGCTCAAAGCATTCCTCACACCTGCTCATCTTACTCAGGAAGAGCATAGGGATGCTATCAAAGACCGGATGAGTGAATCCATGGGTGAGCTTCATCAACGTGTAGCCGATCAGGGTATTTATGATCCTGAGAAGGCTCCTTGGTTGTATT
Source organism: Legionella genomosp. 1 (assembly GCA_945878715.1). Classification (GTDB taxonomy): domain Bacteria; phylum Pseudomonadota; class Gammaproteobacteria; order UBA6186; family Azoamicaceae; genus CADEGZ01. The sequence goes on along the minus strand of CAMCTX010000002.1, from coordinate 62,441 downwards.
GCCTCAAGCTCTTATTTAATCTGGTGGAAATGGTCTCATCCCCCTCATTGCGTAGCTCGGTGCAGAAAGATGACCCTCATGCGCCAAAAACCATTCGCATTCCTATGAAGTGAATCAGGCTGGGCCCCTAAAACAAAAAGCTTTTAGGGGTTAGTTAGTAGAGCCGCCTTTAGGGGCAGGTTTAGGAAGCTTAGCATCCTGTTTATTCTTGGATTTTACAGCCTCACTCACCTTCGATTTAGACTGATCCCCGGCTGTATTCAGCGCACCTTGACCAGCCTTCGCACCCGTATCGAATCCACCCTTGGCTTCTTTTACCATATCGCTTGGATCGGAGGTTTCGGTAGGTCCACCTATCCAACGCATAATCTGGTTGGGTAATAGATAGATCAGCGAAAAGGATTTATTCACAATCGCCATAATTAACATAATATACATCATCAATATCGCAATAAAGCTTAGTAAGGTAGGACTGGTTGAGCTATTAATCGCGGGCATAAAACCAAAATTGATCATCGCAATACCGGCTCGAAGCAGGCCAGCGCCTAATACAAAACCAAACAACATAAGCATGGGTCGTAGGAAAACATTGGCGAGCAGTATAAGCGGTTGTCCTACTTTACCCAAATCGTCACCCGAAGGGTGTGCCAGTGCTAGTGCGACAATGGGTGCACCCACCACGGCCTCTATAACCGCAATAATCCAGCCAAAAGCTGCCGTCGTAAAGATTAAATAAGGCACCATGGGCAGATAAATATTGAGCGTGGCGCCGCCTGTCCATAGCATAGCGCCTAAACCAAAAATAAGCGGCATCACTTGTAAAAGCAATGTTTGTGTAGACCAGGCTAAGGGGTTCATACAACTGGCCGCAGAAAGACCGATGGAAACAATTACGGACATCACAATCCCCATGATACACATAGCTTCTGCTGTAATCATGAGTCCCCATCCGAATTCATGTAGAGAAGCTAGGGGATCTTGCCAAACGGTTCTGACCCTTCCATTGCCACTACCACTATGGAGTGTTTTACCCGATACTCTTGCTTGAAAATCGGCCATAATCTTATTTTGTGCTTTACGGATGGTACGATTGATTATTTTATCAAGGATGCCACTCCCTGTGCTTGCAGGTTTTGCAAGCATTACACCCTCAGAAGCGATGGTGTCGTTCTGTGAATCCACGTCGTAGTATGCAGCCATGCGATCAAGATAGGCATTCAGTTTTTTGCTTTCATAATTGGGTGCCAGGCCATTAATTAAGCTATTCAAAGCGGTGTTCTGCGTGCTATCTAGCGTATTCCATCCACCTGTAAGTGGCATATTATTCGTGGTATCAAGTGGGGTTTTTATGGGGACATTTGTGGGTTTGGGTAGTATGCTATAGTCCTCATTCTTGGGTGGGGCAGAAGACTTAACCATTCTATAATAATAACTGCCTGCATGAATCCAACCATAGGATTGTACATCTTTTATATCGTTATCTCCCAAGCGGGTACCACTGCTTATATTATTGCCATTGATGCCTTGTTCCCAGCTTGCGGCATTGGGGTCGTCGGGTGACATCTGTATGCCCTGAGACAATTGTGTAGTTTGGCCTATATAAGTTTGTTTAGCGAGTAAGAAATAACCCGGATTAGGGGGGGTGTAAAAACGACCATCGAGATCGCCGGTGTTCGTTAAGCGTGTTTGTGCAATAAGCGATGCTGCAGGATCTACAACGCCAAACATGGCTTGTAAGGCTGCAACTTTAATCGCCAATCGTTGGGTAATCGTGGCAGTGTTAAAGGTGTCTCGCGTATTGGTACTGTTCAGTAGGGATTGTACGTCAAAAGAACCACAGACTGAACTGAGACTAGAAGGACCTGGCATATTGAGTCCCACATTAACGATGGCGGAGAGTGAGAGTCCATTAGGTGTGCCATCGGGCTTCGTGCCACCTACAATAGAAGGGGTTGTACTTGATTGCGTGACGAAAACACGCACAGGACCATATTGTTGCATATTACCCGGTGCGCTAGAAAGTTCACTCATATTATTGAGCGTATGCATACAGGTACTAGCCATCATCACTTGTTGTACCAGAAGGTCGAGCTCCCCATCTATGCTTGGATCAGCTGCTTGTGCACCACCGGTTATCACAGCAGAGGCATTCGATACCACGGAAATATTTCTGGACATCTGGTTAAGAATCACATTCCACACCGAATTAGCAGCCCCAATGCCATTGAGCACAATCCATACAACAGTCATCTGTACAACGGAATAACCCGAGGTAGGGCCTGGTACCATTAAGAGGGTGCCTAAGAAAGCACGCATCGGCACCCATGCCGACATTTTCTTGCCCATCGCCTCGCCTTCGCGTGCTGTATTAATGGTGGATGAAACACCAATATAGGAAATCACCAATACGCCAACGGTCAGGATAATATAATTAAAACGTGCAAACATGAGTGAGAGGGTGGTGTTGGCATCGCCACTTAATTGAATAGAGCCTACATTACCCCCAAAGACCATGCCTAAATAAATCTGAGAGCGATCGGTGGGTGCGACAGAAAAAAGGGTTGCTGCTAATGCTTCTGTACACAATAAACAACCTAGCAGTGCAAGGAAAGTTCGTAAGTATTTAGCTTTAAACATCAGAGGTCCTTTTATTGAAAAAGACAAAACGGTACCATTCGGAAAGCGAACAGCCTAATTTACGTTGGCTTATTTGAAAATGCCAAAAATGAAAACGAAAGGCCTGGGATAAGGCATAGATAACCAGCGCAGCACTAATACAGGTACCCATAAAATTACCAAGACAAATGAGGACCACGGTGTAGATTAGTAATAAGACTGCAACGAAAACAAAAAGCATCGCTAGGGCTTTATATTTTTCAGATTTTGCTTGTAAGTCAGTATCGGTCAGGGACTGTTCTTCAACCACTCGTTCAAAGTCTTCCAGTTTTGAGGGGGGGGCTGGCTTTAAAAGTTGCCTCGCTAAATTAACAAAATAGACTGCTGTATCTTTATTATCTTTGAAATTAAACCAGCGATCGACCCGAACATCTACCACCTGCGAAGCAATCTTCTTAAACCCACTAAAAAACCCCATGCCTATACTCCACAATCGATGCAACTGGCAAATGACCCACTCTCAGGATATCATTATAAGTAGATTCCTTCAGAGGTGCCACCACACATGCCCGATTTACATCTGGATGCCGTACATGCTTTTTGGGATAGCTATGATCGCCGTACCCTCTATAGGGTGATTGTTGCCCTAGAGCGCGTAGAGCATTGGACCTTAGATAACACAGAATCCGTGGAAGCTGCCTTGTTACAATTGGGTACCCTGATGGATCAGACGCCCGATGTCACCCTCGATCAAGAGGCTGCTTTTGTACGCGTTTTAGCCACCGTGCGGGCTAGTCGTGCACTACGTTTGCTACAAGCCTTGGATGCTGCAAAGCCAGGGGCTGCTTCTCAGCTTCTGATGTATGCAGAAGGCAACACGGGGGCAGAAGCTTCAACACCCGATCCTTTTGCAGAACTGTTCCTAAGACGCAATTTGGTCTTTGAACGTCTACAATTGTTATCAAGGGTCTTTGCACCCCAACGGGTTTCGTTGGTGCTGAAGGCTTTAGAGCAAAGTGCGGTATAGGGAGAATGTTATGATGCGTGCTAAGAAGGGTAAAGGTTACCGATTCATGGTCTGGGCGAGTGGACTGGGTCTAATGGCAGCCCTATATGCCTGGGTAGCCGTGGCAGCGACGGATGCAGCAACAGTTGTTTCTACGGGGGTAGGCTCAAACAATCCTATCGATCCCGCTATTCAAAATATGATTGTTCAAAGAGACAGCACTATACAAAACCAGCACAATACTGCGATTCAAGCGGATCTGTATAATCCAACGACGCTTTCTCCTGCCGATGCGCTGGTCGTGCAACATTTGTCAGGTTACTGTGCTTCTGGGGTGGAAACCGGCAAGTGTTCCAGCGATCCTTCACTGATGTTTGGGGATATCAAAGTTTCAAGTATTCTTGGCGGTAGTAGTTATGATGAGGCGAGTAAAGCGGCTGCACAAGCTTTTCTGCAAACCTTATTAACGCCCTTGGACAATTCGGCCGTCAGTAGTTTTCAGAGCTATGGTACGATTAATGCCGATATGCTCTCTAAAAATCCAACCCTTAAACAGCAGTATGTGCAGGCTTTATCGGATGAGGCTCTATTGTCGGTGGTGCGACAAGCCTTTGGTGGTATGATGGCCAAACGCACCCCCCCTACAGCTTCGGAAGGTGCAGCAGCGATGCCCTCTGAAATGGCTTTGATGGAGCAAGAGGCTTTAAAGCGTTGGATGAATAATAGCTGGAAAACGAATCTGGTTAATTTAAATCCCACACAAATACAACAAGAACTGGCATTGATGCAAGCTTCACAGCTCTATGTGGAATATCAACGCTATCAACAAATGGAGCGTGTAGAGGCTTTACTGGCAGTGTCTGTGTTGCAGAATTATCGCAATCAGAAAAATGCTAATGCAGTGCTTACTAACGCCAGCACAATCCCTGATACAGGTTCCTCACCGACGGATACCACCATGGTGGATGATAGTGATTCTCAGTGATAACAAGGCTATACAACTATCAAAAGGCTAATCTCGATGTTCTCATAAAAGGGGCATGCTAGGTGCGAGCGCTGTCCCTGCCCGCCTATGGGGGCTATGTTTTATTAGCCTTTGTGCTTTGGGTTGCATGGGATGCCACGGCATTATGTCTTGATTTTTTAGCGGTCGGTGCTTTAAGCAGTGTGGTTCTAGGGCTGGGTGCTGCTTTGGCCACGGCCTATTATTATCCCAGTGCTTTAGCACATAGCAAAAGCACCCATCTTCAAGTCATGACTCCCTTAAAAAATTATGGTCAGTGGCTGTTAAGCTGTGCTGCCCTTTGTCTGTTAAGCTATTATTTTTTTTATTGCTTAGAACAAAATACACAACTGAATCCGCGCTTATATGGATTAGCCAGCGGTACGATGTGGGGTGTATTGAAACAGCATGCTTTAAGCGTAGGGTTGTGGCCTTGGTTGCTTTATATTGTTCTAGGGTTGGGCTTAGCCTACACCACCGTTGTTTTTAAAAGAAGGCCTTTCTTAAGCGAATTATGCCTACTTTCTATCAAAAACACCCGAACAAAAGCCATTTTACATAGTTTATTATCTATCCCTTTAGATTTAGTGAAAATAGCCTGGTGTGTGGTTACGGCAAGCTTTATGGCACTCTGGATAGCATCGATGCTTGCGGAGTTATTTCAGGTGGAGTCTTTATTTCTAAGACCCTTGCGCCTTATTTTTATGGGCGGTCTTATTGTGTTTGTGTTAAGAAAACCAAGCCTACAGCTAGTACTGTGGATGGAAAAATCGAAGGTCTCGGTTGCGACAGTTTTATCCATTTATTTGGGTATCTTTGTCTGTTGTTTACTGTGGTTACATGCCACGGCCGATGCGATTTCTTTAGGGTCCGAGACAAACCAACCCGATGTCATGATAAAAAGCTTTATCGCGGGGTCTTTAACAGCCGAATCATTAAAGACCCATGTGTGTATCCTGATGGTTGGCTGGTGGTCTTTATGGTTACCGTGGATGGCATCCCAGGCCGCTAAAACAGCCTTGGGTAACTCGATGTTGGGTGCTTTGTTAAAGCTTAGCCTGCCCGTGTTGCTCATTTTTGGCATAGGTCTGCGCACGATAAGTGCAGAGCAGTCTACGATTCTTAGTGTTTTTCTGAATCAACCCTGGGTGCAAGGTCTAGCGTGCTGCCTGCTTTGTCTATGGTTACGATCGATCTGGGGAGGCATGTATAACGTGGGCGATCTTCAGCGTGGTGCCATGATTGCGCTTAGGCCCTTATCTACGCGCGCGCTCAATCGTTGGATGACAGTGGCTTTTGCCTGGTTGTCTTGTTATTTATTGGGGTATTTTATGTTAGGTTGGAGGCTCACGCAATGGATAGTGGGTGCTGCAGCCTGTGTGATGGTCGCATTAGCATTGGCCTTTAGCGTGGCTTGGGTATCATCTTTAATGCCTTCTCGGGCCTTAAAGAAATACAAATTTCTGGGTTCATCTTAGCTTGCTTAGCCAATTGAAAGCGAAAGTTTTGTGCGAGCGTAGCCGTTAATAAAATCATTTCCATAGGCGCTAGATGCGTTGCAATACACATATGCGGTCCCGCACCAAAGGGTAAATAAGCAAAGGGATGTGAAATGCCCCCAGGTTCTAAAAAGCGCTCTGGCCTAAAGCTGTTAGGATTATCCCAATAGTCAGGGTTACGGTGCAAACTATAAATATGCAGCATCAGAGAGGAACCTTTGGGGATCTCTACACCCAAGAGTGTGTCTGCTTCCAGATTGGTACGTGGAATACTCCAAATAGCTGGATAAAGCCGCGAGGTTTCTAAGAGAATAGCACGGGTTATCACAAGCTGTGGAATATCATCCCAGGTAGGTGTTCGCCCTTGTAAGACCTGGTCGATCTCAGTTTCTAATTTTAATTGGTATTCAGGGTGTAGTGCCAATAAATACCACATCCAGCTTAAAGTGCAGGCTGTGGTTTCATGGCCTGCAACAATGTGGGTTTTTAATTCGTCTAAGATCTGATGATCGCTCAGTAAGGCATGGGTCTCTTCATCCGTGGTAGCCAATAAACGCTGCAATAAATCGTCTTTGGTCTGTGTTATTTTTCGTCGTGCTTGGATAATGCCTAATAACAAACGATTCATCTGATACTTACACCAGCGAAAACGAAGGCCATCGAGTATATGATCCAAACCAAACCAAAACGGTGCGTGTGAACAATAAAAATTGCAAAATCGCGATTGACGTTCCACGCGCTTGATGGTTGGCTCTTCCAAGGCTTTAGAAAACATCAGCGTTGATACAATACGTAAATTAAGATAATTCATTTCAGCTAGCATATTGATGCTTTTTGGCAATTTTTCTTGCCAGCGTTGAATCAAGTTTTGTGCGAGATCGACAATCACAGGGGTATAGTGTTTAATCGTATTTTGCTGGTAGAAGGGTAGGGCTGCGCGACGGCGCACTTTCCAAGGTTCATCTTCTCGGGTTAAGAGCCCATCGCCAAAAAAAGGAAACATAATTTTCTGATAAAAGAAGGGGTCTCGTTTATAACGGTGATGATGTGTTTTTAGAATATGTTCGAAGGCTTTGGCGCCTGTAATTAAAAATTGCTTGCGCGCTTGTAGGTAAATAACCTCTCCAAATTGTCTGGAAAGTTTAAGGGGATACTCCAAAGACCAGTATCGTTCGTTTTGTTTTCCTTCGCTGATCAGCGCTAACCAAGAAGGACCCTGTTTGGCCTTGGGTCTTCTTTTGAAAAGCACTAAGCTTTCCTTTTGGGGGAGGAACTCAAGTTAGGTCCTGCAACGGCAGGCTCGGTGCTTGCACTTAAATGACGTCGCAGGTGTTGTTGGCGTCGGTATTCCCCTGTATCCTGAGGCACTGTGCTAACGTCTCCCCCACCACCTAGCGCCTCACGGTGTGCCAGCAGCTCGGTTCTGAGTTGTTCGTTTAAGGCCTTGTTCTGGGCTTCATCAGCCTCCAGGTTCGGATTAAGCTTAGGGTTTGTATAGGATCCCAAAACGGTTTTTAAGCGCTGTACCATCCATTCAATATGGTGTAAATCTAAACCCAAGCAATGGGCAATATAGCTTAGGGAATCGGTGCAGCCCATCAGATACCAACATTGCATCCAGACCGAGATAGAAGCATCATCGCCTGTGTCACCCCCGACAACGCCATCATCGTCATTAAACTCAAGACGACAATCTACGCAACGATAACGGTGATTATGTTCAGAATCTAAGGGCAGTTGGGGTAATCGTCTAATGTTATTGGAGTGGCAATCGGTGCAATGCACACCGCTAGGCCAGCGGGCTTGACGCAGGGCCTGATAGGCCTCGGGTAATTGCATGGTTTCTTTAATTTGAGCCGCGCGGGCATCGGGCGATTCCTCGGGGGGCGCTTCTAAGAGTGCATCGAGTGCTTCTAAATGACGTCGTACAGAGTCTTCAATGGGTGCTGGGGGGGTGTCTCCTAGGGATTGTCGTATACGCGCTAGCTGTGCATCCATTGTATGCACATCAAGGGGATCACCAGACACCGAGCCTACAGCCTCCTGGATCTGTACATTTTCCCAGTTTTTGACCGACATTTTGAACCTCATCCACCAATCACTTAAAAAAGCCATGTGTTTTGTCCCAAAATCCCTTTAATTGCGTCCCAGTATACACGAAAACAGGGGGTTGGCCAAAGTGAGTTGCGTACCATTAGTCCAGCATGGGTTGCAGTTGATCTTCACGAAGGCTTATATGTTCAAGTCTCCATGGTTTGAGGAGCTTCCATGCTTTATAGGATAATGCTTCCTCAGATACGGTTCTGCAGTCCCGAAGTTCAATATTTTGCCAATGGCCTTCTCTAGACTTTAAGCATTGTTCGAAGTCTTTTTCTATCTTTGTTTTTGCTATCCGAGCTGCATTTTTAGCCTCTTCATAATCATCGCCTGTGTATAAAACAGTAATATCTAAGACATAGGGATCATCATCCAGTCGTTCTATAGATTGGCCGTCATCCAGGTCAAACAATATTGCGATAATGAAGGATCCAAGAGGAGATACTATTTTACTTAATTTTTTATCGAGACCTGATGCTGTTAGTCGTTTATTGAATGCTTCAGGAAAGGCCGATCGTTTATATCGAGCAACAAGCCAGCGTTGCAAGGTGGCACATTCTTTGTATTCAAGCTGGAATTCATGACGCGGCTGGTAATTGATAAGATTCGTTTTTAGTAACTTATGTTTATCAACACATAATTCTAAACATAGGGTTTGTCCTGATTCAGATTGAAATTCAAGGTGAAGTTTGCGAACATTTTTAGCATGTGTGAAATTGCCATCCATGCTTGGAATCTGTCTGCCTATAACCACTTCAAGATAAGACTCTTGTTCGTTAGCCAAATCGCAACCATGCGATATTACAACGAGAAGATCTTCTTTTTGTAATGGTAGATCCTTTAGACAAAGACATTGTGCCACTTCTTGTGGAAGGATATGTCCTTGTCGCCATAAAGTATTTCGTTTTTGTTTGCTCATCTTACAATGGGGTGTCGTAATCGTCATGGTTTTGTAAGGGCACTTTTCTGTTAGCGAGATGTTCGTTTAGGGATTTTCGCTGTAGTGCTTCTTCAGAAAGAATAACTACTAATTTTTGAGAAGCTGCGTGTATAGAGCCTCCTTTACGTGCAATATCAAACAATGATTGTTTGTTAATAAATTTACGCTTTAAAAGTTGAGGGGAAGGCTCTAATCCCTTCGAAGCAAAAAACCTAGCAACTTTTGCTAGTTCTAAAATACGTTCAGCATTCTGCATAGAAGGTTCTTCGCCATGTTGCCAATTGTAAATCGTTTGACGTGAAACGCCAAAAAGTAGAGCCAGGTCTGAAATAGCTGGTTTTAACATTTGTTTTATAGTCTCAAGATCTTTTGTGGATGTTTTATTAATGTTGGTAGAAGAAATAGCAGAAATACATTCACATCGCAATAGGATATATCCACGATCTTGACGGGTACGGAGATAATGGGCATCGGAGGTTCCGCCTGTGCCTGGCATGAGAGCAGGTGCTATAGGCATGTTGCCAAAAGACCTCATAATATCGGTATTACTAGGGCTATTCTCGCCAGAAGTCCACATATGCTTACCCCTTCCTAATGGTTTTCAATGTCTTACGTGTTTCATCATGCAATACACGCAGACAAGAATTCAAGTTCTCTAACTTAAATAGTTCTCGAGCTTTATGAACAGCATCAATATCAATGGTAGCGTGGATGCCTACTGTTTTTAAAAAATGCGAGCCCGTTTGGCCTTTAATGGGTTGAAGGTCGGGAGGAAAACCCAAAGGGCCTTCATGAATAATCACTCTTGAAATCAAAGACACATTTGATGCCGTTTGATTCAGTGATTCTGAAAATGCACGAACAGAGCGTCCTTCAAGTTTACCATAAAGTCCTAATACTTCAGGGATAAGATATTGATGCAGAGTTTCAGCTGTTTTGGGTATCACAGCATTTAAGAAACGCATTCCAATTTGTTCAGAGAAATCTAAACCTGAGATCACGGTTTTATGAACAATCTCCAAACCCTGAAATAATGTATTGGAAAACATTTCGAAGGTACTATAGTTGGTTGTTTGGAAGGACAAAGCATTTTGATTGAGCACAAAGCTGCTACTGCCATCCATATTGGAAAAAACATAGTATTGGGATTGCTGTGTTATGGGGTGCGGTGCAGAAATAGAGGCTATGTCAAAAGTTGTGAACTCTTTCTTCTCAAAGTCCGTATAACCTGCCAGTCGGAATTTTTCTCGGATTTTCGCAAGGTAAATTTCCAAACTTATTGGATTATAATGGACTTGTGCTATTGCAAAATACGCCGATACATTTTTCATTGCTTTACCCATAACCAGGTTCTTACTTGACACTTCACTTTACAAGTTTAGGACGAAGGCGGTCTCAATAGCAAATATTTTTAATAATTGTTTTGGAGGCTATACACGAACTTAGTAAGTTAGAAAAATCTGTATAGCCATAAATATTATGGAGTAGCGTGGAAGTACCTGGAATAAACGGTCGTTATTACTATCATTGGCATAACGATATGCCGGGTTTAACGGCAGCCTCACAGGTTTTGGCTTACAGTCAGGGATGTCCTAGACAGATAGTGCGTTATGGAAAACGCGTCTATGGTTTTCAATGTCATTTGGAAATAACCTTAGAGGGCATTCAAACCTTAATACAAGCTGTACCGGACGATTTAAAGCCTTCTCTTTTTACACAAACAGAGAAAGAATTATTGGCACAAGATTATGCTTCGATTAATCAAAATATGATGCAGCTATTAGATCGTTTTGTGAAAGTGTGTATTTCTACTACCATCGAAGTTATTCCTTCTCCCGTTACGGGAGAAGGTGGCCCGCAGGGCCGGATGAGGGTTGAATAGAGCTGAGCGGGTGGGACGTTATCAAACCGCCTGCGTAAGCTCTACCGCACTCTTTGCACCTGACCACGTAAGCGATTCCAGGGCCAGGTTTTCGAGGCGTGTCATATCGCGGGGTTCCAAGGTTTGGAATAATTGCATAAGCTGTTTCAGCGGTTTTGGAAAGTCTAGGCTGTCTACTTTTGTGTAGTGATGCGCTTCCAATTGCAACACTTTGGCTAATTGATCAAGATGTGCTTTCACGATCTTCAGGTAAATGGAAAGGTGTTTCACGGCCGATTCGAGTGCTGTATCGAGCGACTGCAATCCTTCTGGAAAAGCCGCCAAATTTCTTTGAACGCTCGTTGCGTTCATGCATTTAATTAATAATTCTGTGTTTGAAAGGGCAGGTTGATGCGTGGTGTCTCTTAACAGGGGTAATAGATCGATCACAAACTGGTGGATAAGGGTCATTTCCTCAATCTGTTGAATACGATCGGATAATTTTTTAAGTTGCACAATATCCCAGTCCGTACCTTTGAAGCTAGCAATACCTTTTTCACGCAGCGCTTCAATAATCTGTGTGCTATTTAAAAAATGATCTTGGCATTCATTCATAAAAGCTTGGCACTGGTAAGCAATGGTATTCAAACGGATGCGATCCAGTACTTTTTGCAATTGGCTTAAAACCCATTGTCCCCCTTCAGGTGCGGTGAATCCTTCTTCATTGAGTGCTTTGACCATTTGGCGTTGTGAATATTTCTTTTCCTGATAATGCTTAATAATCGGTTCCAGTAAAAAGGCAAATAAAATAGCGGTATCAATTTTGGGTTTGTTCACCCGCCCAATCACTTCGGCTGCATGGGGGTTTCCTGATTTAGCCGTGGTCATTTTTAAACCCTCACGGATAAGTTTGCCATGCAAGGTTCTTTGTACTTCAGCATGCTTTGTTAAGGCTTCCAAGATGGGGGCCGTCACAAAGGGTTGATCGGCACACAAGAAAGGTACCTTTGATCCTAAAAGCAGTTGTGCGAAAGATTGATTATTAGCTAGTTTGCCTAGTTCCAGAATCAGGAGGGTAGCCCCTTGTTGCCTGCAGTACTGCAGCGCTTTTTGAAGTTCAGGCCATTGTAGGGGTTTTTGGTACAGCAGCGTTTCAACAAAGGTGTCTAGAATCTGTGCGGTGGGCATTTGATGCTGTGTAAAAGCTGTGCTCAGTGCATGGGCTTTTGGGTCGAAGCTATCTTTGCTGTGGTTTGAAAGGGCTTGTGTTGCTTGAAGGCGATCGATAAAACGGGCATGCTGCCTGCTTTTCTGTGCGGGTACTTTAACATAGTACGCGATGTACAGCAGAGACTCCGACATGTACGCCCCCTGTCATTTCCACTATTTTCACGATGGCCAAAGGTCAAGGTAAATCGCTTAGGCAAAACAGTCAAGAAGAAAATGACAATTCTTCTGAGCGCTTTGTTAAAACCTCAACACCCTGATGGGTAACTAACAAGGTATGTTCCCATTGTGCCGACAAACCATGGTCCTTGGTCACAACCGTCCAGCCATCATTTAATAACTTAATATCACGCTTGTTGCTATTGATCATGGGTTCGATGGTAAAGGTCATGCCGGGTTGTAAAAGCGCGCCGCTGCCTGCTTGGCCATAATGGACTATCTGTAATTCCGGTTCATGAAAGAGCGTCCCTATGCCATGTCCACAGTATTCCCGCACAACGCTATAGTGGTGGGCTTCGGCATGTTGTTGGATAGCCGCCCCAATATCACCCAATCGTGCCCCAGGCTTAACGGCCTGAATACCACGGTATAAACACTCTTGGGTAACACGACTTAAACGTTTGGCCAGGATAGAGCAATCACCCACCAGGAACATCTTACTGGTATCGCCATGATAGCCGTCTTTAATCACCGTTACATCAATATTAACAATATCGCCGTTTTTTAGAGGACGTTCATTGGGAATGCCATGGCAAACCACGTGGTTCACAGAAGTACAAATCGATTTTGGGAAAGGGGTCTTGGCGCCACCTTGGTAGCCTAAGCAGGCAGGAATCGCTTGTTGTACGTCCACGATATAGCGATGACAGCGTTCATCCAGTGCAAGGGTGCTCACGCCCGGTTGTACAAAGGGTCCGATCATTTCTAATACCTCTGCGGCCAATCGTCCGGCAATACGCATTTTTTCAATGGCTTCAGGGGTCTTGAGTGAAAAGGCAGTCAATAGCGAATCCTTTGTTAAGTTCTATGGTTTGATTTGCAAATAGATCTCATGGTATAAGGCTCTCTCTGAATACGCAATATAGTGTATTCAAATTCACACATGAGCCGTCACGTTATCTAGGGTGCCTACTTAGTTTTCGGACAAAGTCGGGTTGGATAGCGGGGCTTGTGGAGGTTTAACCCTTGTTTTAGGAGTGTTTATGACTGTTTCTGTCAGTATGCGTGAGATGTTAGAGGCCGGACTCCATTTCGGTCATTTAACTCGCTTTAGAGATCCCTCGATGATTCCCTACATTTACGGTATTCAAAATGGGGTTCATATCATTAACCTGGAACATACCGTATCCATGTTTCGGGAAGCCCTTCATTTTGTACACAAAATCGCAGCCCGAGGGGGTAAAATACTCTTCGTAGGCACGAAGCGTTCAGCGAAAACGGCCATTGCTACCTATGCCAAACAATGTGGGATGCCCTATGTGGATCACCGTTGGTTGGGGGGGCAGTTAACGAATTATAAGACCATCAAACAATCTGTACGACGTCTTAGAGACCTGGAAAACATGGTGCAAGATGGTACGCTGGCACAGTTAACCAAAAAAGAAGGTCTTAAGCTTATGCGTGAGCTTGAGCATTTAGATCGGGGCTTAGGCGGCATCAAGGAAATGGGTGGATTACCCGATGCACTTTTTGTCATTGATGTGGGTAACGAGAAAATCGCCATTAAAGAGGCTAATCGTTTAAGCATTCCTGTTATTGGTGTGGTCGATACCAATCACAATCCAGCCGGGGTTGAATATCCTATTCCGGGTAATGACGATGCTATCCGCGCCGTAGAATATTATGTGCGTACTGTAGTCGAGACCATTCTCGAAGCCAGACAAAGCGAACGTGCAGAAGCTTTTGCACAAACGGCGGCTAAAGCCGATAAACCAGCTGCCGATCAAGAGCAGGTGTAAGGATGGATATTTCAGCCGCATTGGTCAAAGAACTACGAGAACGTACCCAGGCTAGTATGATGGACTGCAAGCGCGCTTTGGTGGCCTCTCAAGGCAACATTGAAGAAGCTATTCAGGAGATGCGAAAAGCGGGCCAATCCAAGGCAGAGAAAAAAGCCTCAAGAACCACCGCAGAAGGTGTGGTCGAGGCTTTGTGTTCGCAGGATGCCAAATCTGCTGTGTTGCTTGAAATTAATTGCGAGACCGATTTTGTAGGCCGTGAGCAAAAGTTTAGACAGTTTGCGAGCAGCGCCTTGGGGCATGCTTTAGCGTTGGGTGCAAAACCCGAGGCGTTTGAAAAGCTCAAAGCCACCATGGAGCCTGAACGCTTAGAGCTGGTCGCACAGCTTGGAGAAAATATTAGTATCCGGCGTATGGCTTTTCATCACACCGATGAAGGAATTGTGGGAACCTACTTGCATGGTGGTAGTGTTGAAGGGGGCGCACGCATTGGCGTGTTAGTGCTTTTAAAACAAGGCACGGCTGAGATTGCACGTGATGTGGCCATGCATATAGCCGCCATGTCACCTGAATATCTGCAATCCAGCGATATCCCAGCCGATCGCTTAGAGAAAGAGCGCGAGGTTGCGTTGGCAGAATATGAAAAGAGTGCGCAGGTTGCACAGGCACATTTGCGCGAGCCTATTATTGCAGGCAAGCTAAAGAAATTTATGGCAGGTATCACCTTGTTGGAGCAAGCCTATGTGCGCGATCCCAGCAAGACCGTTAAAGCCTTTTTGGAAGCCTCCAAAGCTGAAGTTCAACATTTTGTGCGCTTTGCAGTGGGTGAAGGCATTCAAAAGAAGACGGATGATTTCGTCAGCGAGGTCATGGCCCAAGCCCGAGGGGATGCCTGAAGGTGAAATCTACCGTGCAACCGCTTTATCGTCGTGTGTTGCTTAAATTAAGCGGAGAGGCTCTATTAGGTGATAAAACCTTTGGGATCGATCCTTCAGTGCTCGATCAACTCGCCTCTGATGTCATATCGCTTCTTCAACACAAAGTGCAGGTAGGCTTAGTGATTGGGGGCGGTAATTTCTTTCGGGGAGAAGCCCTTTCAGCCATTGGTATCGGTCGTATTACCGGCGATCAAATGGGCATGTTGGCTACCATTATCAATGCATTAGCCATGCGAGATGCTTTGGAAAGAGCGGGCTTTAGTGCACAGATTATGTCTGCTTTTCCGATGAGTGGGATTGTCGATCACTATGATCGTCGTAAAGCCATGGATTATTTAAGCCAAGGTACCTTGGTTTTATTCGCAGCCGGCACGGGCAATCCCTTAGTCACCACCGATTCTGCTGCCAGTCTTAGGGCTATTGAAATTGGGGCAGATGTTCTCTTAAAAGCAACCAATGTCGATGGCGTTTATGACAGCGATCCGCGTAAAAACCCAGAGGCCAAGCGTTATTCAGTCTTATCTTATGAAGAAGCATTGCGCAAAGAATTAGGGGTGATGGATTTAACGGCTTTTTGTCAATGCAGGGATCATGGTCTTAACATCCGCGTTTTTAGCATTAGTAAACCAGGCGCGCTTTTAAGGGTGGTTTTGGGTGAAGAAGAAGGTACGCTGATACACTAGAGGCATTAGAGTATGATACAAGCGATTCAACAGCAAGCACACGATCGTATGCAAAAGTGCTTAGAAAATTTTTCGCAGAACCTCGCCAAATTAAGAACCGGTCGGGCTCATCCTAGTTTAATTGAATCACTACCAGTCGTTTGTTATGGCAATACAACGCCTTTAAATCAAGTCGCCTCTATTATGATCGAAGATGCGCGCACTTTAGTCGTAACACCTTGGGATAAATCGGTGGTGCAGGCCATTGATAAAGCGATTCGTTCGGCCGATTTGGGCCTTAATCCAGTCACCTTGGGTCATTTGATACGGGTTCCATTACCGGCTTTAACCGAAGAACGTCGTAAAGAACTGGTCCGTCATTTGGGTAAAGACGCAGAAGAAGCACGCATTGCTTTACGGGGTATTCGCCGAGATGCGAACACAGCGATTAAGCAATTAAGCAAAAAGAAAGAAATCACCGAAGATGTAGAGCGCTCAGGCGAAGCCGGTATACAGAAATTAACCGATCGTTTGGTTGCAGAACTGGAGAAAATGGTGGTGGCCAAAGAAAGCGAGTTAATGCATATTTAATGTCTATGCCTACGCATATCGCAATTATTATGGATGGTAATGGCCGCTGGGCCAGTGCCCGTCATTTACCGCGTATAGCGGGACATCAACAGGGCGTTGAATCGGTGCGGGCTGTCATTGAAGCCTGCCTTAAAAAAGAAATTGCCTGTTTAACCTTCTTTGGTTTTAGTAGCGAAAATTGGCGTCGTCCCAAAACCGAGGTCGATTTTCTATTAGGCCTGTTTGGCCGGTTGCTTAAAAGCGAAGTAAAAGCGTTATCCGAAAATGGTGTGCGTTTGAGAGTGATTGGCGATCGAAGCGTTTTTCCTGAAAGTTTGAAAGCGGCTGTGCAGGAAGCTGAAGCGCAAACCCGCAGTGGTACAAGGCTTAATCTTAGCATTGCTTTTAACTATGGGGGTCGTTGGGATCTCGTGCAAGCGATGAAGCAATTGGCCAGCAAAGTACAGTGCGGCGATCTAAATCCAGAATGCATCGATGAACAGAGCATTAGTCAACATTTAGCATTGGCCGATTTACCAGAACCCGATTTACTGATTCGTACCAGTGGTGAATATCGGATCAGCAATTTTTTACTCTGGCAATGTGCCTATACCGAACTGTATTTTAGCGATGTTTTTTGGCCCGATTTTAGAGAAGCACAATTAGAAACGGCACTCATCGCTTATGCACATCGAGAACGTCGTTTTGGTAATATTGTAGAAAATACAGAAGAATCTGAATACGAGCTGATACCTTCTCCCGTTACGGGAGAAGGTGGGCCGCAGGCCCGGATGAGGGGTGAAACAGTCCTTGATATCCCCTCACCCCCCGCTACGCGGGACCCTCTCCCTCAGGGGGAGAGGGCTTTCAATACTTAAGGGGTGTGCCATTATGCTTAAAAAACGTGTTCTAACAGCGCTATGCCTTATACCCTTAGTCATCGCTGCCATTCTTTGGTTGAGTACTTTGCCTTTTGTGCTGTTGAGTGGGGCTGTATTTTTAGTGGCTGCTTGGGAGTGGAGTCGATTCGCAGGTTTTAATACGCTATTAGGCCGTGTGAGCTGTTTACTGCTCATGGTCCTTATGGCCACACTATTGCTGATTGCCCTTGAACGACTGGGTAGTCGCACTTCTTTGCAGGCAGGGGTGCTAGCCTTTATCCCCGCTTTTTGGATAATGGCCCTTATCGCCATCATCCTTTATCCAAAATATACGCTTTTCTGGAAGTCTCATGTTATCGGGATATTGAGTGGTTGTATGGTCTTAGTGCCGACCTGGACTTTCTTTGTCGCGTTACAGTATACCGATCCCTATCTTCTGCTTTATAGTTTGGCCCTCGTTTGCGTCTGTGACAGCGCAGCGTATTTCGTGGGCAAGCGCTATGGTCGCACTAAATTGGTTCCCGCCTTAAGTCCTGGTAAAACCTGGGAAGGGGTATTGGGTGGCTTAGCCGTTGGTTTTGTGGTGGTTGGCGTAGCTTATGTTTTACTCAAGCCCAAACTCTCTGTACCCCATTGGATGCTTCTCGGTTTTATTACCATGATTTTCTCAATCGTGGGCGATCTCTTCGAAAGTCTCTTTAAGCGTCTGCGTGGTTTAAAAGACAGCGGCACTATCCTACCAGGCCATGGTGGTATTTTGGATCGCTTAGATAGCATCAATGCCGCAGTGCCTTTGTTTAGTCTTGGGTGGATGTTTTTGAGTTAAAGTTATCTTTCTCATATAAAACAATTTGTCACGCAGCCTGCTATTTCAGTATAATGGACCGAATTTTCCTATTTTCCCTGGGTGAGGTTAGCGCTTGAAAAATCCTGAAGCCATTGCGGCCATTCCTATGCGCAATGTGGGTCCTATTAAGATCGGTGGAGATGTGTTGGATGATCAACTTTATGTTCCGCTCGCCACCCTAGAGGCACCCTTATGGCCTTCGGTACGCCGGGGTGCGTTATTGTCGCGTGCTGCAGCGCAAGGGATCCAAGTGGTCGTGGTCGATGCCTGCATGACACGCTCGGTTGTTTTGGAAGGACCCGATGCAAAAACCATCTTAGATGTAGTGCGTGCTTTAGAATCTCACCGCGCAGCGCTCGAGCAGGTTGTAGCCGGTACCAGTCGTTTTACACGCCTGAGAGATTGGCATGTGCAGATGATCGGCAATTTATTGTATCTACGTTTTGAAATGCAGACAGGCGATGCGGCAGGGCACAATATGGTTACCAAAGCCGCCGATGCCTTAATCGCTTGGCTTGTGCAGCACTATCCTGCCTTACAGTATGTATCGATCTCCGCTAATTTTTGTACCGATAAAAAAGTTTCTGCTGTAAACGGTATTCTAGGGCGTGGACATTCTGTGATTGCAGAACTGCTTGTAAGCAGGGATGCCTGCCAAAAGCATTTAAGAACCACGCCCGAAAAAATAGTACAGCTGCATATTAAGAAAAACCTCATCGGCACTGTATTGGCAGGGGGGCTGCGCAGCGCCAATGCGCATTTTGCGAATATATTACTCGCCTTTTATTTAGCGACGGGACAGGATGCCGCTAATATTGTAGAAGGATCTCAGGGCATGGTGCATGCCGAATTGCGCGATAGCGATCTGTATTTTTCGGTTACCTTGCCCAATATCATTGTTGGAACGGTGGGTAGTGGTAAACAATGGCCTTTTGTGCAAGAGAATTTAAAAGCCTTGGGTTGCTTAGAGTCTCGAGAACCGGGTCAGAATGCGAAGCGCTTAGCCGCTATTATCGCGGCGACAGTCCTATGTGGTGAATTATCGCTATTAGCAGCACAGACCAATCCTGGCGAATTGGTAGACAGTCATTTACGCTTGGAGCGTATCGATGCTCAGGGGCAGCCCCATGGTTAAGGTCGGTATCACAGCCATAGGTTTTTATACAAGTCCTTATTGCTTAGATCTAAAAACATTGGCGGACGCCCGTGGCATTGATGTCAATAAATTTTATGTGGGTTTAGGCCAAGAAAAAATGGCGGTGATACCGCCGGATGAAGATGTAGTGACTATGGCAGCCGATGCAGGGTATCGTGTTTTAAAACAGATCGATCCCAAAAGCATCGACACCTTACTCTTTGCCACTGAAAGTTCTATCGATCAATCCAAGGCTGCTGGGATGTTTGTGCATCGCTTATTGGGCTTGCCAGAACGTTGCAGGGTTTTAGAAATTAAACAGGCTTGTTATGGTGCGACCGCGGCCATACAAATGGCTTTGCCCATGCTACGTGAAGATCCCTCAAAGAAGATTTTAGTGATTGCTTCTGATGTTGCACGCTATGGTCTTAAAAGCAAAGGCGAATCCTCCCAAGGGGGAGGGGCTATAGCACTGCTTTTATCTCAGAATCCTAGAATCCTAGCCATAGAACCCGAAAGTGGTTTTTATACCGAAGATTTGATGGATTTCTGGCGACCAAACTATCGTGAGGAAGCCATTGTCGATGGGCAGTACTCCTGTGAAGTTTATCTTAAATTGGTGCAAAAGACCTGGGAGCAATACACGGCTTTGTCGGGTCGAACACTCCAAGATCATGCCCATATTTGCTACCATGTGCCCGTGCCCCGTTTGGTAGAAAAAGCCCATCAGTATTTATTGAAGATCAATAATGCGCCTAAATTATCGAGCGCTACACTCAAAGAAGTGTTGGGGCCAGCCCTAGCCTATGGCCGTATCACGGGCAATTGTTATACTGCGTCCTTATATTTAAGTTTTCTTTCCCTGTTGGAAAACAGCCCTAGCGATCTAAGGGGAAAACGAATTGGTTTTTACAGCTATGGTTCGGGTTGTATTGGCGAATTTTTTAGTGGGATTGTGCAAGCGGGTTATCAAGATTCTTTAGATAAAACAGGTCATCAAAAAATGCTCGCAGAACGTCAGCTTTTATCACAGACCGAATACGAAAATTTTTATAATTTTCATTATCCCAATGATGGGGCTAAGCTTGTTTTGTCTGCCTATGGTCAAGGACGTTATCGTTTGAGTGGTATCGATCAGCACAAACGTATTTATGAGGCGACCCCTGCATGTATAAGCGATTAAAAGCGCGATCGCCTGCAAAGCTTATTCTTTCTGGGGAGCATGCGGTATTGTATGGGGCACCTGCTATCGCGTTGGCGATTGATCGCTATGCCTACAGTACGGTTTTGTCGGCCTTGTCATCGAGTATTTTATTCAATTGTTTAAATCTAAAATACGCACGATCCTTAACGCGTCAAACGCTGAAAGTGATCACCCAAAGAATACAAGAACAATACCGAGATTTTTTAGAAGGGCGTTGTGGCATTCGAGAGGTCTTAAAAAAACCCTTTGAATTGGTGCAATACACGGTGATGCATATTTTAGAGTCTCTGAATATTTCCTTGTTACAAGGTTTGGAAATTCGATCGGCTTCGAGTATCCCTATAGGGTGCGGTTTAGGATCTTCCGCCGCGGTTATTATGAGTACCCTGTATGCAGTGGCCCATTTTTTTGGTTTAGAATTAGATGCCAGTGGTTTTGTTTCCCTAGGGCGTGTCTCCGAAAATTTGCAACATGGTCAATCCAGTGGTTTGGATCTGCATGTGGCGATGTTAGGGGGCTGTTTGCATTTTCAAGCGGGAAAAGTGAGCACGCGGATTATGCCACAGGTTCCCATGATGATTGTGCAAACAGGAACGCCGATGGTCACCACCGGCGAATGTGTGCGTGCTGTAGAGCCTTACTTTCAAACAGGATCGATGATCGACGATTTTGCAGCTGTCACGCAGGCTTTTGATGAAGCCTTAAGTTTGCAAGCGCAACAATCTATGCAGGCTTGTATACGGGAAAATCATCGTTTGCTGGTAAAAATTGGGGTGGTACCCTTAAAAGTGCAGCAATTGATTCAGGCCCTAGAAAAGAGTGGAGCCGCTGCAAAGATTTGTGGGGCTGGGTCCATTGCAGGCGATCGGGCAGGCGTAGTATTGGTATTAGCCGATCAAGATATCTCGCACATTGTAACGCAGTATGGTTATGGCATGCAGCCTGTGCGTGTCGATACCCAGGGTACTTGTCTTGTATAAGGCTTCCGCAGCTGGGAGTCTTATGTTATTGGGTGAACATGCTGTGTTGCATGATAAACAGGCAATCGTGCTTGCAGTCGATCAGCGTGTGCATGTCATACTCAATCCCCGTCAGGATAAAGTTATTATTGTTCGATCAGCTTTGGGTGATCTAGCCTGTTCTGTAGACAACCTTGTTATACAGAAGCCCTTTGATTTTGTGATCGCAAGCATTTTGCAGTTTAAGCACTTATTAGAACAGGGTTTCGAATTAGACATTATTTCCGATTTTTCCGATAAGATAGGTTTAGGATCATCTGCAGCAGTGAGTGTGGCAGTTACGGCTGCATTGTCACAATGGCTGGAAGCAGAAGCCCAAGCACAGCAATCTTTAGAACAGCGACAACAGAGGCTCTTTCAGCAAGCACTGCAAGTAATTCGTCAGGTGCAAGGTTTTGGATCGGGTGCCGATGCAGCGGCCAGTGTTTTTGGCGGTGTGTTATTGTATCAACAGTGTGGGCCCTATCCCCTGAAACAGCTTTCAGAGACACTGCCCATCACAGTGGTTTATTCGGGGGCTAAGACACCGACTGCCGTGGTTATCGCACAAGTCGAAGCTTTGCATGCACGTTATCCAAGTGTGCTTAAGGCGCTTTATGAAACAATCGATGCGATAGTTAGGCGGGCAAGCCTTGCCTTAGATGCGGGCTGTTTTGATGATCTAGGACAGCTTATGAATATGCAAAATGCTTGTATGACTGCCTTGGGCGTGAATAACGTCGCTTTAGAGGCTATCACAAGTTATTTAAGGCAACAGCCCGGTATTCAGGGAGCTAAAATATCGGGTTCTGGTTTAGGCGATTGTGTGATTGCCTTGGGTACTTGTACAACAGAGCCTTCGACCATGCTGACACAACCAGGCATACTACAACCAGTCTCTGTAAGCACGCAGGGTGTGTGTTATGGATAGGAAAACCTTGATCCAACAGCTATTAAAAGAGTGTTCTTTTGAACCTGCTAGCGATCAAGCCCTGGCTTTTGCACCCGCCAATATTGCTTTATGTAAATATTGGGGTAAGCGTAATACCGATCTACATTTAGCAAGCACCCCAAGCCTGTCTATTTCTTTAGGAAGCCTAGGCGCTACTACGCAGATTGCTTTAAGCGATGCGGCATCCGATAGTATTCGGGTGAACGACACAATAATCGATGCGACCACCCCCTTTGCACAACGTTTAAGCGGATTTTTAGATTATTTTCGTCCAAGTCCTACAACGAATTTTGCGGTAGATACGCATAGCACTATTCCGATTGCTGCAGGACTTGCTTCTTCTGCCTGTGGCTTTGCAGCCTTGGTGCAGGCTATCGATAAACTTTTTGCTTGGCATTTGCCAGAATCTAGCTTAGCAATTCTGGCACGTTTAGGTAGTGGCAGTGCGACCCGATCCTTATGGCAAGGTTTTGTAGAATGGCCTATGGGCATACGAGAAGATGGATTAGATAGTTTTGGTGTGCCACTGGATGTTTTTTGGCCCGATTTACGCATTGGATTACTCATTGTTGAGGCAGGTCCTAAAGCGTTCAGTTCGAGGGCTGCGATGCAAGAAACGGTTTTAAGCTCGCCTTTTTATACGACTTGGACTCTCGAGCAGCCTAAGGCTTTATCCATGATGAAAATAGCTATTCAAGAGCGTGATTTTGAGTCTTTGGGCGTATTCACCGAACGTAATGCTTTGGCCTTACACGCGCTTATGTCTACGGCTAATCCGCCTATTGTGTATTCAAATGCACAAACGCTCACAGCTATTCATCAGATTTGGGCTTGTCGTAAAGAGGGGTTAAAAATATTTTTCACCCAAGATGCAGGCCCCAATTTAAAAATTTTATTTCTCAAAAAAGATTTAGAAGCTGTAAAAGGGTTTTTCCCAACATTAGAAGTGGCCGATCCTTTTGCAACACCTTTTCCCGAATGCGATTCGGGGGCATACATCCCTGTATTCGACGATTCTCCATCCCTGGAATCGACGCCCCTCCTTCGCATTCAGAAAAAGGTGTCTGAAGTGTTACTCCCAGAGGATTTAAAATCATGCTTGTAGAGCATCATGTCGTTTTAGTCGACGATCAGGATCGTGTAATAGGCACCGAGCAGAAAATGCGTGCACATCAATTAGGGTTGCTGCACAGAGCCTTTTCTATTTTTATTTATGACAGGGTTGACGATCGACTGCTTTTTTTATTGCAGCAGCGTCATCCCGATAAATACCATTGTGGTGGATTATGGACCAATGCCTGTTGTAGTCATCCACGATTAGATGAGTCTGTGCTAAACGCAGCTCATCGGCGTCTAGAAGAAGAATTAGGTATCCATGCCACGCTTCAAGCCGTCGGAAAATTTCAATACAAGGCCGATTTTGATAATGGCTTAAGCGAACATGAATTGGATCATGTGTTGATAGGCCCTTATGATAGCACCAAGCCTATTGTACCCAATCCAGAAGAAGTGCTACAGCTACAATGGATGTCTGTACCACAGATCCTGGCCGCGCATCAGGCAGATCCCGAACGTTATACACCCTGGTTTAAATCAGCATTCACCATTGCTTTGGAGGCTTTATGTTACAAGTACTAATCTCGATGGCGGCTTTTTTGGTAGCTATTAGCATTTTAGTGGTTGTGCATGAATATGGACATTTTTGGGTAGCTAGACGTTTTGGCATTAAAGTGCTGCGTTTTTCAGTCGGCTTTGGTAAACCCTTCTATCGTTTCTATGATCGCTTAGGTACCGAATATGTTTTATCCATGATTCCGCTGGGTGGCTATGTATCTTTATTAGGCGAAAAGGGACAAGACGTGCCCAAAGCTGATCAATCGATGGCTTTTGCAAGCAAACCCGTATGGGTTCGAATGTTGGTGCTCGCGGCGGGGCCTTTTTTTAATCTAGTGTTTGCGGTTTTAGCCTATTGGGCGATTTTTGTTTTAGGGGTTTCTTTACTCGTCCCTTTACTGGGTCCTGTACCCAAAGCATCGATAGCAGGTTTGGCGGGCTTGAAGGAAGGACAAGAAATTGTGCGTGTGATGGATATTCCCACGCCCAGTTGGGAAGCGGTTTCGGTACAATTATTAAAAGCCATGGGGGAGGATCAAAGTATTGCCATTACCCTCAAGGAACCGCATACAGGGACAGAGGCTGTGAAGCATTTGGATCTGCATGGAGATGAGGTCGATCAAACACAGCCAGATTGGTTGGCACAACTGGGTTTAATGCCTTTAGATTATCGCCTACCTATCTTGGCAAAAGTTTTACCTGGGTCACCTGCTGAACAAGCAGGCTTAGTGCCGGGTGATCGCATACTAAGTATCGATGCAAAACCGATGAACACTTGTTCTTCGGTCATTCAAACCATACAAGCACAGGTCCATGGCCTATTGACCTTAAAAATCTTAAGACAGGGTAGGGAAAAACACCTTACTATACAGCCACTCGCCAAAGCCATGGAAGCGGGACAAAAAGCGGTTGGCTTTATTGGGGTAGAGTTTCAGATGCCCACCGAAATTCCACCAGGCTTTGTTAGACAGCAACGCTTTGGGGTTGTGGAGGCTTTTGAAAAAGCTATTATGAAAACAGTCGATTACTCCCTTTTAACCGTAGGCACCTTTAAGAAAATGCTGCAAGGTAAAATATCGACCCGACATGTAAGCGGTCCCATTATGATTGCTAAATATGCCGGTGAAACAGCAGTAGGGGGCTTTAAGTATTTTCTAGATTTTCTCGCGATGGTGAGTATTAGTTTGGGTGTGCTTAATCTATTACCCATTCCGCTATTGGATGGTGGGCAATTGCTTTATGCTTTCTACGAATTGTGTGTAGGGCGTGCATTGCCTGCGGCTGTTCAATCGATGGGTATTTGGCTGGGTGCAGGGGTATTGATTAGCTTAATGACCTTGGCTTTTTACAATGATCTGATGGCACTTTTCTAAGCCTTTGAGACCTATAGGTCATTATCTAAATTTGGATAATGTTTACTGATTAAATTTAGATAATGACCATTGACTAAATTTGATCACTCAAATAGACTATAAGCATGATTGATCCACGTTTTTTAGTTCACAATAGCCATTTGGAAGATCCGGGGCATTTTCAGGACCGTGATCCTCAATTAAACTGGTTAAAAAAACAGTTTTATATCTACGAGTCTCCTTTGCTGGCGAAATTTCCAAGCGTGCCTGGTATTTATACCCTGGGTGGGGGGCGTCAGATTGGCAAGTCCACCTTGCTTAAGCAATGGATGCAGAAGCAACTAGAAGCCAAGATAGATCCAAAACGCTTGTTGTTTGTGAGCGGGGAGCTGATTGATGATCACCATGCGCTGTACAAAGTCTTAACCCAAGCTTTGGAGATGATGGAGGGGGTTCCCTCGCAACAGGCATCGCTCAACTATCTTATTTGTGATGAAATTACCTACATTAAAGATTGGGATAAAGCCATTAAATATGCCGCCGATGCGGGCTTATTACACAACACCGTATTAATGCTAACAGGGTCTGATCTTAGTATCATCAAAGATGCTCGTTTACGCTTTCCAGGCCGGCGTGGTATGGCCGATGTGGTGAATTTTCATTTGTTTCCGCTTTCTTTTAAGGAAACCGTGCTTTTAAAAAGCCCTGCTTTCGATCTTAAAGAACTTTCTCAGGTTACCCCCGATCTTATCGATCATTTATTTGCAGCTTTTGATGAATACCTTTGTCATGGGGGATTTTTACCAGCCATTAATGGATTTGCAACAACAAAACAAATCTCCGTTGCAACACTTACCACCTATTCTGAATGGATTCGAGGGGATATCTTAAAGCGTGGAAAACAAGAACACTTTTTAAAAGAAATTCTAGCCGCTATTATCAAGCGATACACCTCTCAAGTGTCTTGGAATGCATTGGCCAAAGATTTATCGATCGATCATCCCAAAACGGTGGCCGATTATGCAGCCCAATTAGAAGCGATGGATACTTTGTTTATTCAGGGTGCACTTTTAGAAGATAAATTAACGGTGGCCCCTAAAAAGGGTAAAAAACTTATTTTTACGGATCCTTTTATTTATCATGCTTTAAAAGCCTGGATTATTCCGAGTGCAGATCCTTTCAATACTCAAATCAAGCCCTGTTTGGCCGATCCAGAACTCTGTGCAGGATTGGTAGAAGCCGCTGTTGCATCGCATTTTTATCGACATTACCCCACCTATTACATTAAAGCAGAAGGCGAGGTGGATGTAGCCTATGTAGATAGCCAACGTTTTTGGCCTATCGAAGTTAAATGGACCTCGCAATTAAGAGAGAAATCTTTAAAACAGATTATGAAATACCGCAATGGGCGTATTTGGGCTAAAACCAAGGAGCCCACCATGCTTGGGGGGCTTCCCATAGAACCTTTGGCCTTGGCACTTTTTTTGGCGCGATAATCTGCATCGTGCCACTTTTCGTGCCAAAACGGGATAGATCGTGCCAAATGGGCTATAAAATTGTATAAAAGAAACAGTTATTTATCTAATATATTTGAAAGTATAAAAAAGTTATCGCAATATACGCCTGTATACGACACAGACCGTATATTCGCTTAAACTTTTTATATATTTTATGTTGTCTAGATTACAAAATCCTTTGTATCCCCTGAAACGTGTTATGTCCAGATAATTTTTATGATAAACTCGCTCAGTCTTTGACGGAGATCATTTAAACCATGAAGCAGCGATCAATCCTTTTCTTAGGCCTTCTGGGCCTTCTTTGCTTGCCTACAGCCCAGGCTTTTCAAACCTTTACTATTAAGGATATCCGGGTTCAGGGTCTACAACGCGTTTCTAAGGGGGCGGTCCTAGACAATCTGCCCGTGCATGTGGGTGAATCCTTTAGCGAGTCTGATACCGATTCCGCGATCCAGGCCTTGTATAAAACCGGTTTTTTTAAGGATGTTAACTTAGCTAAAGAAGGCGATGTCTTGTTGGTGCGTGTGATCGAGCGCCCCAGTATTCGCACCTTAGAATTAGTGGGTATTAAGGACAAGGATAAGATTAAAAAATTACTCCAAGAGGTGGGGCTGGCAGAAGGGCGCTTTTATGATCCCGCCATTGTGCTCAAGGCACAAAAAGAATTAGAGCGTCATTATTTTAGTCGTGGTCGCTATGGCGTAAAAATTGAATCGACAGTGACAGAAGATAAGAAGGCAACGTCCTTAATGGATGTGAAATTTTCTATTTTCGAGGGCGATGTTGCGCGTATTAAGCAGATTAAGATTGTTGGGAACACGGTTTTTCCAGAAAAGGTATTATTAAAAGAATTTCGTTTGCAGAAAACCCATTGGTTATCTTGGTTTAAGCAAGACGATCAGTATAACAAAGAAGTGTTGGCTGCCGATCTGGAAATCCTAAAATCCTATTATTTGGATAGGGGTTATTTACATTTTCAAGTGGATAGTTCTCAGGTGGCGCTGTCGCCCGATAAAAAACATATTTTTATGACGATACAGGTAACAGAAGGCGCACTGTACCACTTTGGGGCATCCACTTTAGAAGGCGACTTTGTGGTGCCTAAGGAACAGTTGCTACCGCTTTTGGAACCCCTTAAGCCTGGTAGTACTTTTTCAAGAAAAATATTGCTAGAGGTTCGACAAGCCTTGCAAGATAAAATGGGTGATGAGGGTTATAGCAGTTCAGAGGCGCAACCTTTCGATCATACCGATGAAAGCTCTAAGGCAGTCGCTATCCGATTCAAGCTCATGCCAGGCAAACGTATGTATGTCAGGCGTATCTTCTTCAAAGGTAATTCGACCACCAAAGACGAGGTCTTAAGACGCGAGCTTACCCAAATGGAAGGTACTTGGATTGCCCCCAGCTTGGTAAGAGAAGGTAAAGAGAAGATCCTGCGTCGTGGTTTTGGTAGCCAAATCGATGTAGAAAGCCAAGCAGTACCCGGTGTGTCCGATCAGGTTGATTTAGCCTATAAAATGGAAGAGGCTCGCATGGGACAAATAGGTGCGGGTTTGGGGTATTCGCCTTCTGAACGTCTTATGTTTAATTTTACGCTGAGCCAGGAAAATTTCTTTGGCACAGGTAATACGGTGGATTTCACCTTCGACCGCGGTAAGGCCATGACCAATTATGCCCTGGGTTATCAGGATCCCTACTTTACAGTAGATGGCATTGGTATGGGCGGTAGTGCTTATTACAATACTTCCGATATGAGCAAGACCAGCAATGTTTCGAGTTTTACCCTCGATTCTTTAGGGGGCGAACTGCGTCTTGTATTCCCCGTGGGTAAATACGAGGCCTTGCGAGTGAGTGCAGGGTATGACGATACCCATCTCAAACAAGACCGTTTTGTTGCACCAGAGATATCAAACTTTATTAATAAATATGGCACGCAGTTTAATGAATTTACGGTAGGCCTTGGTTGGAACTACGATAGTTTGGATCAGCGTATTTTCCCCACCCGTGGTATGACACATGCTGCAGGCTTAAGGACGGTGATGCCGGGTGCTAATCAGCAGTACTACAGACTTTCCTACGATGTGAATAGCTATTATCCGATTATGTCTTCGGACCGCTGGATTGTGAATTTTTCAGGGAACACGGCCTATGGGGACGGTTATGGCAAAACACCGACCATGCCCTTTTACCGCAATTTTACGGCAGGGGGATCACGTTTCGTGCGGGGTTTTGCAGAAAATTCCTTAGGCCCCAAAGATTCTTCTGGGCGATCCTTTGGTGGTAACGTATTAGTGGCTGCCAGTGCTTCCCTTATTTTTCCCAATCCCATTAAACCCGATGCGAAGTCTGTGAGGACATCGTTGTTTTTAGATGCAGGCCAGGTATATGATACCCGCTATAGGGAACGCACGGTGGGTAGCGCTACCTTAAAAAGGAATCCCGCAGGCCTTCGTTATTCAGCAGGGTTGTCTCTCACGTGGCATACGCCTTTGGCCGGGGCCCCCTTGTCTTTTAGTCTGGCCAAACCTTTAAAACGTAAGCCAGGAGACGAGGTTCGTCACTTTACATTTTGGATGGGTACACAATTTTAGGAGAATTGCCTTGAATCACTCGATACGCGTTGTAGGATTATGCCTCGGTTTAAGTTTAAGTTCGGTGCTGTTTGCTGCAGATGCAGCGATTAGTACAACACCTAAATTCGGTGTTTTGGATTGGCAACGTTTGGTGTCTACAGCACCGCAAGCCAAGGAAGCGGGTAAACGTCTTGAGGCAGAATTTCAAGGTGTGGCACAGAAATTAACCGAAAAACAGAATGATTTTCAAGCCAAACGTACTAAAATGCAGCGCGATAAAGATGTTGTGTCTGTGGCTGAGCGTGCCAAGAAAGAAAAAGAATTAGCCAAAATCGAGCAAGATATTCGTCGTATGGATGAAGAATTACGCTCCGAGAGCACCACCCGTCATCGCGAAGAAATGGACGATTTTTTGCGTTTGGTGCGTGAGGTTGTAGAAAAGTTTGGCCAGGAACAGGGCTATGATGCCATTTTTTCCCAAGAAGTTATGGTGTACTACGCCGATCGTATTGATCTGACAGATACGATTTTGGAAAAGCTTCAAAAATTACCAAAATCTGCCGAGAAGAAGGCTAAGTAAGTCCGATAATGCATCTTAGTATTGCAGGACTAAAGCTTGGGCTCATCGCAGAAGCGATTAACGCTCGTCTAGTAGGTAATCCAGAGGCTTTGGTTTTTGGTCTAGCCCCGCTTGATACAGCCGGGGCTTTGGACCTATCCTTTTTGAATAATCCTTATTATCGACCAGCCTTAGCTTCTACCAAGGCATTGGCTGTGATCCTTAGTGAGGCTGATGCACCTTTGTCTAAGACACAGATGCTGATTGCCAAAGATCCGCGCGTTGCTATGGCAAAGGCTGCCCATTTATTTGTGATACCCGCATCCATTATTGGTAGTATCGATCCCAGTGTCCATATAGGGCGTGATTGTCATATTGCAGCCTCTGCCTGTGTGGGTCCTCAGTGTGTGGTGGGTGATCGGACAGTCATCGAGGAAGGCGTGGTTTTGGGTGCAGGATCTGTCATAGGTGCAGACTGTAGAATAGCGTCATACTCAATACTCAAAAGTCGGGTGACCTTGTATGATCGGATAAACATTGGGTCCCATACGCTTATTCATAGTGGGGCGGTGATCGGTAGCGATGGATTTGGATTTGCCAACGATCAGGGAAAGTGGCTCAAGATCCCCCATTTTGGTGGAGTCCGGGTGGGTAATCATGTTGAGATAGGTGCTAATACGACCATTGATCGCGGTGTCTTTGACGATACAGTCATAGAGAATAATGTTATCATCGATAATCTAGTACAAATCGCGCATAATGTGCATATTGGTTCGGGTACCGCCATGGCTGCCTGTGTGGCGATTGGCGGGAGTACCGTGATTGGTGAACATTGTTTAATAGGCGGGGGTTCTAGTATTGCGGGGCACCTTCAGATTGCCGATCACGTGCATATTACAGGCACCTCAGCAGTAAACCATTCTTTGCGTAGTGCCGGTGTTTATGCTTCGGGATTGCCCGCAAAACCGGTTGCACAATGGCGAAGAAACGTGGCGCGTTTTCAGTATTTAGATGAGATGGCGAAGCGTTTAAAGGTATTGGAGAAACAGATGTTAAAGGTTCTGGGTTCGGGAGATAGCCGATGAATATCGAACAGCCAATGAATATCGAAAAGATTTTAGCGTATTTACCGCATCGCTATCCTTTTTTATTAGTGGATCGTGTGCTTAGTATAGAGCCCGGTAAATCCTTAGTGGCCCTTAAAAATGTCACCATTAACGAACCTTTTTTTAATGGGCATTTTCCGATTAAAGCCATTATGCCAGGGGTGCTTATTCTTGAAGCCTTGGCACAAGCGGGTGCCATCTTGGTAAGTCATACGGTTGCTTGGCAGCCCAATCTTTCTTTGTTCTACTTGGGCGCTATCGAAAATGCGCGCTTTAAGAAAATGGTTGTCCCAGGCGATCAGTTGCATTTGAATATTACATTTCAAAGACAGCGTGCCAAAGTCTACAAATTTAAAGGGATTGCAACGGTGAATAATGAAGTCGTTTGCAGTGCGGAAATGACCAGTGTTGAAGGGAAGGTCAATTTGTGATCCATAAACAAGCGATTATTGACCCTAAAGCCTCTATTGCCGCAGATGTGCAGATTGGTCCGTGGACAATAATTGGTCCAGATGTTGAGATCCAATCCGGTACGGTTATTGCATCCCATGTGGTGATCAAAGGGCCCACCTCGATTGGTCGTGATAATAAAATTTATCAATTTGCAACCCTGGGGGAAGATTCGCCCGATAAAAAATACAGCGGAGAACGTACTCATTTAAGTATTGGGGATCGCAATGTTTTTCGTGAGTGTTGCACCATTCATCGGGGTACTTCTCAAGGGGGTGGGGTCACACGTATCGGCGATGATAATTTATTGATGGCCTATACCCATGTTGCCCATGATTGTACCATCGCAAATAGAGTCGTGTTTTCCAATAATGCCTCTGTTGCAGGGCATGTACAGGTTCAAGACGATGCTTGTCTGGGGGGCATGGTAGGTGTGCATCAATTTTGTGTGGTAGGTGCCCATAGTTTTGCAGCGGCGGGTAGTATTATTCTAAAAGATGTGCCACCTTTTGTGATGGTTTCTGGTTATCCAGGCGAGGCACATGGTTTAAATGCTGTCGGTTTAGAACGTCGTGGTTTTAGTGCTACCACCATTACAGCCCTTAAACAGGCCTATAAGATTATCTTTCGTCAGAGCCTTACCATTCAAGAAGCGATTATTAAATTAGGGGACATTGCCCAAGATGTACCCGAAGTGCAATCCCTGATAGCATTTTTGTCTCAATCGACCCGAGGCATTATTCGCTAGATGGCTTTAAGGATTGGCTTGGTGGTTGGAGAAAGCTCTGGCGATCATCTGGCCGCCGGTTTAATAGCAGCTTTGAGAAAGACCCATCCCGATCTGCAATGCGAAGGTGTTTTAGGTCCCGAATTGCTGGCCTTGGGTGGTCGTACTTTCTGTGCGATGGATCGCTTAAGCGTGATGGGCCTTGTAGAGCCCTTAAGACGAGTGCCTGAACTCTATCTTTTGCGTCATCGACTACTTAAACATTTTATACAAAATCCACCCGATGTTTTTATAGGGGTTGATGCGCCCGATTTTAATCTTGGCCTTGAATTAAAGCTTAAGGCACACGGTATAAAAACAGTCCATTATGTGAGTCCCAGTGTATGGGCTTGGCGACCCAAGCGTATAGCTAAGATTAAAAAAGCGGTCGATTTAATGCTCACGCTTTTTCCCTTTGAAGCCGCTTTTTACCAACAGCATCAGGTACCTGTTTGCTTTGTAGGACATCCTTTGGCTGATCAGATCCCCTTAGAGATTGATCAAAAAGCCGCAAGGCAGGCACTCAATATGCCAGAGCATCTCAAGATTATCGCTTTACTGCCGGGTAGTCGGCAAAAAGAAATTGATTATTTAGCCCCCTGTTTTATAGAGAGTGCTGTGGATTGTTTTAATCGAAGTACAGCCACAGAACAACAAACGCTGCAATTTATTGTTCCACTGATCTCAGAAGCGCATCAAAAGATTGTCGATACCCTATGCCATCGTCTGGCACCTCAGGTACCCATTAGAACGCTGGTCTCTCAAACGTCCACGGTGTTAGCCGCGGCAGATGCTGTATTGGTAGCTTCCGGCACGGCGACACTCGAGACGATGCTGTATAAAAAACCGATGATTGTTGCCTATCGTATGCACCCCTTAACCTATGCGATTGCACGTCGATTAGTGAAAGTCCCTTTTATTGCCTTACCCAATCTTTTAGCCAACCAAGCTTTAGTGCCAGAATACATCCAAGAACGCGCTACAAAGGCTATATTAGGGGAGGCTTTATATGGGTTGCTTCATAACGGAGAGGGTAAATCAGCCCTCTTAGCGCATTTTAAGAGCATTCATGCAAGTTTGAAACAAGATGCCAGCCATAAAGCTGCAGAGGCTGTTTTAGCCCTTATAAAAAAATAATATTTGCAAGTTAAACAATTTTAATATGCGCCGTGAATAAAATACAGGCGTGTTTAATCAGACAAGTAGGCATCAATGGCTTTGCGACACAAATCTTGTATTTGAGTATGGTTCAGCAGCTTCGCTTGTGGGTCCAGACTTAAGTAAAGTCCATGCGATTTGTCTATGCGTGCACTGAGTATAGATTTTTGGTCCTTCTCGAGGAGAACAGAGACTTCCTGTTGCATTAAATCGCCTTTGACATGTTTAATAAGCCTTCTGAGCGTTGCTGCGCCAGAGAGGGCTGCTTGTCCTTGGGCTTTTTCTTGTAGTATAAGGGCAGCCTCTGCCTCAATCAGTCCATAATAGGCTGGTTTTTTGAGGAGCGAGGAGAGGGCATAAGCATGCCGCATGGGTACCTCTAACTTACTGTCAAAGAGATTTCTGAGCCAGTCGTGTTGAAAAATATCTGCGGCTTTAATCATTTTACAAATAGTACTTTGTGATAATCCCATGGCTTTGGCCATATCACTTTGATTTTTAAAAGCACCCGATTTCATTTGTTCTGCGAAGGAAAAAGCACGTTCAAAATCTGAAATGTCTTGTGAATCTGCATTTTCAGAGTGCATGATAATCATACATTGTTTATCATCGGCTTCTGTTATGTAGGCTAATACTTTTTGGTTAGCGATTTGCATGCATGAAAACCAACGACGCACACCACAGATAATTTCAAAATCGTAATCGGGATCATCTTTGAGTGATCTCACGAGAATAGGTTCAATTTGGCCATTTTTTTCGATCGATCGAATGAGATCAAGGCAGCGCGATCGTGTAAGCCATAGTTTATCGCGATTGTGGTATTTCCAGGGCTTGCAGCGTGCGGGATCGATTTCTAGTAGTGCGCGATTCTTTTTTTCTGCAGGATCCCCTAATATTGCATTGATCCACGCCGTAGGTTGTCCTGGTTTTTTTGCCGATTTGTTATCTAAAACTTCCGACATTTCAAGCTCCTTTTGCACAAATGAGAAATACAATGACTAATCCTAAGTACGGTAGACAGTGTGGATCAAGATACTACTGAACACAAGCTTCAATATTGGAGATTAGGAAAACATTCTGAATATCGGGAATATTTTTTCGAAGACATCGGAGGTTAATCATATTGCGGATATCCATACACCACGCGAAGTGCATCCCTGTGCGGTTGGTGTGTTAAGGCACTTGGCTGTGTTTTACTATGACTTGTTAATAAAATTGATTCTTAGCACTAAGCTGATTATTCTTATATGTTTGGCCTATACATATTTTGTTAGTTATTTTGCTTATATGTTGATTGCTGGTGTGGATGAGGCGGGACGCGGTCCTTTAGCAGGACCTGTGATTTCCGCTGCCGTGATTTTAGATCCTAAGTATCCTATACAGGGCTTGAAGGATTCTAAGCAATTATCAGCATTAAGGCGTGAAGCTTTATATGTTGAAATTTGCGACAAAGCTTTGGCCTATGGCATTGGGCAGGCAGAGGTTTCGGAAATTGATACACTCAATATCCTGCAGGCTACCTTATTGTCTATGCATCGAGCCGTATTAGAATTATCCATAAAGCCTAGCGTGGTTTATATTGATGGTCAGCACTGTCCTGTTTTACCTTATCCTACGCGTGCCATTATTCAAGGTGATAGCTTAATCCAGGCGATCAGTGCAGCCTCCATTATTGCAAAAGTGACGCGCGATCGATTGATGATGCAGTACCATCAACAGTATCCAGGCTATGGCTTTGATGTTCATAAGGGTTATCCCACAGCATTGCATAGAGCCCTTTTAGCTTCCAAAGGCCCTTGTGCAATCCATCGCCAGAGTTTTGCACCCGTTAAAGCAGCCTTACAGAAGATGATGGTAAAGGAAAGCATTTAATATGGAAAGTTCAGGTTTTGTACACTTACATACGCATAGCGAATATTCTTTGGTGGATGGGCTACTACGTATTGATGAATTAGTACAAACGGCTTCAAAGATGGGTTGTATGGCGGTGGCGCTTACCGATCAGTCCAATTTGTTTGGTCTTATCAAATTTTATCAAGCGGCAGAAGCGGCAGGCATTAAACCGATTATGGGTGCTGAGGTATGGGTGAGTGATGAGGGTTCAGCTACGCCCCATCGTCTGATTTTGCTGTGTCAGAATACCATCGGTTATAAGCATTTAACCGCTTTAATCTCCCGTTCTTACACAGAGGCGCAAGATCACACAAAGCCCTATCTTCGAAAAGCCTGGTTAGAACAGTGCCATGAAGGCCTGATTGCTATTGCACCGGCACGCGAAAGCGATATAGCGCTTGCTATCTTGTCCGAGAACCAGCCTTTGGCGGAACGTTTAACGAAAAATTGGCAGCGCCTTTTTTCCGATCGATTTTACCTTGAAATCACCCGAACAGGTTGTATCGAAGATGCGCGCTATAGTGCATTGGCAGTGCAATTAAGCAAAGTGCAAAATCTTCCTTTGGTGGCCACGAATAATGTACGTTTTTTAAACAGAGACGATTTTGAAGCACACGAAGCCCGTGTGTGCATTCATGAGGCTCGGTTTTTAAATGATGCTCAAAAAAATAAGGTAACGGTTGAAGAACAATATCTAAAAAGTCCAGAAGCCATGGCTGCCCTATTTGCCGATTTGCCTGAAGCTTTAGAAAACAGTGTTGAAATTGCCAAGCGGTGCAATCTCGTTTTGGATTTAGGAAAAACGCATTTGCCCCATTATCCCATTCAACCAGGTACTACCATTGAAGCTGTTTTTCAAGAGGCCGCCCAGCGTGGTTTGGTAGAACGTTTTAAGGGAAACGTGATACCAGAAGCCCATCAAACACGCTTAGAAACAGAAATAAGCGTCTTAAACAAAATGGGCTATGCCGGTTATTTTTTGATTGTGGCCGATTTTATTCATTGGGCTAAAACGCATAAAATCCCTGTGGGTCCAGGACGTGGTTCGGGTGCGGGGTCCTTGGTGGCCTATGCGCTGGGGATCACAGGCTTAGATCCTTTGGCCTACGATTTATTATTTGAGCGCTTTTTAAACCCCGAGCGTGTCTCTATGCCCGATTTCGATATCGATTTTTGTATTGATGGTCGAGACAGGGTGATTGACTACGTTACCCAAACCTATGGTCGAGAATCGGTTTCACAAATCATCACCTATGGCACCATGGCAGCCAAGGCTGTGATACGGGATGTGGGACGTGTATTGGGATATCCTTATGGATTTGTCGATAAAATAGCCAAGCTCATTCCCTTAATTCTTGGTATTACCCTTGAAAAAGCTTTGGTAGAAGAGCCACTCTTGAAGCAGCGTTATCAGGATGAAGAAGATGTAAAACGGCTTATCGATTTAGCGAAGAAATTAGAAGGCATTGTGCGCAATGCGGGTAAGCACGCGGGTGGTGTGGTGATCGCCCCTTCAAAACTAACCGATTTTACACCGTTGTATTGCGATGCTGAGGGGCATGTCTTAAGTCAATTTGATAAAGATGATATCGAAACCATCGGTTTGGTAAAGTTCGATTTTCTAGGTTTAAGAACCTTAACCGTCATCGATCATGCCATTCAAGAAGTTAATCGATTGCGTGATTTATTGTCGGAGCCCATTCTGGATATTACGCAGATTCATTTAAAAGATGAAAAGGTTTTCGATCTATTGCGTGCTTGCAATACCACGGCTATCTTCCAGTTGGAATCGCGTGGTATGAAAGATTTGGTTAAACGTCTGCAGCCTGATAATTTTGAAGAAATTATCGCACTCGTTGCCTTATTTAGACCGGGTCCCCTACAGTCTGGCATGGTGGAAGATTTTATTAACCGTAAGCATGGTCGTGCGACGCCCGAATATTTACATCCCCGATTAGTGCATATTTTAAAACCCACCTATGGGGTTATTTTATATCAAGAGCAGGTCATGCAAATTGCCCAGGTGCTCGCGGGCTATACCTTGGGTGCAGCCGATTTATTACGTCGTGCGATGGGCAAGAAAAAACCCGAAGAAATGGCCAAACAGCGGGCATTTTTTGTGGGTGGCGCGGTTGAACGGGGTGTGGAATCGCTTACAGCTACCCATATTTTCGATTTGATGGAAAAATTTGCAGGTTATGGTTTTAATAAATCCCATTCGGCGGCCTATGCGCTGATCACTTATCAGACGGCTTGGCTAAAGACCCATTACCCACAAGCTTTTATGGCCGCGGTTTTATCCTCTGAAATGTCACAAACCGACAAATTGGTGCTTTTAATTGATGACTGTCGTGCTTCGAAGATCCCGATTGTACCGCCCGATATTAACCATAGTCAGTATCGTTTTTATGCCGATCCGCAAGGCCAGATTGTCTATGGACTGGGTGCTATCAAAGGGGTGGGGGAGGCTGCCGTACAATCGATTGTCGAAGCAAGATCTGCAGGGCCGTTTAAGCATCTGCAGGATTTTTGTAGTCGGGTTGATCCCCGCAAAGTGAATCTGCGTTTATTAGAGATTCTGATTCGTGCGGGTGCCTTGGATAGTCTAGGTAGGGAACGTGCCTATAGTATGGCTATTTTGCCCGAGGTGCAAAAGCGTGTGGAACAATTGGCCAAGCGTCGTATGCAGGGTCAGGGGGATTTGTTTGGGAGTTTTGGTCTAGAAGAAAGTCTTAGCACGCTACCGGCTATCGAGTCTATCAAGCCCTGGTCTGAATCCGAACGTTTGGAGGGTGAAAAACAAACGCTGGGTTTATATCTTAGCGGACATCCTTTGGCACAGTATCAAGATCGATTAGCATCCTTACGTAGTAGTACCTTAGATCGCTTAAGTCCCAGTCAGGGCACCCAAAGTATTGCAGGTCTTATTACGGCTATCAGAACCCTCTTAACGCGCAAGGGGGATAAGATGGCGTTTGTCACCCTCGATGATGGAACAGCCAGACAGGATGTGGTCTTATTCTCCGATTGCTATCAAGCACACCGAGACTTGCTGGTGAAAGATAATCGCATACTCATGCGTGTGGATGTGAGTATCGATAACTATTCAGGTGGTTATCGGGTGCGTTGCCTTGAAATAAAAAGCTTTGATCAGGCTGTGATGCAGGCTGCCAAAAACCTAAGCATTGTTCTAAGGATGGATGCACAGGGCTTGATTCAGCCTTTGCAAACCCTTTTATCTGTGCATAAGCACGAAGAGGGCTGCCCGGTCATGCTCGATTATCAAACCGAAGGTCGTTCAGCACGTTTGAAATTGGGCGAAACCTGGCGTGTAAATCCCACCCAACCTCTGATCGATGCCCTAAAGGCGATGGAAGGCGTGGAAACCGTCGAACTGGCGTTTTAAGCCCAGAGCCGTATTTAGGGCAGGGAACTTTATTCTATATAGCTAGTCAGAAGCTATAGATACCTAGAATAAGGCGAGTTTGATATGCCAGATTACAAGTCCCTATTACCGCCATTAGAATCGATTACAGAAGAGCTTACACCCGCAGAGGAAGAGGTGGCAGCTAAGGCAGCAGCAGAAGAGGCGGCCCCTACAGAAGCCCTAAAACAGCGAAACTTACCCAAAGCGTTAGCAGAGCTTATTGATACCGAACGACAATATAAGGTCGATCTTGAGACATTTTCAGCATTTTTAAACAAGATTGTAGAAGATCTTGAAGAAACCACGAGTCCATTGGCATCGCCCACTACCCGATGGAAAAAATTTCAACGGGCAAAATCGTATGCAGATCTAAAAAAATCTTCAGAACTTGTACAAAAGATGCTTGAGTATTCAGAAGAGATCTTGGGAAAAGTTGATGCGCTAGCCTTGAAAGAAAGAGGTCTATTGCCTATTGCAGCAACGGTGAGTATTTTTAATAATGTATTTCAAGAGCACAAGGCAGGATTTGAAGAATATTATTCAAGTTATATGATTGTTAAAGATAGCTTAGAAAAACTATTGAGCTCCGATGATTTTTTTGATGCCAAAGGAAACTTTTTATTTAAACCAGATGAAGTAAAAGGTTCGAAACCATGCAAAACGACACTTGAAGTTGGATCATTTGTCATAAAGCCCGTACAAAGATTTCTAAAATATTCGCTATTATTCAAGGTTATTTATGAAAATAGTCATGCTGCGGAACCTGTGCTTGCCGAAGCCTTTAGCACCATAGGTAGCATGGCGCGTGCTTGTAATGAGACCAAAAGATTAGCAGAAGAACAGCCAAAACAATTGGCAGTGCATCAAGCCAAAAAATCCTGGATGTCTCGTAGCGCACCCGCGCTTTTATTCAGTGCTAAAAGAAAACAGTCGTTATTGAGGTCCTCATCTGAGCCACTACCAAGAGACCACATTAAGAGAAAACGATAGCCCTTCAGTCTCAGACCCCATCATATTTAAAAGCATCCGCTTCTTTTCTAGAAGCAAAATTCTTTTTCTCTAAGCAGCGGCCCGTGCGGGGATCATCATACAGAAAACCATCGAGGTGATCGGCTTCATGCTGAAACACACGGGCGGGCCAATCACTTAAAACACGCGTGATGGTTTCACCGGCTTCATTCTGATAGGTGGCACGTATATGGGTATAACGCTGTACACAGCCTGTCGCCAGGGGTACAGAAAAACAAGCTTCCCAGGATTTACCTTGTGGTAAGGCTTCTTCTTTCATCAGCGCGCAGGAGCCCTCGGTAGTTGCGTCTTTCAGGGGTTCATAGCTTGGGTTAATGATCACTTCTAAGCCATGCACCGTATCGGCCTCGGGACAAAAAAGAAAAATGCGTTTATGAATACCCCATTGGTTGGCAGCCATGCCAGCTGCTGCATCCCAGGGGGCCCGTACTTTTTTTAATTGGGCTTTTTGAATGGAATATTTCATATCACGAATAATCAGCCTATCTTCTTCGCTTAAAGGAAATAGCACAGTTTCGCAGGGCAGCTTTAAGCATGGATGATCATAATCGACCAGGGTTAGTAACTGAGGTGGTCTTTGGGGACTTTTTTTATTTTTGCTAAATAGTTCTGGCATAGCCTGCTTCCGATGCTTTATAAAGACCTCATGATTCCCTAAGTCTTGGAAAGAATCAATAAGTCATACAGCTTAAACCACTAATCCTAGGCAAGTT
This sequence comes from Legionella genomosp. 1, assembly GCA_945878715.1. Lineage (GTDB taxonomy): Bacteria > Pseudomonadota > Gammaproteobacteria > UBA6186 > Azoamicaceae > CADEGZ01. The sequence continues at coordinate 21,890 of CAMCTX010000002.1, read as the reverse complement.
AAAATCTGCAAAGCCTTTCTAAGGCTGATGCTGGTTCTACCCTGTTCAAAAGCATTTAAGGTAGGTTTACTCACGCCTGCAAGCACTGCCAATTGCTCTTGGGTAAACCTTTGTTGTTTACGCCGTGCCACCGCTTCTTGGACTAAGGCTTGCCAATCAAGGCAAAGGTTCCGTTCCATCGTTTCTCCATCAGATTGATGATTTGCTTTTTAAGGGCTGCTTTTGCAACGGTGCTTTCACTAATCGCCTGCTTTGCAGCCTCTAAATGTTTTTCTAAGTGAAGGGCTGCCATGTGGATGCTCGCTTTGGTTAAGCGAAATTCCGTACCCAACTTGATGAGGGTTCGGGCCTTTAAACGATCAATGATCAAATTTTTTGCGCCACCTATCGCAAGTGCTACTGTTTTATAACCATATAATGAAGCTGCCACTTGATCATAAACCGGCGTTAAGCCTAAACCCTGGGGTGTGTGAAACAGCGCAAAATTCTTTAAATGCATATCAGTGTTGCCAATCAAAAATCCAGCCAGAATACGCAAGTAAAGGCGGTAAATTTCTGTGGGTAAACAGCGGTTGTTCCACATAAAATCAGCCATAGCTTGATGGCTCCCTTCATATTTGGCTGTTGAAGGATAAGCTAATAGTTGATTAAACTCTTCAAAATGGATCCGCTGATGATCCAGTGTGCGATCAAAGCGCTTAATAATAAGTGCAGGTTCTGAAAAACCTTGGATTTCCCCAATGCTTAAATCAACAACGATATCATCGGGTAAGAGGGCTTTAAAAGCCAAGGTGCTCAAATATTCATTGAAGACCAGATCGCTATGTGTTGCGGAGGGAAATTTTGCAATGTGACTGCTCAATTCGCCTATGCGAGTGGGATATAATTTTCCATCTCGCTCAATGAGTGTTAATTTTGGCTGAACCCCTGATAATGAAGATCGTCCAAGCAAGACGCCCATTTCTTTGGGATCATGTTTGTCCATCAAGACTGCAGATATGGGTTGTGCTTCCGGGTCTATAACAGACACTGCGCCTGCACAGTCTTGTCCAAAGGCTAATAATAATTCAAAGCGAGAGGCAAGCCTTTTGCCTAGCAATCGGGTTTGGGCATCGAATAACCAGCCTTCTGCTACCAGATTGTCAAAAAAGGGATGTAGCCCATTTTGAGAAAGAAAGGCTTCTTTTTTCAAGGGCAGGGTATGGGCAATGGCGGGGTGCTGAGCCTCCAGATAGCTTGGATCATAAGAAAAAGTGCAGGTATTGCCCGGTTCTTCCTTTAAAAAACCAGCGAAGTGCTCTTTGTAGAAAACCTTTCCCCACAATAATGCTGACAAAGTTAAAAATCCTTTACTAAGAAGCCTATTTCTCTATTTTAGTTAAATATAATGAACTGTCAATACATCATGGGCCATTTTAGTTAAATAAAGTTAACTTTTTATGGGAAGGCTCATTATAAAGGCAGCATTGCAGAAGCCGTGGGGATTTTTTGTAGGGGCTATGGTAAAATCCCAGCTTCCTAGCCAACCATTAAGGCAGTAAGTCGAATGGCTCTTTTTGCGCATTATCTAGAATTTGAGCGTCCCATTGCCGAACTAGAGGCAAAAATCGAAGAATTGCGTCTGGTAAAGACCGATAGCCGGGTGGATATCCAAGAAGAAATCCGCCGTCTTAGCCTAAAAAGCCAAGAGCTCACCGCCTCTATCTTTCGATCGCTTACAGCCTGGCAAACGGTTCAATTAGCCCGTCATCCTTCACGCCCCTATAGCTTGGATTATATTCAACACGTTTTTGATGATTTTGACGAGCTGCATGGGGACCGTGCCTTTGCAGACGATCGGGCTCTGATTGCAGGGACAGCCCGTTTGGGTTCCAATCCTGTGATGATTCTAGCCCAGCAAAAAGGGCGGGATACCAAAGAAAAAGTGTTGCGCAATTTTGGCATGATGCATCCCGAAGGTTATCGCAAAGCACTGCGTTTGGCCAAATTGGCCGAAAAATTCAAGATGCCTATTATTACTTTTATTGATACACCGGGGGCTTATCCGGGTGTTGGGGCCGAGGCCCGTGGGCAAAGTGGGGCCATTGCCGAAAATCTTAAAGCTTTCTCACAATTAACCGTGCCTGTAATCTGTGTGGTGATTGGTGAAGGTTGTTCCGGAGGTGCCTTAGGTATTGGTGTGGGGGATGAAACCTTGATGTTGCAATATGCTTATTATGCAACCATTTCTCCCGAAGGCTGTGCGACCATTCTGTGGAAGAGTGCAGAAAAAGCCGCCGAAGCATCAGACATTATGGGAATTACCGCCGAACGACTTTTAAAATTGGGCTTGATCGACAAAATCGTTCCAGAGCCCTTAGGTGGCGCACACCGCCATCTAGAGCAGATGGCTTGTACACTCAAAGAAGCCTTGTTGCAAACACTCGCACCCTTGAAAAATCTTTCATCCGAAGCGCTTTTAGACAGGCGTTATAAGCGATGGATGGCCATAGGAAGATAAGGCTTTGCACTTAGAACCCGCGCTCCTTTTCGACACGCTAACAGCGCTTAGCGATCGGCCTCGTATATGGGTGGCTTACAGCGGTGGGCTTGATTCTCATGTTTTATTGCATCTCATGCACCGCGCTTTATCACATAATCCCCTCTATCAACTGGCAGCGATTCATATTCATCATGGGATTAGCGCGCAAGCCGATGATTGGGTAAAACATTGCAAAGCAGTCTGTGCAGTACTCGATTGCCCACTCACTGTTCTGTATGTAGAAGGGCGTGCAGTAGGCGATCAGAGTCCCGAAGAAGCGGCCAGAAAGGCGCGTTTTACCGCCTTCAAAAATCTTTTAGGCGCAGAAGATTGTCTGTGTTTGGCGCATCATGCAAGCGATCAAGCAGAGACTATTTTATGGCGCTTATTAAGAGGCAGTGGCCCCCAAGGTTTGGGGGGGATGATGTCTAAAACCCTGCTTGGTGATCTGCAATGTATTCGGCCTTTTTTGGAGGTTTCAAAGGCAGCGATTTTAGCGTATGCAACAAGCCATGATTTGGTCTGGATTGAAGATCCGAGTAATCAAGATACACGCTTTGATCGCAATTTTTTGCGACAGAACATGATGCCCTTACTCGAAGCGCGCTGGCCCCAAATGGTACGCAGCATTAATCGTAGTGCTGCACTGTGTAAAGAGACCGCAGATGCGGTAGAAATAGTGGCCAAAAAAAATCTAAGCCACTTGCAAGATAAAGAGGATGATCAGAGTCTTTCAGTCTCTGGTCTTTTAGCACTGGATACTTTACTAAGACAGACGGTGATTCGTTTATGGTTAGCAGAGCAGGGTCTACAAGCGCCTAGCTACGATCATATGCAGCGCATTGATAGAGAAGTTCTGGGGGCCAAAGGTGGGGCTAAGCCCCATCTAAAGATTGGTGATTATACCCTTCGTCGTATCAATCATCGACTAGTAGTCGATCTATACATTGACTAACTAGCAAAAGTGTATCCCCTCTCCCGTTTCACGGGAGAGGGGTCCGCGAAGCGGGGGGTGAGGGTGCCAATTGTCCCTAACCCTCCCTTCTGCTAGAATCGCGCCATGACGCAATATATTTTTGTAACCGGTGGTGTGGTGTCTTCTCTAGGTAAGGGGATGGCCGCCGCTTCTCTGGGTGCTTTGTTAGAATCCAGAGGCTTAAAAGTCACTCTGCTTAAATTCGACCCCTATATCAATGTCGATCCGGGCACCATGAGCCCCTTTCAACATGGCGAGGTTTTCGTTACCGACGATGGGGCAGAGACCGATCTAGATTTAGGGCATTACGAGCGTTTTGTACAGACGCGCATGTCCAAGCACAATAATACAACCACCGGCCGTATTTATGAGCGTGTGATTATGCGTGAACGTCGGGGCGATTATTTGGGTGCCACGGTACAGGTTATTCCACACATCACCGATGAAATTAAGCGCTGCATTATAGAAGGTAGCCAGGGTTATGATGTAGCCTTGGTGGAAATAGGTGGCACCGTGGGCGATATCGAGTCTTTGCCTTTCTTAGAAGCCATACGACAGCTAAGAATCGAGCTAGGTTCCCACAATACTGTTTTTATTCATTTAACCTTGGTGCCTTATATTGCCACCGCAGGTGAGATTAAAACAAAGCCCACCCAACATTCGGTAAAAGAGTTGCGTTCCATTGGGATCCAAGCCGATATCTTAATCTGTCGCTGTCAAAGCGAATTACCCGAAGCAGAGCGTAAAAAAATTGCCCTCTTTACCAATGTAGAACAAAGAGCCGTGATTGCCTCCCCCGATTTAGCTTCTATTTATGCCATTCCTGCAATGCTGCATGCACAGGGTTTAGATGATATTGTCTTAGAGAAATTAGGACGTAAGGCTAAGCCTGCCGATCTCAGCGATTGGAACTGGGTGGTGGAGCGCCAACAGCATCCGCGTACTTCGGTTTGTGTGGCAATGGTGGGAAAATACAAAAATTTTGCCGATGCCTATAAATCTCTATACGAAGCCTTGGTGCATGCCGGTATACAGACACATACCCGCGTTAATATTATCTTTGTCGATGCTGAACATCTTGAAACAGAAGGTACGGCTATTTTAGAAGGCGTGGATGCAATCCTAGTGCCAGGTGGTTTTGGAACACGAGGCGTTGAGGGTAAGATTTTGGCTGCGCGTTTTGCCAGAGAAAAGAAGGTACCTTATTTGGGTATTTGCCTAGGCTTACAGATTGCACTCATTGAATATGCGCGATCAGTGCTTAAACTTTCGAAGGCCAACAGTACAGAATTTGAAGCCGCAACGCCTTATCCCCTAATCGCTTTAGTGACAGAATGGATGGATGCACGGGGCGCGCGTGAATATCGGGACGCACAAAGCCATCTGGGTGGCACCATGCGTTTGGGGGCACAAACCTGCCAATTGCTGCCGGGTAGTTTGGCCGCGCGTATTTATCAGGCAGATAGCGTTTCTGAGCGGCACAGGCACCGTTATGAAGTGAATAATCAATTTGTGTCTCAGTTGGAAGCTGCGGGTCTTCGAATTTCGGGGCGATCCATGGATGGTCATTTGGTTGAAATGATCGAAATCCCCGAACATCCTTGGTTTGTGGCCTGCCAGTTTCATCCGGAATTTAATTCTTCCCCCAGAGGCGGTCATCCTTTATTTAGCGATTTTATACGCGCAGCAAGTCTTTATGCAGAGGCTAAGCACGCTTAAGGAGTTTTGATGCAGTTATGTGGTTTTGAGATTGGCAATAACAAGCCCTTTTTTTTAATTGCCGGACCCTGTGTCATAGAAAGCGAAACCTTAGCGATCGAGACCGCAGGGCTCTTAAAAGAAATCACCACGGCTTTGGGGATCTCTTTTATTTATAAAAGTTCTTTTGATAAAGCTAATCGCACTTCATCAAGCAGTTTTAGAGGTCCTGGCTTTGAAAAAGGCTTAGCGATCCTTGCAAAAGTAAAGCAACAAATCGGGGTGCCCATACTCACCGATGTACATGAAGACACGCCTTTGGCAGAACTAAGCCAGGTTGTCGATGTGTTGCAAACCCCCGCTTTTTTATGCAGACAAACCAATTTTATCCAAGCAGTCGCCAATCAAGGATTGCCTGTCAATATTAAAAAAGGTCAATTTTTGGCACCCTGGGACATGAAGCATGTGGTGGCCAAAGCCAAAATGGGTGGTAACGAATCCATTATGGTATGCGAGCGTGGTGTGAGTTTTGGATACAATAATTTGGTTTCCGATATGCGATCCTTACCCATTTTAAAAGAAACGGGTTGTCCGGTTATTTTTGATGCCACGCATTCGGTGCAATTGCCGGGTGGGCAGGGTACAGCATCGGGCGGACAGCGTGAATTTGTGCCGGTGTTGGCCAGAGCGGCGGTAGCGGTAGGGATTGATGGCATTTTCTTAGAAACCCATCCCGATCCCGATAAGGCCTTAAGCGATGGTCCCAATGCATGGCCTTTGGGGCAGATGAAAGCCTTATTAGAAACCCTTCAAGCCTTGGATAATGTGGTTAAACATGGCAGAGCTTAAAAGTATAGTTGCGCGCGAAATACTCGATTCTCGGGGATTCCCCACGCTGGAAGTCGATGTTATTTTAAGTTCTGGTCTTGTGGGGCGTGCATCGGTACCTTCGGGTGCCTCTAAAGGTTCGCATGAAGCCCTCGAGTTAAGGGATGGTGGGCCGCGTTATGGTGGCAAGGGTGTACGCAAAGCCATCGCGCAGGTTGCAGAGATAAGCACTGCACTGCGTGAACACGATGTACGTTATCAAAAAGGCATCGATGATAAACTTATCGCATTAGATGGCACGCCCGATAAAAGTCGCTTAGGTGCGAATACCCTGCTTGCAGTATCCATAGCCTGCGCCAGAGCTGCGGCCCAGGCTGTGCATAGGCCCTTGTTTGAATATTTACAAAATGATCCTGAGTCTAATCCTGCTGCCTGCTTGCCATTGCCCTTGATTAATATTATCAATGGGGGTGCACACGCCAATAATGGTTTGGATATCCAAGAGTTTATGATTGTACCCGTCGGTGCACCTTGTTTTGCAGAAGCCCTACGTTATGCTTCAGAAGTGTTTCATGCCCTCAAAGCTTTATTAAGTGCCAAGGGCTTGAGTACGGCAGTCGGGGATGAAGGGGGTTTTGCACCACTGTTGCAGTCGCATGAGGCTGCTATGGATATTATTTTAGAGGCCATTCATCAGGCGGGGTTTAAAGCCGGTCGGGATATTGCCTTGGCTTTAGATCTCGCGAGCACCGCTTTTTTTGAAAAGGGGCATTATAACTTGCCTTTACAAAAGCAACGTTTTAGTACGGATGCTTGGATAAACTATTTACAGGGACTTGTGCGCCAGTATCCTATTATTTCTTTGGAAGATGCTATGGCCGAAGAAGATTGGGAAGGGTGGAAGGCTTTAACGGAAGCTTTAGGAACAGCCCTGCAATTGGTGGGGGATGATCTATTCGTAACAGATTGCCATCGGCTTTCTCGTGGGATCTCCGAAAAAAGTGCCAATGCGGTGTTAATCAAGCCTAATCAAATTGGTACTTTAAGCGAAACACGTGCAGCCATCGAAATGGCCAAGGCTGCCAGTTTTGAAACCATTATTTCACATCGTTCAGGCGAAACAGAAGATACCTTTATTGCCGATTTAACGGTGGCTTGCCAGGTGCAACAAATCAAAACGGGTTCGGTCTCTCGTGGGGAGCGTACGGCCAAATATAATCAGCTTTTACGCATTGAAGAAATGCTTGGGAAAAATGCAAGCTTTGCGGGATGGCTGCCTTTCAAAAAATTCAAACAGCATGATGCCTTATCATGAAAAAATGGCTTATTATCCTGGGTTCCATACTATTACTGCAGTTACAGTTTCGGGTTTGGGTGGGTGAAGGCTCCGTCATGCAGGTCTTTCGCCTAAAGAAGCTTATTAAAACGGAACAGCTGGCCAATCAGCGTTTAATCGATCGCAATGATAAGCTCGATGTGCAAGTGCGAGCCCTCAAGCATCAACCCCAAGCCTTAGAGGAACATGCTCGAACCGAGCTTGGCATGATTAAAAAAGACGAAACCTTTTATCTTATTATCGACCCACGATCCTAATGACCTTCCTACTTTCTTGGTATCAAAAAGCTATCCAGTTATCCACGCATCCAAAGGCCCCTTGGTATATGAGTGCCTTGGCTTTTTTAGATGCTTCTGTGTTTCCCATATCTCCCCTGTTTATGTTATTACCCATGAGTTTTGCAGCACCTAAACGGTCTTTTTATTTTGGTAGCCTGGCCGTTCTTGCGTCTTTTCTGGGGAGCATTTTAGGTTATGTTCTAGGTTATTATTGTATCGAATCTTTCTTGAACGATTTTATTATTTGGCTGGGGTATGAATCTTACTATCAAACAGCGGTAAACTGGTTTGGTGTCTGGGGGGTTTGGACCCTGGTGATCGGTTCCTTTGTGCCTGTACCCTATAAGGTGTTTACCATTGGTGCAGGGGTTATGCAATTGCATTTTGGCTTGTTTTTAGTGGGCTCTCTGGTAGGTCGTATCGCGCGATTTTCTTTGGTTGCAGCGATTATTTACTGGGGTGGGCCACGGGTTGAACCTTGGATTCGAAGAACGCTGGAGAAGATGTCGGGTGTAGAACCAGGGCAGTAGCGCTAGCCTATCCCCTCATGCTTTTTTATGATCTCATTCCTTGAAGGTTCCCATTATTGAAGCCTTGGACTATTCGACCTGTCCTGTGGTTTGTCGGCATTGCTTGAGGCTGCTGCCTGTTGTGGCTCAACCTGTGATGCTTGATCAGACTTTTTAGGCATTATTTTAGACAGGAAGCTATGTAACAGTGTTAGGGGTCCTTTGGTTTCTTTTACCGTGTTTGTGTCGGCAGGTGCTTGGGTAGGGGGTGTTTTCGGATCGGTGCTGCGTCTATTTCTTGGGGGCAGGGCATCACCATTCTGTGCCATGTCTCCAAAACGTCTATTAAGTGCGGCTAATTGAACGCCAGCAGAAAAAGGTGTCGGGTCTGCCGTGGGTATAGAGGGAGATGACGGCTGATCAGGAACGGGTGTCATACGTTGGCGTTCTTCAATAAATCTTGCGAGCGCAAAAGCATGGTCTGGATATTGATTGTCGGGTATTAATGAAAAAGGCTGCTCTTCAATCCCCACAGCGTTCAATATTTTTTTCACCCATGCTTTGTGTTCTGTAGGGGTCCTCTCTTGGAGAGGAAGACTAAAAAAATCATGTAATAGTCCTGCAATCTCGGCCGTTTTCTCAGGAAGACTAGGGTCGGTTCTAAAGTTCATCAGTTTGACTGTTATAGAACCTGTCAATAATGGATCTAGGGTTGAGAGACCTGGTGCGGCAGTGTGGTTGACGGGTGTTATCCCAGCGCCAGGGTTAAAACCATCATCAGCATGAACATCTTGCCCATCATATAGAGGAGTCATAGCTATTTCCTTCATGTGTCGGCATAGGTATCCTCTTATCCATTTTAAGGATTGCGCCTTGATGTTGATCGTGGCTCGCTAGTCTCTTGTTGCTTTTCATCAGGCCCTAAAACAGCTGCTTTAGCAGGCTTAGGTGCAGAACTCGGGTTTGTCGCCTCATGGGCTGATCTTTGTAGTGTCAAAGGCTGCACAGATTGTTTGTTAGAGGGGTTTTGTGAGGGTGTCTCTGCTCCATCAAACCCTAGTGCTTCAAAACGGCTATTGAGTTTTTTGAGCCTTTCTGCCATGGCATCACTTGTATTCTGTTGGGTAGGACCTACAGGTGTAGAAGTGGTCTGAGAATGTTTTGGAGCAACCCCAGATGCTATACGCATCTGGTATGAAGTAGCACGAGCGTTATCAATATATATTGCTAATAGCTCAGCAAGGTATTCCCCTTCTAAGGGAAACATTGATTTTAGGGGAGGCATCGATGGAGGGTACGCGGGTCCTGAAATATCTAATACCTTAGACATATCTTGAACCCATTTTACAGGATCACTCTTCCTTAACGCTTCATTCTGTAAAAGTGTGTCATACCGTCCATATCTTTCTTCTGCAAGCCCTTTTTGGAATAAGGCCACAATCTCTGCTTCTATTAATGCCTTGCGTGATAACTTTTTCCCAGCATGAGCTTCACAGGCAACATCCTGAGGTGACGATGTTGGAGTGGTTTTATCACCATCTTTTTTAGGATTATCTCCAATCATATTATCTCTCTCCAAAAACCATACTTTTTCCCACTCCTTATTTTAGGGGGCATTTCTCTTTGGCTTTTTAGCTGTCGTAGCATCATTGTCTGGCGGAACGCTCGGTGTTGTTGGATTAACAGTCCTTGGTGTTGATTGTGCTGTTGGTACATCTGTAGGTATCGTATCAGCCGGTGTTGGTTTGTGAGCGCCGGTTGGTGTAACTGAGCTAGGATTTTTCTTTAGATATTCCTCAGCGATGTGTTTATAGGTAGGGTCTGCCTGGAGTTGTGCTATCACACCTTTATGCAGAGTTACTTTAATGCCGTTATTAGTTAGCGCTTGGTAGATTTTTGCGGCCACATCTGGGCTTTGAGCCTTATTAAGCGCGCAAATTTTACTGTCTGTAACAAGAAATAATTGTATGAGCTGTTCAGGCGTTGTGGGTGGCTTAGAAGACAGCTTTAAGGTTTTATCTAGCTGTCTTTCAACGAGCATAGCTTCCTTGCCATTTGGATAAACCAGGTGGATAGTTTGATAACCGTTGCTTTTCTCTGCGTAGAGTTTCATTTTTGCGGCTTCGGCTATTATTTTTTTGCGCAGCACTTTCCAGGCTTTATCATCATCTTTTATTTGAGGGGTCTTGGCAGTCTTGGGATCAGGAGTCTTGGCAGTTGGGTCGGAAGCAACCAAGGTGGTTCCCGGTATTACAGTTTCAGGGTCATCATCGTCTTCATTGTCCAGAACCCTTTGTGCCAGTACAAGGTCTTCTTCTGGTGCTGCTTCTTGTGTGCCTATCTTGTCTAGATGAGCGCTAAGGAGTGGTTGAACATTCGGGTCTGCAAGGGATTGTTGTTTAAGTTTTGCAAACCTACTTGTAAGATCGTCGAATGTTGAACCAAAGTCTACCTCATCAATATCCGAAGGATCCCGATCGCTATCAGAATCCACAAGAGGCTGCCTGGGTGCAGATACACCGGACGAGTTTTGGCTATCATCGGAATCTTTGCGTTTGCGGCGTGCTGGTGCTTGCCTAGCTATTGCTTTCCTTTCTGCGCTATCAGGGGTTTCGTCAGTGGTGCGGGTAGTTTTCTGTCCAGCATTAAGGGCAGGGGGAACTGTCTGGGGAACCTTAGGTTTACCATCATCGCTAAGCATACTATCTCTCTCCCTCTCATTTTAAAGTGCACCCTCTACTGAGCACCATAGCTTTGACAGCTATTTTATAAAGCAGTTACTTACAACCACTTGGATACAAAGCTAAGTATAGGACTAGTAATAAATAGTGCCAGGAGTCCTTGCTATAAGCTTGTTTGACCTACAGCGATAGAGGTTTTGCCCGAGGATGATATTGACTTCCACGCACAGAACTTTCAGAATGGAAGCACTTGCTAACGGTGTATAGGCTTAGATCAAGCTTGGATGATAAAGCGAAGGAGAAGACGATGAAAGCAGCAAACATGCAGCAAAAAGGGCCAGAAGACCAAGAAAAACTGAATGTAGCCCTTTTGGATGCTCTCCTTGAGCGTAAGGAGGGAGACGCATTAATCACTTCTCTGCTCGATCAGGGCGCTGATCCTAATTGCTTTGCAGCACCTTCTGAATACGAAGAGACAGAAAGGACCACACCCTTGGCTTTAGGGGTGTCTGTGGGCTGTGTAACGGCCGTCCCTCTATTACTCGCCCGTGGCGCTAAGCCTCGGGGCATTACTTTGGCGGGCTCAGAAATTATTATTGAAGCTGTAACCAAGGGCGATTGGCGCATTGCAGATGCGCTCTTAAAAGCCGATAAAGATTTGGTAAAATTTGTGGGTGATACTGATGATTTGAATGACCAAAACCATTTGCACACCGCACTGTTTGCACTCTATCCCTTCTCTGTTATTCAAGATGGTGTATGGGAAAGCCCAGAAATGAAGAATACCCTGATTGATTATTGGGATGATACTAAACCCGTAGAAATACCCAATAGACCCTTAACCGTATCCTATCCTGGCAATTTCGATATGGCGACGATTTTGCTAAAGTGCCAAGAAAAGATGATGTTTATGAAAACCCGGGAAGGCATCTCAGCCTGGGATGTGGTATTCAATCCCAGAGCCTACCAACAGCATTTTTTTGATGTGAATGGCCACAATACCATACGATGCCTAACAGGTGCCAACGATCCGAACCCCAATGTTTTAAGGTTTCAGATTGATTTGTCCGACCGTCATGGTGCTAAGCGTTTTTCGTACACAGATCCAGACTACGGTATTAATCGTCCGCTGGTGACTGTTATTTTCGATTTTACAGGCTTACAAAACTTGCTCAAACGCTATGTAGAGCGATCCCTTGATTTGCAAGTGCTGGCACAAGCACAACAACAGTCTAAGCAGATCTATGGCATGAAACAACAACTAAGGCTTGTAGACGAGCATTTCCTGAACCCACTGGATGAACAACAACGATTTGAAGCTTGGTTAGCTAGACCCGGACACGAAAACCTTAAAGTTTTCCACGATACCCTGGATACACGCTTTAGAGTGCTTATTCATGGTTTTAATGGACTTGCCAGTAATATGCTACAAGCCAATTTAGGCGATAAGCACTTGGGTGCGCTTCGGGATGTGTTAGGGGGTCTTTCAGCCCTTGTGAAGATTGCACCCATGGTACCGGGTATTGCAGCCGGTGCTGCTTTGCTTAAAAGAGGTGCCGATAAGGTTGCCGAGATTCGTCAAAGAAACGTGGCCTATTGTGTTGCAACCTTTGGTGACGAACGAAAGATGGCAGATGTGCGCCGAAGATTAACACGCAGGCTTACCGAAGCCTATACCCAGCAGCTCTTAGCCCTAGAAGATCCCAAACAAGCTGAAGCTAAACAGGGTTCTATGCAGAAGAAGTTACAGAAAGGTAAACAAGAGCTTTTAAAGAGTCCCTTTGTTAGTCCTGCGGAACAAGCAGCCATGTTTGCGATGCTATGGATTGTCGATCAACTGCATGCAGCCCCAGAGATTGCAGAGGCAGTTCGGGTAGAGGGTTTGGATCAAGTTTTATTTTCGTTGATCATACAACAAGAGCCACCCGAAACGCTTAAAACCTTTTGGGCCAAAGAGCTTATCAAAAAAGCTTTGGGTAGTGGACTGCTTACAAAAAAGGGCAAAGCTTGGGATCCCCAAGACTTTTTCACCTTGCCAGGCCTTTGTGTGATGGAAGGTGGGAACCCTCAGTGTTATGTCCATGCCCATAGCAATCCCAAGGTTTATGGTTGGCGTTTAGTGTCTGCGCTGGATGTAGAAAAAATGCCAGACTTTAAATTACTGCCCCCCAATAAGACACCTGCCTTCGAACATGATTGGTTTGAAGGATCCTCAGGACATGCGACTTCTAGCTCCGATGGTAGCCCACCCCGTAAACCAGTGCTAGCGCCGACCTTTACCCCTGCTTACCAAGCAGCAGCCTGTTCAATGGCAGCAGCAAAGTCGGCACAGCCTGTGGTTGTCTATGGTGAACAAGCAAAGGTACAGGTAGGGAAACGCTAAAGCGCATGGGTGCGATATGGTCATCTATGCCAGAAAAGCTTAAGGTTTGTGGGTATGGTTGTCTTAACAGGAAAAAATGCCCAGGCCATGGCTGCGTATTAATCGCATGAGTCTTCGTTCTTCTGTTTTAAGTTCTTGTTGTAATACAGTAATTTTGTTTAAATGTTGCGAGGCAAGCCTGCGTTGCTCGTCAAAGTTTATCACGATATGTGCGAGTGGATTATTTTTCCCTAACGAACTGTCCATCATTCTATCCTCCTGTATTATTCCACTATTCAATTTATCCTATAGACAAAAAAGCGAATACCTATACAATAGAGGTACTGGTCACACGGAGGTAATGCCATGTCAGCCCTGGAGAATATGTCGGCTTTAGATAGGATGTACATCGTACTATGTGCTTTCTTTTCAATATTAATTGTTATATGTAATCTGACTTATCAGAAATTTGTTTTCCTGCCCCTCTTACCCTTTCATACCTTTACCTTATCGGTGGGTGCCATACTGTATCCCTTAATGTTTATGCTAACGGATCTAATTGCCGAGTTTTTCGATAAGAAAAGGGCTAATTTCTGTGTGCGCTTAGCGATTGCCATGAATATTGTTGCAGCCTTAATTGTTACAGGCATGGATCATTTACAGGCAACACCTTGGTCTACCATTGATAATACTATTTTTCACAGCGTATTTGGTGCCTATGGTTTAGCTTTTATAGCCAATATGATTGCTTGTTATGCCGCACAACGTATTGATATCAATTTATATTTATGGATTAAAAAAATAACCAAGGGCCGATGGTTATGGCTTAGAAATAATGGTAGTACAGTGGTCTCTTTATTTGTGGATACCTTCGCGGCCATTAGTCTTTTAACGCTTTTAGGGGTTTTTCCAAAAGAGCAGATGTGGCTTATTATGATTAACAGCTATTCCTATAAATTGTTTATCACCGTTTGTAATACGCCATTGTTCTATCTATTGGTTGGCACCATAAGGAAATTTGTCGTGCCAAGCAAAATGCCAAGCTTTGCAGAACCACAGTTAAATCCGATCTAGGACTCAGGGTAAACAGGGTTTTTAAATGCGGCCTAGGGACTCTAAGATTTCAGCTTTCTCGAATAATTCGTGTTTGTTATTGCACTCGAGTTTGCTTTTGATATTCTCTATATAGCTAGTTACAGTTGTCGTTGCTAGATCTAAATCTCTGGCAACCGTTTTAATGCTATGACTTGTAAGGTATATTCTAAGACAATTAATTTCTTGTGGTGATAGAAGAATCTTGTTTGAAAAATTTTGATAATCACTGCCAGCCAAGAATCCAAGATCACTCAACAGTTGTATTTTATCACGATTTTCATGTTCTTCATGAAAAACAAGTCCTTTTTGCGTATAAAAAATATCTCCTTTTAGTGCATGGAAATCCATTCTATTTTCTTGTAAATCAAGCGTGATAGTCATGAGTCGTTTGTTTAGATTTCTAAGTAATTTTTTAACCACATTTGCTTCATTAACCAAGCGATTAACTATTTGAAAATTATCTTTGTTTGTCCCAAAGGCAAATCCAAAATAGCCACCGGAAGGGTTTTTTTCTGTATAAACAAAGCTATGGTACCAATTAAAATTAATGGTAGCATCATAGAGAAGGGTGTCTTTGAATTCTTGGTTATCGCTGGCATTATCAAAAGAAAAACCATTATGGATATGATCAGGGTGAACCATAAGCGGATCGGATTGGTAATAGTGCTCTGCTAAAAATCGCTCAGACCATTTTGCATCGTTAAAAACGCTAAAAGCTTTGCCTTGTTTATCAATATTGATATAAATGGCCTGTGTTACACCTAAATATTTTATAAGTGGTTTACACAGCTCAGAGAATTTCTGATGATACAACTTAGTTCCAAGAAAAAACTCATCTGCCAGCATAGCTATATTCTCAGTTTTAACCTGGCCCACAGACAAGAACACCCGACTGCAGACGAAGGCTGACGTCTAACCGCTCTATCATAGCATTCATAAAAAACTTTATAAAGGGCATGTTATTTAATAGTTTATTCATAAAAACGAATTGATTATTTTGCGTGAAAAATCTAAAGCAATAGGATTCCAAGCCTATGCCATTTTCAATAGAGGCAAATTCTTCAATGCCAAATAGCCTAGATAGATCGTATAAGAAGCCGCTTTGTTTAAACATGTTAGAATGGCTGCCCAGGTGTACTTCCCAGGGTGATAGACTGGACTGTACTGGTAGAGGATGTTTTCCAATCGGAATATTGGGGTCTTGCAAGTAATATTTTTTGTCCCAATAATGTTCCAGGATGGGTGCATCGGAGGCTAAAACGGTTAAAAGTCCTTTATTGACATTGATAACCCATAGGACATTGCAATTTAACACCGTGAGAATTAATTTGCATAATTCACTGTGCTTTTTATCTGTTATAAGACAATTATCCACATTCATCAATCGTCACCGCATGTTCATTAGTATGAGGCTATCATGCACCTTTTGAAGAATTTTGAACACCTATGCAATACAGGGTGATGGGAATTGTAATAGCTCAGAAATAACCAAGCTTTATTACTTAAGTTGCCAACTTCAATATTTAGGGTCTTCATCTTTAAATTTGACCTAAAGACTCTAAGACTTCAGCTTTTTCAAACAATTCATTTTTGTTACGACATCCAAGTTTTTTCTTAATATTTTCTATATAGCTGGTTGCGGTTGTAATCGCTAAACCCATACCTTTGGAAACCGTTTGAAGGCTGTGGCTTCTAAGATAGATTCTCAGGCAACTGATTTCTTGCGGGGATAGAAAAGCCTTGTTCAAAAGATCTTTAGAATCATGACCGATTACGATTCCAAGATTATTTAATGATTGTATTTTATTTTTAATTTTGCATTCTTCATGAAACACCAGCCCCTTTTGGGTGTAAAACACCTCTCCTTTGAGTGCGGCAAAATCCATTCTGTTTTCTTGTAGATCAAGGGTAATAGCCATTAATTGCCTGTTTAAGTTTCTAATTAAATTTTTAATGACGCGCGCTTCGTTAATTAAGCGATTAACCATGTAATAATTGTCTTTAGTTGTGCCAAAGTCAAATCCAAAATAACCACCATTAGCCATTTTTTCTATATAAGCAAAGCTGTTGCACCAATTAAATTTAACAATTGCATCATAGAGCATCGTACTCTTAAATGCTTCATCCTCACTGGCATTATCAAAAGAGAAACCATTATGGATATTATCAGGATGTACCATGAGTGGGTCTAATTGGTAATAGCGTTCTTCTAAAAATCTTTCCACCCATGTTTCATGCGTGCAAATACTGAAGGCTCTGCCATGTTTATCAATATTGATATAGATAGCATGGGTGGCACCCAAATAGTTCGCAAGGGGTGCGCAGAGCTCAGAGAACTTTTGTTGGTATAACTTCGTTCCAAGAAAAAATGCATCGGCTAGGGCCGCAGTATTGCTCATTTTTGTGGCAAATAATAGACATTATCAACAAATTTTTCTGTGAATAATACATCCATGTCGTAGGCCATAGAAATGGGCGGGGCATAGGGTGCAATCAAATCGGGGATAAAGGCCTCATGTGCATTCTGTTCGGCATGCAGCTCCAGGACCAACCAGTAAATATGTCTGGCAAAACTATCTAAAGCAGATCCCTCTCTTAATTGTGCTAAAAGTGTTTGATTAGGGAGTCTGTTTTGTACCACACAGGTATAAGCCTGAATCAGTGCATCGACCAATTGCATACTTAGCTTTTGGGCTAGTACGGTAGGATGTGGGTCTAAAACACTGTAAATCATATCAAATAAGCAATCGAGGGCGAAAGGATCATCCGGATCGGCGTCGTTTTCTTCTGGGCCAAATAGCAAGGACAAACCAAAATAGATTAGGGCATAGTCTGCACGGGGATCGGGCTGATTCATAAAGGCAGCAGGGCGGGTTGCTTGCTCATACAGAAGACCTAAGCAGGTATAAATATCTGCGAGCAGCGTGGCCGTTTGCGTACATTGTGTTTTAAGGGCTATGGCCAAGGCTGTTTCTAAGGCTTGCACCGCTTCTTCGAAGTCGTGATGGCCAAGACAAATGCCTGCGATTTGATGGGCGTAGGCATGGGTAATAGAGACTTCATCACTGGGTTTTTCAATAGCATCTAAGGCACCGAGGGCCTGATTCACATAAACCAGCGGGTGTTGGAAAATGACCAGTTTGGGATCGATACAGACATGGTTAATGAGATCGGCTATGCAAAGGGCTGCACGGGCCAGCAATAGATAATCCCTATCTTCTAGCTTGGTTTCTAAGCTTTGCAAGAGGCTGAGGGTTTGTTGATAATCCTCAAAAGCTTGGTGAAAGGCTTCTTTTTGTTCCAATACTTCAGCGCGTCTAAAGCAAGCTTGTGCCAGTTGGACCTGCCATTCGGAGGATTGATAAGGGCGTTGAACTTTTTTTAACAGGGTAATGGCCGTGTTCAGATGCAGGGTGCTACGGGGCAACGATAGATTTTGTTCGCCCGCCAGGGTATAATGCGCGGCAGCTAACAAGACTTGTTGTTTCTGTGTGGTACGTTCTGATCCTGTAAGCGCGCGAATAAAGCGTTGTGCAGCAAGCAGAGGGTAAGTCAGGTAGCCTGATTTTTTACGTTGTATAGCGCTTCCAAATAACATGCATCCCATGTTAAGGGGTCTTCTTGCGATTAACAACCCTTGGTGATTTTCTAAGCTGGGCCGAACGCTCTTTTCTAGACGCAGGCCTTTGTTTTGGTCATGGCACAGACAATGCCTGGGACGAAGCCGTTGCCCTGGCAAGATTTGTCTTAAAGCTAGACTTGGATGCCGATCGCAGCGTCTTAGATCGCGTCTTAGATCCACGACAGCGTAAGCAGCTATTAGCCTTGGTCGAAGCGCGCATCTATAAACGGATCCCTGTGCCCTATTTGGTGCATGAGGCCTATTTTGCCGGTTTAAAATTCTATGTGGATGAGCGCGTCATTATTCCCCGATCGCCCTTTGCAGAATTGATAGGCAAGGGTTTTGAACCTTGGTTATCGACACCCCCTGAACGCATCCTCGATCTCTGTTGTGGTTCAGCCTGTATCGCTATTGCTTGTGCGAAGGCCTTTCCAGAAGCGAGTGTGGATGCCCTAGATATTTCAGAAGAGGCCCTGGCCGTTGCCCGACATAATATCGATCTGCACGGTGTAGGCACTCAGGTTTATCCCCTACAATCGGATTTATGGGCAGCTTGCACCCATCGTTACGATATCATTATTAGTAACCCGCCTTATGTTTCTGCGCACAGCATGGCCGAGCTTCCACCTGAATACCGCTTTGAGCCCACACTGGCTTTGGAAGCGGGGATTGATGGGCTTTGTGTGGTCGATCGGATTCTTGCAGAAGCCAAACGCTATTTAAAGCCAGAGGGTTTGTTGGTGGTTGAGGTGGGTATAGATGCCGTCGGGCTGCTTGAAGCACGCTATCCGCAGATCCCCTTTATTTGGTTGGATTTTGAGCAGGGTGCCGAAGGTGTTTTTTTATTAAGAGCTAAGGAATTACCATGAAAATACTAGCGATACTTTTTTGCCTATGGGCATTGTGGCGGCTGTATGGCTATCTGAAGGCCAATCCTAAAGCTTTATCCTTCGATGCTTTGAGTAAAAGCCTACTTACCTTGGGCTTTTTGGCTTTGTTGTTGATAGCCCTGGTTGGTCTAGCGGTAGTATTACTAAAATAAATAGGGGAAGGGGAATGAAAGAGAAAGGCAAAACCTTTAATGTAGCCGTACTGGGTGCTACAGGTCTGGTGGGCGAGGCTATGCTCAGTATTTTAGCCGAACGCCATTTTCCGGTTGCAAAAATGCATGTGTTGGCGAGCCATCGTTCTGCAGGTCAGACAGTCCTTTTTAAGCTTAAGGCCTTGGTGGTGGAAGACGTCGAGCTTTTTGATTTCTCCAAGGTACAGATAGCTTTATTCTCGGCAGGTTCAGAGGCATCAGCCCTCTATGCACCACGGGCGAGGGCTGCAGGCTGTATCGTGATCGATAACACCTCACATTTTCGTTTAGAAAAGAAGGTGCCTCTTATTATTCCAGAGGTTAATCTAGAGGCCTTAGGCGATTATGTACACAGCGGGATTATTGCCAATCCTAATTGTTCAACCATTCAAATGTTGGTCGCCCTTAAACCTATTTATGATGCCGTCGGCATTAAACGTATTAATGTGGCCACCTATCAATCGGTTTCTGGCACTGGCAGAAAGGCTATTAGCGAATTGGTGGATCAGGTGAGTGGTCTGCTGAATGGGCAGTCTATAGAAACCAATGTTTATAGTAAACAAATTGCTTTTAATGTGTTGCCACATATTAGCGATTTCCACGACAATGGTTATACCCTCGAAGAAATGAAGATGCATTGGGAAACCCAAAAAATCTTGAACGATCCCGATATCCAGGTAAATGCTACCGCCGTGCGTGTACCCGTGCTCTATGGGCATTCAGAGGCTATCCATTTAGAAACCTGTCAAAAAATCACAGCAGTTGCTGCCAGACGTTTACTCAAAGCAGCCCCAGGGGTGATTGTGATGGATGGTCAGAAAACACCCAGCTATCCCACGCCCGTGCCACAAATGTCAGAAAAAGATGCTGTGTATGTAGGGCGCATACGCGAAGATCTGAGCCATCCTTGTGGATTAAACTTATGGGTTGTGGCCGATAATATTCGTAAGGGCGCTGCCTTAAATGCTGTGCAGATTGCGGAGTGTCTGGTTAATCATTATTTGTGAACTATAATTCTATCCAAAGCTGCATAAAAGGACTTGTTATGCCTAAGGGTAGTCGTCTAGCATCTGTGCCGTTCCTCTGGTTGTGTTGTGTACCGTTGCTTTTAAGCTTATGGTCTGGGGCCAGCCTTGGTTTAGGCTTTGGTGCCATCAAGCTGTATTCCTACTTGAATGAACCACTGGATGCTGAAATTGAGTTGGTGGGTGCGGATGAGATTAATACCAGCAATCTGTTTATTACCTTAGCCCCTGCCGCCGATTTTGAAAAAATCCATATGGCCCGACCTTATTTTCTAACCAAGCTTCGTTTCGAAGTCGTGCAACAAGGCGATCGTAGCTTTATCAGTGTACAAAGTGACGAACCAGTCAAACGTGCCTTCTTAGAATTTCTTGTTTTATTGCATTGGCCAGAAGGGCGTTTGGTGCGTTCCTATACCTTACTATTTGATCCAGCACCTATTGGCAAGATTTCGCGTCGTATGGATGACAATCCTAAAGCTGTCGCAAGTTTTAGTCAGGCTAAACTGGATCATGCCAATAAGCCTGTACCAACCATGGTACCGGATCTCAAGACCCTGAATCGTAATGCGACTTCAGCCTTGGAAAATTTATTTGAAACAAATACGGGTACGCCTACAGAATCCAATCAAAGCGTGGTACCGCACAATCGTCCCCTATCCGTGAGTGTGACCCAACAAGCAGTGGTTGATAAAGCCAAAGTAGCGGCACAGGCCTTGATTGCAGAAAGTCAAGCGCTTGCAGACATGCAGCAGAAGCATCAGGCTGAGCTCGATGCACAAAAAGAATCTGCGAAGGGGTCCTTTAGCGGGGTTCTTGCTTCCTTTTGGCATTTGATGACATTATCGCTCAAAGCGCAGAAGTGGTTATGGAGTGCCAGTGTTGCAGCCATGATGCTAGGTTTATTAACGCTGGTTTATATCAAACGGTTTAGACCCCGTTTGGCTTTATCTTTATTAGGCCCGCACAAAGAAAAACCCAAAAAAACCCTGCCCTTTTTTGACCAAGAGTTTAGCATTCGTATGGAATTAGCCAAGCATTATGCAGCTATTAAGGATTTCGATAGTGCTAAACAGGTTTTAGAGACCATGCTTCACTATGGTAATCAACGTGAAAAACAGGCAGCACAGGATCTGAGCGATCGCTTATTTTTCTGAAATGTGCAAGCCTCTTTTTACGGATGGCTTGTTCTGTGGAACATTAGCTTTTAAATAACGCTTCTAAGGATTGGCTATCGAGTAATCTGACAGCCCATTCTAAAAGCATGGCTGAGTCTGCCTCTTGGATCTTCTTACGATATTTATCAGGTAAAACACTAAATTTACGTTCTAATAGGCGCAATAACACTGCGCTTTCACCTTGGTGTAAGCCCCGTTCCAAACCTTTTTGGATCCCTATACGTTCAGCTGTTGTGACGTATTCTTTTGCTTCTTCTCGGGCCTGTGCTAAACCTTTCTGGATTCCAATACGTTCAGCGGTAGTAACGTAGTCCACTTTCAAATTCCCCTCAAATACCTGAACTGCTGTATTATAAGTCACTTCTAAATCCTCCGGTAGTCTAATAAGCCAATCGATAAACCGATACAAGTCCCTAATATCATCACCTACCCAACCGTGCCGATACAAGCTTTTAGTCAATGCAAGCTTCGTGCTGCCCTTAGCTTCTGCAGATCCTTTTTGATTAGCCGCCAGTTGGGCAAGGATCACCGATGCAAAACGATTATTCGAGTTTTGGAGTTCCACGATTCTATCGGCATAGTCCATAATCTTGATAATGGGAAAACTCATCTCTACCCAAGATCCCCAGAGTTCTTGGCGATAAATCCCGGGTCGCCAGCTCCTATCATTATCAATCAAAATCGCTAAGCTTGCGATAGGTTT
>CAMCTX010000001.1 GCA_945878715.1 Legionella genomosp. 1 | reverse complement strand
CAAAATGTTCTTCGGATAATATTGTTTCATAATGGGTTTGAGGGTCTGTTTTTTCTTCTATTGCTTCCGATTTTTCTTGTTGAAGCATCGATAAATTTTTAAGCAAATGGCTACATTCAAGTTCTGTTAATAGTTTTGCTAGTTTTTCATGATCGGGTTTTTTGAGCAGGCAATCATTAATCGTAAAATCGAGTACAACATCGGTCTGAATAGTTACCAAACTTTTAAATAAAGCCAACTGTGGCACCGTTGCACGCAAACTTTCGCCAACCTTACCCGAGATCTCTGTGGCGTGCGTGATAATATTTTCCAAGGTTTCATGACTTTTAAGCCACTTTACGGCTGTTTTAGGGCCTACGCTGGGCACGCCTGGAATATTGTCTACGGTATCGCCTATCAATGTTAAGTAATCGACCATTTGATCGGGACGAATTTCGAACTTCTGAAAAACAGCTTGCTCGTCTAACACCTGATCGGTCATGGTATTCACCACGAAAAGCAACGGATCGACTAGCTGCACAAAATCTTTATCCCCACTGGAAATTAAGACACAGTGATTTTGTGCTTTGGCCTGGAACGCTAAAGTGCCGATCACATCGTCTGCCTCCACACCCGGCACTGTGATGAGCGCTAAGCCCATGGCTTCTATTACAGCCTTTAAGGGATCAATTTGCACGGCTAAATCTTCGGGCATCACCGCACGATTAGCTTTATACGCCGCATACAATGCGTGTCGAAAATTTTTGCCCTTGGCATCAAACACCACCGCTATTTTCCTTGGACTGTAGTGGGTGATCAGCTTTTTTAACATATTAATCACCCCCACAATCGCCCCTGTGGGTTGACCAGCGGCCGTACTTAAAGGGGGCAGGGCGTGATAGGCACGAAATAAATAAGAAGAGCCATCCACTAAAATAAGGGGATCTTTAGGAATAAGGGGCTGTGTAGACATAGGCTTAGACCGGCTCTAATTTGGCGTAGGCTAAAGCCAACCATTTATTGCCATAAATATCAAACTTTACATGCACGCGTGCACGTTCCCCGCTACCTTCTTGATCGACCACAATACCGGTGCCAAATTTGGGATGCCGTACCCACTGCCCCAGGGCCATACCTGATTCAGATACTGCTGAGGATGTAATGGGACTTTTTGTATAGGTGGAAGGTGTTGAAGATGTGAAGGAGCGCATTAAAGATAGTGGTCTTTGCACACTAACCTTTTTATGCTGCTCTGCCAATAAGTGCGGCGGGATTTCACTGATAAAGCGCGAAGGAAAGCGATCTTCATCCCGACCAAAGACACGTCTTTTTTGGGCATAGCTTAAGAATAATTTCTCTTTGGCGCGGGTAATGCCCACATAACATAAACGACGTTCCTCTTCAAGTGATGCAGGATTGTCTCTTGAAAAATGATGCGGAAATAATCCATCTTCTAGGCCGCACAAAAAGACCACTGGAAACTCTAAGCCTTTGGCTGCATGAATGGTCATCAGTTGCACCGCAGCCTCCAGCGCTCGGCCTGGTTTTTCAGAACTTTCTAAGGCTGTATAGGCCAAGAAATCGACCAGGCTTGATTGCGTGCTGGTGTCTTGTGCTAATTCAAAATCATTACTGGCATTGATTAATTCTTCTAAGTTTTCAGCTCTGTTTTGAGATTTTTCATCTTTTTGCTCTTTGAAAAAGCCTAGAATGCCGCTTTGTTGAACAACCTGCTCCATGAGCGCCATCAGGGGTGTGCCACCTTGGGTATCTATACGCAGCGCTTCAACCAACTGCAAAAAGCCTCTGAGTGCTGATTCTATTTTGGGACCAAACAGCCCTTGGCCTAAGGATTGATGCGCGGCCTCCCAATAAGAACAGGCTTGGTTTTGCGCGATAGTTTGTATTTTTTCAAGGGATTTTTCACCAATGCCCCGTGGTGGTACATTAATAATTCTTTCAAAGGCTGTATTATCTTGCACATTTAAGGCCAACTTTAAATAGGCCAAAGCATCTTTAATTTCAGCCCGTTCAAAAAAGCGTAATCCCCCATAAATACTATAGGGTATGCCGGCACGCATTAAAGATTCTTCTAAAATACGAGATTGTGCATTCGAGCGGTATAAAATACCAATGGCTTGAGGTAGCCCGCCTTTCTGCATCCATTCTCGGATCCCACGCACCACATACAAAGCTTCATCTTCTTCATTAAAGCCTGCATAGAGTCCAATAGGCTCGCCAGCCTCGCCCTCTGTCCATAATGTTTTACCCAAACGGCTATCATTGTGTGTAATCAATGCGTTGGCTGCCGCGAGAATAGTGCCGGTAGAACGGTAATTCTGCTCAAGGCGAATCATCTGTACATCTTTAAAGTCGCGCTGAAAACGGTGCAGATTTTCTATTTTGGCCCCGCGCCATCCATAAATAGATTGATCATCATCGCCTACCACCATCATCGATTGTGCTTGCTCGGCCAATAAAGAAAGCCATTGATACTGAATGGTATTGGTATCTTGAAATTCATCTACGAGTATATGGGAAAAACGCGCTTGATAATGGGCACGAAGCTCGGCATTGTTTTTTAAGAGTTCATAGGATCTAAGTAGCAGTTCGGAGAAATCGACCAAACCACTTGCTTCACAGATTTTTTCGTACTGGCGATAAACCTCTTGTACCACTTGATCGTAGGGGTTCTGGATCGGTGGCAAAGTATTGATACGGATCCCTTCGTCTTTTTTACGGCTAATAAAACCTTGGACTTTACGGGGATCAAAACGATCTTCATTCACACTCAGCTGTTTAAAAATGCGGCGGATAATTTGCAGCTGATCATCCCCATCCATCACCTGGAACTGTTGCAACAATCCTGCTTCCTGCCAGTGTAGGCGCAACATTTTATGCGCTAGACCATGAAAAGTACCCACCCACATGCCTTGGGCATCTGGACCCAGCAAATCGCTCAAACGATGTTTCATTTCACCAGCCGCTTTATTGGTAAAAGTCACCGCTAAAACACTGTGCGCGCTTATGGCTTTTTCGCCAATGAGCCAAGCAATACGTTGCACCAACACCCGCGTTTTGCCGCTACCAGCACCCGCTAAAACCACGATAGGCCCTAAGGGCGCAGTAACCGCCTGACGTTGAGCATCATTAAGGGTGTTTAGTAAAATAGTGGTGGTATCCATGGGGGAGCAGTGTAACATTAATCTTGGCGCAAATCATCTAGGTTTAAACCACAGGTTTTAAGAAGTTCGATGAAGTTTTGGCCGATTGAAGCTGCAGCCTTGGTGTGATAAACCCTCATATAGCTTTTAAGAATGTAGGCACAGCTTGGAAGCTGAAGCATGGCTAGAATTTTTTTAGCCCGCTCAACCTCTAAGGGGCGCGAAGCCCGACAACGCTGAAATAAAACAAAGGCCAATAAAGAAGCAAGACTTGCCTGACGTTTTGGATCGGCCACTTTAAATTCGTTAATACAACGCTCTAAAGCCCGATTTTGATCCCAGGCTATCCAGGTATCATAGAAATCCATCACCGATTTCTTTAAGGCACCCACCTCGCCTAAGGCTTTCCAATTACCGCCAAACATTAATAAGAACATCATGGCAGGCACGGCTGTTTCTACATTCGCCCAGGAACAATTGCCACTTAATTGGTAACGTGCGGGTAGGGTGCTCATGGGTTCCAGATCTAAAACTTGCTTGAGGGTATTCAAAATGTATTCATTGCTCTTGTTCTTAAACATTAAATCGCTTAAAAAATCCGGATTAAGCATTGCAGGTTTACCCACCTTGTTAATTACCACGGTATCCACACTATGCTTCACACCGCGATCGCATTTGGCTAGATAATGGCCATAGCGAACAAAGCTAATGGCATGGCCTTCATAAGAAACAGGAATTAAGACCAAGGGCTCTTTCATGACGGTTTGAATCAACGCTGTATTGTGCGCGGATCCTTTTTTGAGATATTTTTCAGGAATAATACTGGCTGCATGTCTAAAGGCTTTTCGAACTTGTAATAAAACGGTTGCATAAGATCTAAAACGATCGCCCATAGGGCTTTTCATAAAATCGTCCAAGCTTTTTAGCAAAAGCCCCACGGTAAATTCCAGATAAAAACCTTCTAGATCGAAAGCAACAAAACGGTTTTTGGCATTCAGAACTTTAGCGCGGCCCTTTAATTCATAGCGATGCCCCATCAGTTTGGCTTCTATGAAATCCTGTGTGGGTTGCAGGATCGCGCCATAATCTTTTAACAATTGCAATAGATCCGATTGTTCTCGTAAAAAAGGATTCACTAACAGTGGCTGACCATCGGCAGAATGATGATTGGGATTGGCACCGGCTTCTAAAAAAAGCTCGCAAAAAGGCTTTTGATAACGATTGACCGCCCATTGCAAAGCCGTTTGACCACTAATATCTTGCTGATCCACTTTCGCACCATGCTCTAAAAGCGCTTGGGCAATACCTAGATCTTCTTTAAGAGTTGCTTCAATGAGGGGCGTTAAACCATAGGGATCTTTTTCATGCACATCGGCCCCTGCACGAATCAAGGCATACACTTTCTCTGGTTTTTCAAACAAAATAGCTTTGGAAAGAGAACTTTTAGTCGACATAAAACCTCTTAGAATCCGCCCGGTCTAGGTCTTGGGGCTTCAACCATTCTAGGTGCTGGGGCAGGAGGCGCGGGTGTTTCTTTTAGAATATACTTTAAAACTGCTTGAACCTGTTTAAATTTAGGGGTCATGGCTTGCCCAGGTTTGGGTGTATTCTTCAAACTGGGTTTGTTCGTGGCTTTTAGACGATGGGCGAGAGTCGCTCTGTTTTTAAATTTTTCTTGGAGCTTGTCTTTAATTTTCTTCACCATATTTTCAAGTTCGGCTTTATCGCTAATGCCTGCTTCCTCGGCAAAAGCCTCCCAATCGGAAGCAATGGCCTCAAGTGGCATGCCGCCCATATCTTCAATTAAAGGATTTGCTTCTAAACCGGATACGCCACCTGTATTGGAAGCCTGCGCACTTAAATCAGCATCTGCCTCTACACCCGGTTCTTGATTTAAAAGGGCTTGAATTTTCTTAAGGGCTTTTTTTACTTCTCGTTGTATATCTTCGACAGGGGCCACTTTTTTATGGGTATCTAATAGCTCCACAATAGTCTGGAACTGCCCTAGTACCCCGTTAATTTGCTGATTTATCGCATCCAGCAGAAAGAGATCTTCCTTGCTACTTTGGATTTCTGTAGAAAAACCGGGCAGGGCGCTTGGGAGGTTGTTAGATTTTAAAATGTCATTCATTCAGCACAAACCATTTTGATTCTTAGGTACATCATTGCAAATGATGCCATCATGATAACATAATCTTTGGATAACTTTAAGCCTATTGTAATGAATCGCCTCTATACGCTAGCTCTTGACCCAGGGCCAGGCTTTTGTGTGGGCACCGTTTTAATGACCTTAAATAATTCGTTTAATGCTTTCTTTTCCTCATTGCTTAGGTCGGCTCTTGTTTCTCTTAGTGCTTTGAGTGTCTCCAATAATTTAGGCGCCTTGTCTGCGATCACAATGCCAAAAGCCTCTACATCCCTATCGTTATTTTTCTCATGATGCTCATAGGCACGAACAAGCTTTGTGATTAAGAGAAATAGCGTTAGATCCGCACTTTTTTTCTTCGCCTCCAACGCCACAAATCCATTGGTTAGCATAGCACCATTGCCTTGTTTTTTAAGCGCTGCCATCTCGGATTCTATTTCGGCACCAAGGGTTGTTAGATGACCCATGAAGGCAAGCACGGATTGTTCTATCTCATTAAAAGCTTGGGGGTTTAAGTCTTTAAATGGGGTCTGTATGACTTTCATGATGGCATTTTTAAGCGGTTTTACATGCGCATTAAATGCTTGTACAAGCCTCCTAATGCTATCGGGCGTTGTCACGGGATAATCCCTGCCATTCTGCTGTATAACCTTAGGGATACCATCTTCGTCATGCGTATGATTGCCCTCGACCCTGACGTGCGATCGATTGGCATCGGATTTATCCCCCTTATGATCAAAAAACATGCCCAATCTCCAAAATTAGTTAGTTACATTTTTAATATAGGCTATTTTTGGATTTTTTTAGCTTTATTAAAGGTGTGTATGCACCAATAAATACGCTGTTATTAAGCGGTGTCACATATAGGAAAACTGTTAGCCTGTAAGAATAGCGGTTAAAAAACGGATGGATCTTAAGCTAAAAGCCTATTAAATTAAGCCATTGTTACGGAAAACGATTCGCCCTACCAGTGGCCCTTGATAAAAATAGCTATTTTAGCTAAAATAGCTGAAACTGTTAGCGTTGAGGAGATAGAATATGCAAACATTTTCAGCAAGTGATGCGAAAAATAGGCTAGGGGCTGTTTTAGATGCTGCGCAGCGTGCGCCCGTCGGGATCGAAAAACAGGGTCGTCCATTTGCGGTAGTCCTCTCACAGGAAGCCTACCAAATCTTGGAAGATGCTTACTGGAGCTTAGAAGCTAAAAAGGGTAAAGATTCTGGTTTTTTATCTCATGACGCCTCTGAAAAACTTTTAAATAAGCTGCGAGCCAAAGCTAAAAATGTTAAATCTTAGCATCAATAAAAAGAGTGTGAAATTTCTAGAACGGCTTGTGGCAAAACATTTCTTACAAATTGATAAGAAAATAAGCACCCTGCGACAAAATCCCTTTCCATCTGATAGTGCTGCCTTAAAAGGCTATTCTGATCTTTTTAGGGTTACAGCGGGAGAGTATCGCATCATTTATGAAGTGGTCGACAATACACTTTTTATTGATGCTATCGGCAAACGCAATGACGCAGAAGTCTATAAAAGGCTCCATATAAAATAATTCATTACATGCTACTGCGCGCAATGGTAATACAGTTTTCTCTGCACCCTTTGGTATGGCGATCGTTTTGCCGACGTCGGCAAAATGATTAGATACTTGATGCGTGTTTATAGATTCCCGCAATCAAAGGAATGACGAGTAAGCGGCTTAACGATGCGTCTTTTATTCTACGGTAACCGACTTTGCCAAATTCCTTGGCTGATCCACATCGGTGCCCTTCAGCAAGGCTACGTAGTAAGCCAGTAATTGCAGTGGAATGGTGTAAACAAAGGGTGCAAGCTCTACAGCCGTCTTGGGTAACGTGAGGCAATGCAC
This sequence comes from Legionella genomosp. 1, assembly GCA_945878715.1. Lineage (GTDB taxonomy): Bacteria > Pseudomonadota > Gammaproteobacteria > UBA6186 > Azoamicaceae > CADEGZ01. Next base: position 59,577 of record CAMCTX010000001.1, on the reverse strand, counting down.
GCCTTCTTGCGCTTTGATACCCGCATCCATTGAAGTTAAAACAATTAATTCTCCACCACGCGCTCGCACTTCCTGAATATTCGATTTTATTTTATCGAGCGTAGCACTGGGTGGTGCAAGCACTAACACAGGCATTTTTTCATCCACCAAAGCCATAGGGCCATGCTTTAATTCGCCGGCTGGATAGGCTTCTGCATGAATATAGGAAAGCTCTTTTAATTTTAAAGCGCCTTCTAAAGCCATGGGAAAACCTAAGCCTCTGCCTAAAAATAAAGCGTGTGATTTATCAGAAAATATTTTGGCCAAGGATTGTATTGTGTCTGTAGCAGCTAAGCTTTTCTCCATCAGCACAGGGACCTGACAGAGTTCTTCTACAAACGCTTTTTCTTTAGCCTTTTCCAACCCAAAACGACGCCCTAAGGCTAAGGTCAATAAAAATAAGGCAACCAATTGGGTACTAAACCCCTTGGTGGAACAAACGCCAATTTCCGAACCTGCTTGTGTGAGAAACACTAGATCAGATTCTCGCACCAAAGAACTATCCGGCACATTGCAAATACTTAAACGTGCTACATAATTTTCATGCTGTGTGCTACGCAAGGCTGCTAAGGTATCGGCTGTTTCGCCCGATTGAGAAATACACACTAACAAGGTATTAGGTAAAAGCACCCGTTTACGATAACGAAACTCGCTGGCAATTTCGACCTGACAGGCAATACCTGCGATATCTTCTAACCATAACCGAGCTAGCATACCTGCATAAAAACTGGTGCCACAGGCCACAATTTGCACATGCTGCACTTTATCAAAAAGATCGGTCGCTTTGGGACCAAAAGCTTTTTCTAAAACGCTGCCATTGGCCACACACATTTTCAAGGTTTCGCGAAGCGCCTTGGGTTGTTCAAAAATTTCTTTCAACATAAAATGGGCGTAGGACCCTTTGGCGACTGCATCTTGATGCACGACTTTATGATGAATAGCTCTTTGAACAATCTCACCTTCAACATTATAGATAGTGACTTTTTCGCGTGTTAGGGCTGCGATATCGCCGTCTTCCATATAAATAAAGCGATCCGTTACACCGCGCAAGGCCAAGGTATCGGAGGCTACGAAGTTTTGATGTTCCCCTAAACCAATCACCAAAGGCGGCCCCGATCGCACACCGATGATAGTGTCAGCATCTAAAATATCCATCACACAGAGCGCATAAGCACCCTCTAATTTGCGCACCGTTTCTTGTGTGGCTTCCAGAATGTTTTTACCTTGCTTTAATGCCTCTAGAATACAAAGACCCACTACTTCTGAGTCGGTATCCGATAAAGGTTTATAGCCTGCGGCTAAAAAAGGCGCCATCAAGGTTTCCGCATTTTCGATAATGCCGTTATGCACCAGCGCTACACGTCCTTCAATAATATGCGGGTGTGCATTACGCTCACTCGGCACACCATGGGTGGCCCAACGGGTATGCGCAATGCCTATTGTGCCAGCGATGGGATTTTTAAGCAGTATTTCGGCTAAAAAACCCACTTTGCCTGGGGCTCTCGCACGTTGTAGAACCCCGGGCTCCGACAATACGGCAATACCCGCTGAATCGTAACCCCGATATTCAAGGGCTCGAAGACCGTTTAGAAGAATATTGCTAACATCTTGGGTGGACACTGCACCAACAATACCGCACATCTTTTTTTAATCCTCTTTTTGGGGCTCTATATTTTTCGGGGGTGTGAGATTATCTACAATACGATGTTGCACGCGATTATGAATGCGTTTTCCCCCTGCCACATCACCTTTCAAGATCGTGCCAGCACCCACGACCGTACCATGCCCAATCGTGAGCGGTGCAATCAGCGAAGTATTGGCACCAATCTGCACCTTATCTTCAATCGTGGTTTGATGTTTCATGCGTCCATCATAATTGCAGGTAATCGCCCCTGCGCCTATATTGACGTGTGAACCGAGCAAAGCATCGCCGACATAGCTTAGATGATTCACTTTGCTGCCAAAACCAATACGTGCGTTTTTTAGCTCCACAAAATTACCAATTTTGACATCATTCCATAAAACCGTACCGGGTCTTAGACGTGCAAAGGGTCCTACCCTAGCACCCGAACCGATGGTTGCACCCTCGATGACGGTATTGGCCAATATTTTTACGCCATCCTCTAGGATGCTCTCTTTGATAGAAACATTTGGACCAATCGAAACATGATTGCCAATGCTCACGCGCCCCTCTAGAATCACATTGATATCGATGGTTACATCCTGTCCAATCGTTACCTCACCACGCACATCAAAACGATCGGGATCCAATAAAGTGACACCCTGTTGCATAAAGCGCTTGGCTTCTGAACGTTGAAATTGTCGCTCTAACACGGCTAATTGCACTTTATCATTCACGCCAGAAAGCTCCCAGGCATCGATAGGTTGAATACTATGAATCTTGATACCTGCTTGATGCGCCATTGCAACCATATCGGTTAGATAATGCTCTGCAGAAGTTTTGCCATTGGCTGGCGCCGCTGTTTTATGTTTAGGGGCATTGTTCAACAATGATGGAATCCATTGCATTAAGGCTTTGCTCGGCAATACAAAAAAACCGGCATTCACTTCTTGAATGGTTTTCTCTTGTGCACTGGCTTCTACTTCTTCAACGATCCGCAATACTTCACCTTGCGTATTTCTTACAATACGTCCGTAGCCCTGTGGGTTAGGAACCGTCATCGTCATAAAACCCATGCTGTCAGATGAGACCCGATCCAACAGTTGATTCAAGGTTTCCACCCGAATAAGCGGCACATCGCCATAACAAATCAAAACCTGATCGCAAGCATCTAGGTGAGGGATGGCTTGTAAGACTGCATGGGCCGTACCGAGTGCTTCAGCCTGTTCAACCCATACAAAGCGACTTTCTGTGTCCAAGGCTTGCTGTAGGGCTTCGCCATGCTCCCCATACACCACAATCGTCTTGGCAGCATGAAGCGCAGAGAGGGTTGATAAAAGTCGGCCCAATAAAGGCACACCTGCAATGGGTTGTAGCATTTTAGGTAGGGTACTGTGCATGCGTGTGCCACGTCCGGCTGCTAAAACAACCACTGCTCTTTTGATGTTCATTCGGTGCCCTCTAAAACTCAGGGCATTTTCTCATAAGCAGGGCATGGGGTCCATGACTAAGGCATAAATCACAAAGCAATAAAACTACCTTATTAACATCTGGTCCAATACGTTTTGCTGTTCGAAAAAACTTTTCTCATAGCTAAACAATCCATGGCACCCAAGCCCTTTTTTGCGTACACTGCTTTGTATGCAAGATAAAACTTTTATCAAAGAGTTGGGGTTAGTGCTAGCACTCAAAATCTTGCTGCTCTTGGCTGTTTGGTTTTTCTTTTTCCATCAACCCAAGGCTGAACGCGTGCGCGATTTACGGCCCATTCTTTTAAACAAGGACCATCCTGCGTGATCAATGAAAGCGTTGTACAATTATCGCGTTTACAGTTCGCCTTAACAGCCCTTTATCACTTTTTGTTTGTGCCCCTCACCTTGGGTCTGGCCTTTGTCTTAGCCATTATGGAATCAGTCTATGTGATGACCGGCAAGATTATTTATAAAGATATGACGCGCTTTTGGGGTAAGCTCTTTGCCATTAATTTTGCCATGGGTATTGCAACCGGTATCACGCTAGAATTTCAATTTGGAACCAATTGGGCTTATTATGCCCATTATGTAGGCGATATCTTTGGCGTACCCCTGGCCATTGAAGGACTGATGGCCTTTTTCTTAGAGTCTACACTGGTAGGGCTTTTCCTCTTTGGCTGGGATCGTCTAAGCAAAGTACAACATTTAGCGGTTACCTGGTTAGTCGCCCTAGGTTCCAATCTTTCTGCGCTGTGGATTTTGATTGCCAATGCCTGGATGCAAAATCCTGTGGGCACACACTTTAATGAACATACCATGCGTATGGAACTGAGCAGTTTATCGGAAGTCTTTTTTAATCCGGTGGCCCAAGTAAAATTTGTGCATACCGTGGCTTCGGGCTATGTGACCGGCACCGTTTTTGTATTAGGGATCAGCGCTTATTATTTGCTAAAAGGTCGTGATTTACCCTTTGCGCGTCGCTCTTTTGCGATCGCTGCCGGTTTTGGATTAGCCTCTATTCTGTCGGTGATCGTTTTAGGTGATGAAAGTGGCTACACCATCGGTAGCGTGCAGAAAGCGAAACTGGCAGCGATTGAAGGCATGTGGGAAACGGAACCTGCACCCGCTGCTTTTACCGTGTTTGGCATTCCAAGTGATAACGATCAAAAAACTTATTTTTCACTTAAAATACCCTATGCTTTGGGCATTATTGCCACCCGTTCCTTGGATACACCCATTTTGGGTTTAAAAGATCTCATTGCGCAAAATACGCTTCGGATCCGCAGAGGTATGATAGCCTATGATTTGTTACAAAAAATTAAAAAAGAACAGGGTGATCACAATCCACAGCTGCCTAAGCTGCACAAAGCCTTTGATGCATACAAAGACGATCTGGGCTTTGGTCTATTGCTCAAGCGCTACACACCCCTCGTGGTGGATGCCACAGAAGCACAGATTTTAGAGGCCGCACGTCATAGTGTTCCGAATAGCTGGCCCTTATTTTGGAGCTTTAGAATTATGGTAGCGTGTGGGTTTCTGATGCTCTTTCTTTTTATGGCTGCTTTTTATTATAACGCCAAGCGCAATATCGAACAGAAGAAATGGCTATTGCGATTCGCGATTGTCTGTATGCCCCTACCCTGGATTGCTGCAGAATGCGGCTGGATTGTGGCCGAACATGGCAGACAGCCTTGGGCCATTGCAGAAATATTACCCACTTTTTTAGGGGTTTCCTCGATTTCAACCCAAGAAGTACTCTGCAGTTTAATTGCATTAGTCACACTTTATACCGGTCTGTTGGTACTAGAACTTTATTTGATGTTTAAATATGCACGATTAGGGCCCAGCAGCCTGGGTACCGGACGTTATCATTTTGAGAGGAACACCTAGTGCCCTATCTAAATAAGGTTTTCCGAATGCAGAGGCGGGGCGTCGATTCCAGGGACGGGAAATCGTCGAATACAGGGATGTATGCCCCCGCATCGCATTCAGAAAACCTTATTGGGAAGGTATTAGCATGATCGATTATGCAACGCTAAAATTGATTTGGCTTTGGGTGATAGGCTTGCTCTGTGTCGGTTTTGCCATTACGGGCGGATCGGATCTGGGGGTGTGTGCGCTTATACCTTGGATCGGTAAAAATGATTCTGAGCGATCGCAGCTCTTAGAGAGTATTGGCCCTACCTGGGAAGGCAATCAAGTATGGCTGGTCACTGCAGCAGCGGCACTCTTTGCAGCATGGCCTCTTATGTATGCCGCTTCTTTTTCAAGTTTTTATTTAGCCTTTTTATTAGTATTGCTCGCGCTCATTTTACGCCCTCCGGGCATTGATTATCGCAATAAACTAAGTAACCCATTATGGCGAAAAAGTTGGGATATTTGCCTCTTTATCAGCGGTTTTGTGCCTTGTTTACTGTTTGGTGTGGCGCTCGGTAATTTACTGCGTGGCTTACCGTTCTTTTACGATCAAAACTTGATGCCGCATCCTACAGGAACTTTTTTCAATCTTTTAGATCCCTATGCCTTAGTCTGTGGCTTCCTTAGCTTAAGCCTTTTATTACTCCAAGCTTGTCTTTTTATACAATGCAAAACGCTTTCGGTCTTGCGCGATCGCGCTCTGCGCACAGCTTATCTAGCAGGTAGCCTTTTTATCCTTAGCTTTTGCCTTGCATGGTTAGGGGCTCTGTTTTATATAGACGGCTATCAGGTGATGGCTATGGGCGATCCCAACCAGGCGCTCATCCCTACCGCTAAAACAGTTATCAAAGGACAGGGGCTGTGGTTCAAGCATTATCAACAAGACCCACGCGGTTATCTAGGGCCTTTTTTAAGTATTCTAAGCGTCGGTATTGCACTTCAATTCGCGCGCAGACAACGCCCCAAAACAGCGCTGGTGTGTAATAGTGTTGCCATCGCAAGCGTGTTGTTTACCCTTGGGTTTACACTCTATCCTTTTGTGATGCCGTCGATGAGTGTGCCTAATCATAGTCTCACGCTCTGGGATGCCAGTGCCAGTCGCTTAAGCCTGGGCTGGATGTTGGTCGCCGTGCTCTTGTTCTTACCCATTGTTTTAGGCTACACCATTTGGGCTTTTAGGATTATGCGTGGCACGGTGAGTGCCTCCATAGGGTCTAAGAACGATTCATCTTATCACTAGGGAGTGTCTATCATGTGGTATTTTACCTGGATTCTAGGCGTACTCTTCGCCTGTGCCTGTGGGATTATTAATGTGATGTGGCTAGAGCATGAGTCGCTATTGGATGATCAACCCGAGCCGACCGCAAGCGCCCCGTAAAACGTGAGAAGAAATACCTGAGGGTTAATCCCTCTCACGAAATTTTCTGAGCACTTTCAACTGCGCAAGCGCTCTTGTTAACTGGGATTGTGCCTTCGCATAATCAAAATCTTTGATCTGACCACTTAAGATTTTCTCGGCACGTATTTTAGCTTCTAGGGCCTGGTTTTCATCAATATCATTCGCACGCAAGGCTGTATCGGCTAAAATAGTACTAGTCTCTGCTTGTACTTCTAGCATACCACCCGAAATATAAAAGACTTCCTCTTCCCCTTGCTGATTCACAATCCAGGTAGGACCCGGTCTTAAGCTGGTAAGCAAGGGGGCGTGTCCATAGAGCACTTCCAGATCGCCCATCACGCCACTCACAAAAAGTTGCTTTACAAAACCCGAAAAAATCTGTGCCTCTGCGCTAACAATGGCTAAATAGAAGCATTTTCCTGCCGCTTCATTGTTCACAAATGTGTAGCCTTTTCAAGCGCTTCTTCTATGGTGCCGACCATATAAAAAGCTTGCTCTGGGATGTGATCATAAAGACCCTCAATAATACCTTTAAACCCTTTAATCGTATCTTTAATGGAAACATATTTTCCAGGCATCCCCGTATAAGACTCTGCTACAAAAAAGGGCTGCGATAAAAAATTCTGTACTTTGCGTGCTCTGGCTACCAGGGATTTATCTTCTTCGGGTAATTCATCCATGCCTAAAATAGCAATGGTGTTTTTTAACTCCCGATAACGCTGCAAAATACTTTGGAGCTCACGGGCTAAATCGTAATGTTCTTGGCCAATCATCGTCGGATCTAATTGCCGACTCGTTGAATCGAGGGGATCGATGGCCGGATAAATACCAAGCGATGCGATCTGTCTGGATAAAACCACCGTGGCATCTAAATGCGCAAACGTTGTGGCTGGTGAAGGATCGGTTAAATCGTCTGCGGGCACATAGACCGCTTGAATCGAGGTAATCGATCCTGTCTTCGTGGAGGTAATACGTTCTTGTAAAACGCCCATTTCTTCCGCCAAGGTTGGCTGATAGCCTACGGCTGAAGGCATACGCCCTAAAAGCGCAGAGACTTCTGTGCCCGCCAAGGTATAGCGATAAATATTATCGATAAATAATAAAACATCGCGTCCTTCGTCCCGAAATTTTTCTGCAAGGGTAAGCCCCGTTAAAGCGACCCGCAATCGATTACCGGGTGGTTCGTTCATTTGGCCATAGACCAAAGCTACTTTGTCTAAAACCTTTGATTCCTTCATTTCATGATAAAAATCGTTTCCTTCTCGGGTTCGTTCCCCAACCCCTGCAAAAACGGAAAAACCACTGTGTTCGCTGGCAATATTGCGGATCAGCTCCATCATATTCACCGTTTTACCAACACCCGCACCCCCAAACAAGCCTACTTTGCCGCCTTTTGCAAAAGGACAAAGTAGATCAATCACCTTAATACCCGTTTCTAGAATCATTTGATTAGGCGCCTGCTCACTATACGCAGGGGGCGCACGGTGAATGGCACGGGATTCTGTTGCACCAATCGGTCCTTGCTCATCGATAGGATTGCCCAAGACATCCATAATACGACCCAAGGTCTTTTCACCCACAGGCACCGTAATAGGAACGCCTGTATTATTCACACTCAAACCACGACGCAGCCCTTCGGAAGGTCCCATCGCAATGGTGCGTACAACGCCATCCCCAATTTGTTGTTGTACTTCTAGGGTTAAGCCTAGATCTTCCACGATTAAAGCATCATAAATCTTGGGCAAGGCATTTTGCTCAAACGCCACATCCACCACAGCGCCCATGATTTGTAGTATTGTACCTAAAGCCATATTAAAAACCCTCTAAACAGCGGCTGCACCCGCAACAATTTCTGATAATTCCTGTGTGATTCCCGCCTGCCTAGCCTTGTTATAGACTAATTCTAAATCGTCAATTAAATCGGCTGCATTGTCGGACGCATTTTTCATCGCAAACACTCTAGCTGCCTGTTCGGAGGCAATGTTTTCAATCACCCCTTGATAAACCATCGATTCCACATAACGAATAAGTAAAGCATTTAATAAAGATTGTGGATCGGGCTCATAAAGATAATCCCACTTATAGGGTTTGGTGGCTGAAACGGTATGAACAACCGGGAGCAACAGATCGATCACAGGTTTTTGAACCATGGTATTCACAAAACGGTTATAGGCTATGTAGATACGATCGATTTTCCCTTTTTCATACAAATCGAGCATAACCTTCACCGTACCAATGAGATCGAGAATACCGGGTTTATAGCCTATATCAATGATAGAGGCGACCACATTCCCCCCCATACGCTGAAAAAAATGTTCTGCTTTTTTACCAATGGTTGCAATATCCATAATGACCGATTGATCATGCCAGCCGCGCATAGCCTCTATCACAGCCTTAAACAAATTGTTGTTAAGACCGCCACACAACCCTCGATCGGTTGAGACCACAATAAAACCAATGCGCTTAGGGGTCCGCTCCACGAGAAAAGGATGCTGATAATCTAGATTTCCCTCTGCAAGGTGACTTATCACAAGCCGTATTTTTTCTTCATAGGGCCGAGAGGCCTGCATGCGATCTTGTGCTCTGCGTCGTTTGCTCGCAGCCACCATTTCCATCGCATGGGTAATTTTTTCAATACTTTTGATGCTTTTTATTTTGGTCCGAATTTCTTTTGAGCTACTCATTTAGGAAACCCAGCGCGTTTTAAAGCTTTTAAGCAGGGCATCCATAGCCTCTTGATGTGCCTCCGTTAAGACGGGCTCACGATTGATATGTGCCAGCAGATCGGCATCGATTAAACGGGCATAATCTTGCAATCCTTGTTCAAAAGCTAATATTTTTTTAATGGGCACATCATCCATATAGCCTTTCTCTACCGCAAAAAGTGATAAAGACATCTCAGCAACACTTAAAGGTGCGAAGGGCTTTTGTTTAAGAATTTCGACCATGCGCTGACCCCGTTCTAATTGCTTATGGGTGGCATCGTCTAAATCGGAAGCAATTTGTGCAAAGGCTTCAAGCTCCCGATACTGGGCTAAAGCAATTCTTATGCCAGCCCCTAAAGTCTTAATGATCTTCGCTTGGGCAGCCCCTCCTACACGCGAAACAGAAAGACCTGCGTTAATCGCCGGTCGAACCCCTGCATTAAACAAGTCGGTTTCTAGATAAATTTGTCCATCCGTAATCGAAATCACATTGGTAGGCACAAAAGCAGAGACGTCTCCCGCTTGTGTTTCAATAATGGGTAAGGCTGTTAAAGAACCGGTGCGTCCCTTTACACGTCCCTCGGTGGCTTTTTCTACATAAGCCTCATTCACGCGGGCCGCACGCTCTAATAAACGTGCGTGTAAATAAAAGACATCGCCTGGATAGGCTTCTCGACCTGGTGGGCGCTTTAATAAAGAAGAAATCTGTCGATAGGCCCATGCATGCTTGGTTAAATCATCATAGACAATGAGTGCATCTTCGCCCCGATCTCTAAAATATTCGCCCATCGTACAGCCCGCATAAGGTGCCACAAATTGTAAGGCTGCAGACTGTGCCGCGGTGGCTGCTACCACAATGGTATGTTTCATCGCATCGCTTTCTTCGAGTTTTCGCACCACGGCGGCAACTGATGCGGTTTTTTGCCCAATGCTCACATAAATACATTTAATACCGGTATGCTTCTGATTAATAATCGCATCAATGGCTAAAGCGGTTTTACCGGTTTGACGATCTCCAATAATGAGCTCTCGTTGACCACGTCCAATGGGCACCATAAAATCAACGGCTTTCAAGCCTGTCTGTAAAGGTTGCTCTACCGATTTTCTCCAAATCACCCCTGGCGCTATTTTTTCAATGGCTGAGACAGCCTGTGTTTCAATGGGGCCCTGTGCATCGATGGGATGACCCAAAGCATCCACCACCCGACCTAAAAGCGCCTCTCCCACCGGGACTTCGACCATTTTTCCGGTACACCATACACGCTGTCCTTCCGTAAGACCTTCGGTGCTACCTAGCACAACAGCCCCCACACAATCTCGCTCTAAATTAAGGGCTATACCGCGCTGCTGCCCTTCAAAAAGAAGTTGCTCTCCATACTGCGCCAGTTCTAATCCATAGATTCGCACAATGCCATCGGCGATACTCAGAATACGGCCTTCGTTCCTTACTAAGGGCGTCAATTCAAAACGGGCTATTTTTTCCTTAATAAGCGCCGTAATTTCTGCAGCATTGAAAGGTTGAGTGCTCACACATTTGCCCCTTTAAGATAGTCTAAATACCCTGAAATCGAAGCATCAATCACAACACTGCCTGCATAGGCCCGATAACCGCCCAATAAACTTTCGTTTGTCTGATCATCGAGATCCACGGTCTTATGAAAATACTGACTCAAAGCTCGAATGGTTTTTTCTTTTTCAGAAGCCGTTAAGGCCGTACACGTTTCATAGCGTACTTGTAATCGTTGCTGTGATTCCAAACACATCGTTTCATAGAGACTAAGGATGTCTGGCAATAATGATAATCGTCTGTTTAAAATCAAAAGCTTAAGAAAGTTTTGTGCTTCCAGATTTAACCATTGCCCACATAAATCGAATAAAGCCTTCTCTAAAATAGAGGGTGGCAGGCTTTTATCGGCTATCAAGCACTGAATACGAGGCGCCTGGACCATGGTGCTTAATACCGATAAAACACCGGACCACAAAGGCATACACGCAGCATCGCGCGCAAGCTCGAAAATGGCTTTTGCATAAGGACGGGCGACTGTTATGTTCTCAACCATCGATTAGATCACCGCTTTTCTGACTAGTTTATCCAGTGTTGTATCCAATAAAATCTTCTGATCCGCTGGTTGTAACAGACGGCCTATGACTTTTTCGGTGCTACCCACCACTAAATTGAATAGCTCTTTTTCCAAATCATCTTGTACACTTAAGCGTGCTTGCGCTATTTCGCGTTTTCCGACAAGCACACTTTCTTGTTGCACTGTGATCGCCCGTTTTTTAGCTTGGTCTAGCAGACCCAAGGCTTCTTTCTTAGCCTCTTCAATAATCTCAAGTGCGTGGCTTCGGGCCTCATGAATATGCTGTATGGCATATTTTTGAGAAACCTCTAGCTCTTTGCGTCCTCTTTCGGCAGCGGCTAAACCTTCGCTAATACTTTGCTCCCGCTCGTGTAGTGTTTTCTCCAACACGGGCCACACATATTTCATGCTAAACCACACAAAGATGGCGAAGGTGATCATCTGCCCAAAGAGTGTTGCGTTGATATCCATTGTAGGTCCTACTTCACGATTTTAAGCAACTCGATCAGTTGATTAATAAAAGGGTTTGCAAAAATGAGATACAATGCAATACCGACCCCAATCATGGTCACGGTATCTAACAGCCCTGCAATAATAAACATTTTAACTTGTAATTGGGGCATCATCTCTGGCTGTCTTGCAGAACTCTCTAAAAACTTGCTCCCCAAAAGTGCAAAACCAATGGCCGTGCTAAAAGCACCCACACTGATCAAAAGAACCACCGCCCATGTTGTGGTATTTTGAAGCCCTGCAACCAAGGTGATAGCCTGTATCGTTTCCATAGTAACTCCCCTTTAATAAGACCCTAGCATCAAGAACCTAATGTTCCTCATGCGCCAAACTTAAATAAACAATCGTTAATATCATAAAAATAAAAGATTGTATGGTAATAATAAGAATATGAAAAATGGCCCATGGCACACCTAATAAACACTGCCCCCATCCTAACAAAGCAATTAAGATAAAAATCAACTCGCCCGCATAGATATTTGCAAACAGCCGCAAACCCAAGGACAGGGGTTTAGCACACTCTTCCACTATTTTTAGAGCTATATTTACCATAAACAGCTTTGGCCCAAAGGGCTTGCAGGCTAATTCTTTTAAAAAACCACCCAGACCTTTTACTTTGATACTATAGAAAATAATCAAGAAAAAAACCGACAAGGACATGCCCAAGGTCAAATTAGGATCACTGGTAGGCACTAACTTGAAAGAAGCAGAAGAGCCAAAAAAGACCAGAAAATCAACAGGTAAAAAATCCATACAGTTCATCAAAAAAACCCAGACAAAGATAGTCATCGACAAAGGGCCTATCAGAGCACTGCGACCATGGAAGGTTTCTTTCACCTGGGTTTGTACAAATTCGTAGAGTATTTCTACCATATTCTGAAAACGACCCGGTGTCCCAACGGTTGCACGTCTAGCTGCCCAATAAAAAGATCCTGAAAATAGAAGCCCTAAGGCCCAGGACACACAAAGCGTGTCCATATTGAAGGTCCCCATGGGCGTGTGCCACACCCAATGCTGGAGATGGTGATGAATATAAGTCGCGGTATTCATTTACTCATTAAAGCAAAAAAAAGGCCTAGCATCTAATTATAGAATTATTAGGCCGCCTTAAAGCGGCAACCTATGACCCGATTCTGCCCTAAGCCATCCTAAAAGGGAAGATTTTTAGGGCCGAGGGTTGTTATTTGCTTTGTTAACTATCTTTATAAAAAACACCTGGGCAAACATAAAGCCTAGAAACAAGGCATAAGGCTCGAAGGAAAAACAGGTGAAAACCAGGGTAAATGAAAGCAGGGTCATGATCCATTTTAGACACTGCGCAGCATAGAGCGTGCGAAGGATGGCATGGGGAGTCCTATTCTGCCCGCTAAAAAATAGCTTGGCCGCTAAGAAGCTAGGCACCAAGGCCAGCGATGCACCCAGGACAAAAGCGATGCTAAGGTTAAGCATTATTGAATATGCGCCAAAATCCCATCCAGAGCCTCTAGGCTAGAATAATGGATGACTAAACGCCCCTTACCCTTCGGATGATGCTGCACCTCGACCTTGGCCCCTAGCTTCTCTGCCAGGGTCTGCTCCAGATGCTGAATATTGGGATCTTGAAACGAGGCCGTTGTTTTGGCGTTTGTATGATTGAAGCCTGTGGCCTTGCCTTCCAGCGTGCTTTGCGCCATAGGCTGTGGATGATGACCGCGGGCCAAGAGCTGCTCGGTGTCGCGCACCGACAAACCCTCTGCGGCAATGATCTCGGCCACACGATGCTGTTCGGCCTCTTTAAGCCCCAACAATAATTTGGCGTGCCCCAACTCTAGAAACTTTTGTTCCAGCAATCGCTGTATGGTTTGTGGCAAGCCAAGCAATCGTAAAAGATTACTCACGGAAGAACGTGATTTTCCAACCGCCTCAGCTGTTTCTTGATGGGTTAAGCTAAAATCCCGCGCCAAGCGATCGAGCGCACGCGCTTCTTCCATAGGGCTTAAATCAGATCGTTGAATATTTTCAATCAGCGCCATGGCTGTCGCAGCCCGTGCAGAGACCTTTTTAACCGTGGCGGGGATGGTACTAAGACCGGCCAACTGTGCTGCACGCCAGCGTCGCTCACCCGCAATAATTTCGTATTCCTCAGGGCCCAATTGATTCACCACAATAGGCTGAATAATCCCCTGTGCACGAATAGAATCGACCAGTGATGTGAGATCGCCTTCGTCGATGCGATCGCGTGGTTGATAGGGCCCAGGACGGATGGTATCCAACGCTATCTCAAGCGAGCCTTGCGCGGCCGCAGAGGCCTTGGCTGCAGCAGACTGTGATCCGCCTAATAGAGCCTCTAAGCCCTTTCCTAAGCTTCGTTTTTTCTGCGACACAGTAGTAGTAGCGTCCATAGTACCTCCATCGATTAGACTGTTTCGAGTTCTAGCGCTTGTTCAAGGCGCAACCCTAAACGCATTAAAAATTCGGTCGCTAAACGTTGATACGCTTCTGAACCTTTGGAACCTCTATCATAAAACAAGATAGGCAAGCCATGACTCGGGGCCTCTGCCAAACGAATATTGCGAGGAATCACGGTCTGGTAGATTTTGCGGCCTAAATGGGCGACTAATTGCGCAGAAATTTCTGTGGACAGACGATTGCGCGGATCATACATCGTTCTAAGAACCCCTTCTATCTGCAGCCCTGGATTGAGATCGATGTGAATTTGCTCTATGGTAGACATTAATGCCGATAAGCCTTCTAAGGCGTAGTATTCGCACTGCATCGGAATAATAACCCCTTGTGCTGCAACTAAGGCATTGAGGGTGAGCATGCTCAGAGAAGGTGGGCAATCAATAAAGATAAAATCATAGGCTGTTACAAGACTGCTAAGCGCTTCTTTTAGTTTTTTCTCTTGATGCGGCGTACGCAATAATACCACTTCTGCTGCGGTTAAATCGCCATTGGAAGGCAACAACGCATAAGTACCCGGTGTCTTGGCGATAATAGCCTCTTGAATTGCGGCTTGTCCTTGCAAGACTTCGTTGGTACTTACCTTTAAATGGTGTTTATCCACACCACTGCCCATGGTGGCATTACCTTGTGGGTCTAGATCAATCAATAAAATGTTATAGCCGACATGGGCAAGCGCAGCGGCCAGATTCACACAACTGGTTGTTTTACCGACTCCGCCTTTTTGATTGGCGAAAGCTATTATTTTTCCCACACTCAATGCCTCTTTATAAAAACGGCGCAGCGTTCACCGGTTAATCCTGGAACCTGCAAAGGCTGTATACGCTCTAGTACACAACCAGGCGCTAAAGAACCCCAGGCCTCTGTTGGCAGTTGACCTTTCATGGCAAGGAATTGTCCTCCCAGTTTACACAAATGTCTGGAGCCTTGCACAAAGGTCGATACCGAAGAGAAAGCCCTACAAATAACTAAATCAAAGCACTCCGCTGGATGATAGTCTTCAACCCGTGCACAGACTGCTTCTAAACCTGGGATCTTCAAGGATAGTAGCACATGGTTCACAAAGGTGATTTTCTTCTGACGGCTGTCGAGTAAAACACCTTGGGCTTCGGGCCTACAAAGACCTAAGGGGATCCCAGGTAGACCCGCCCCTGTGCCCACATCGATAAAACGAAAGGGTTCTGGGGGTAAGAAGGGCAATAGCACCAAGCTATCTAGCAGATGGCGCTGTACCATTTGCAAGGGATCGCGTATCGCACTCAGATTATGCACCGCATTCCACTGGTCTAATAGGGCAAGGTAGGCAATGAGTTGTTTTTGAATGGTTGCTTCAATCGTTAAAGATGCCGATGCTAAGCCTACACGCAAAGCCTCCAGGCATTGGGCTGTTGGAAAACCAGAGACCCTCACCCGGCACTTCGTGCTTTTTTTAGATAAACCAATAGCACAGCAATAGCCGATGGCGTCATGCCTGGAATACGCATCGCCTGTCCTAGGGTTTGGGGTTGAACCTTGGTTAATTTTTCGCACAGTTCTTTAGATAAACCCATCACAACTGCATAATCGAAGTTTGAGGGTATAGATCGGTTTTCGTGCTTGTGGCTTTGATCAATCTCTTTTTGCTGCCTATCAATATAGCCGGCGTATTTAAAGCGTATTTCGACCTGCTCTGCAACGCAGGGATCCGACACACCGGGACCTATACCCTCGTTTTGCATCAAGCTTTGATAATCGATCTCGGGCCTTTTTAAGTACTCATCCGCCCGATGTTGTTGTGCCTGTGCATCACCCACAGCAGGCAAGCGAACCCAGAGATTGGATAAGCGTTGGCTTTCTTGTTCAATCGCTTCTTGCTTTTGCTCAAAGTGCTGCCACTTTTCATCCGAGACTAATCCAAAATGCCGTGCAATAGACGTTAATCGCAGATCAGCATTATCTTCGCGCAAACTTAAACGATACTCTGCCCGACTGGTAAACATGCGGTAGGGCTCTGTGGTACCCAGTGTGACCAAATCATCCACCAACACGCCTATATAGCAATCGCTTCGCTTGGGCAGCCAGGGATCCCGTTCTTGGGCCCGACAGGCTGCATTGATGCCAGCCAACAAGCCTTGGGCGGCAGCTTCTTCATAGCCCGTGGTCCCATTAATTTGCCCTGCAAAGAATAAACCCGCTAAGGCCTTTGTTTCCAAACTGGGTTTTAGATCTTTGGGATCGAAAAAATCATATTCGATGGCATAGCCCGCACGGGTTAAATGCGCGTTCTCTAAACCTCGAATAGAATGGATCAGTTCTAGTTGTACCTCAAAGGGTAAACTGGTTGAAATGCCATTGGGATAAATTTCTGTGGTATTTAAACCCTCGGGCTCTATGAAAATCTGATGCGAGTTTCTGTCTGCAAAACGAAAAATTTTATCTTCAATGCAAGGGCAATAGCGCGGACCCACCCCTTGAATCGCACCACTGAAAAGCGGGGAGTCTGTTAGACCTCCACGGATAATATCGTGCGTTTGTGCATTGGTGTGCGTAATGAAACAGGGTATTTGTGTGGGCCGCTCTATGCCTTTAGCCCAAAAAGAAAAATCGGGCATAGGGGTGTCGCCATCTTGTTGTTCCATCACAGAGAAATCAATGGTTTTACCATCAATACGCGGGGGGGTTCCGGTCTTTAAACGACCGGTGCGTAGATTCAACGATCGCAGTTGCTGCGCAAGCACCAAGGCTGGCGGATCGCCTGCCCGTCCCCCTGCATACTGGGTCTTCCCAATATGTAGTTGTCCAGCCAGAAAGGTTCCTGCACTTAAAATGATCGACTTTGCATAAAAATGAATGCCCCCTTGGGTAATCACGCCTTTTACGATAGCGCCCTCGATAATTAAGGCATCGACGGCTTGTTGAAAAAGCGACAAATAAGGTTGATGTTCTACGGCATCACGAATCGCCTGCTTATAAAGCATGCGATCGGCTTGCACGCGTGTCGATCGTACAGCCGGTCCTTTACTACGATTTAAAAGACGGCATTGGATCCCGCTGCGTTGTGCGGCAAGCCCCATGATACCCCCCATCGCATCGATCTCTTTTACCAGCTGGCCCTTGCCAATACCACCAATCGCTGGATTACAAGACATTTCTCCCACCGTAGCAATATTATGACTCAGGAGTAAGGTATGCGCCCCCATTCTGGCAGAGGCTAAGGCAGCTTCAGCACCCGCATGCCCGCCGCCAACCACAATCACATCAAACATCTTTTTAAAGTGCATACTTATTTTCCAATACAAAAGGTTGAAAATATTTTTGATAATAAATCATCGGAGCTAAAACGACCGGTGATAACTTCTAAGGCCCTTTGTACCGCACGCAACTCTTCTGCAACCAATTCTAAGGTGCTGTTTTTTTGAGACTGTAAGACTGCCTGCTCTATAAAATACTTCGCTTCTTTTAAACCTTCTAAGTGTCTGGTGCGCGCACTAAAGTGCTGCTCAGCCCCCACGACAAAACCCAGAGTCTTTTTTAAGTGTTGTTTAAATTCTAACAATCCATCACCCGTTTTTGCAGAAACACAAAATGTTGCCACGGCCTTGTTCGCTACTGCCTTATCAGATAAGTTTTGCTGAATCCCAATGAGGGGCGTCGATTCCAGGGATGGTAAATCGTCGAATACAGGGATGTATGTCCCCGAATGGGATTCAGCAAAACTTATCGGTGTTTTTTTCAAATCCATTTTATTATACAAGACTGTTATACCCACACCTTCTTTGATTGACAGATTATGTGCTTTTAATAAAAGCCTGGGATCTTCTGCAACATCTGCTGCACTGGCATCAATCACCCACACAATATGATCGGCCATGGCGGCCGCTTCTAAGGCACGTCGGATCCCTTCTTGCTCCACAGCATCCTGCGCTTTGCGAAGACCTGCCGTATCGAGCAATTCAATCACCATGCCCTCCCAATCAACACGCGATCGCACAATATCCCGGGTGGTCCCTGGAATATCCGTCACAATCGCGGTGTCCTGTGCAGCCAAAGCATTGAGCAGGCTCGATTTTCCGGCATTGGGAAGCCCCATAATCATTACCGAAGCCCCGCGCGTAATCAGCGCCCCCTGATCGGCTTGTGAAATCAGTGTTTCAAGCTGTTGATTCAACAATGCTAAAGCCGCTGCTATATGCGCTGTTTGTAAGGTTTCAATCGCTTCCTCGGGAAAGTCGATCATCGACTCCACAAAGACCCGAAGCTGAATAACAT
Source organism: Legionella genomosp. 1 (assembly GCA_945878715.1). GTDB lineage: Bacteria > Pseudomonadota > Gammaproteobacteria > UBA6186 > Azoamicaceae > CADEGZ01. The sequence goes on along the minus strand of CAMCTX010000001.1, from coordinate 41,143 downwards.
CATCCACAATGGCTTGAACAGCCTTTGAAAAATCGCCCTGTAAGGATCGCATAGCGCCTCTAGCCGCCTGCAAAGAATGGGCGTGGATGAGATCGGCTACTGCTTCTGCCTGTACCAGATCTATTTTATTATTTAAAAAGGCCCTTAAGGAAAATTCACCCGGCGCGGCCAAACGTGCACCCATACAAAGAATGGTTTGGATTAATACTTCCATCACCACAGGCCCACCATGGCCTTGCAGCTCTAAAACATCTTCTCCGGTAAAAGAGTGCGGCGCTTCGAAAAACAAGGCAATACCTTGATCGAGCACGATCTTATCGGTATCCAAGAAGGTGCTGATCGTCGCAACACGATGGCTGGGTATTTTACCTAGAACTTGTGCAGCAATGGTACGACAGTGGGGGCCCGAAACGCGCACAACCCCAACACCGCCATAGCCGGGTGGCGTTGCTTGCGCCACAATGGTTTCAATATCATTTTGCAACATGGCCGCCAGCCGATTTCTCTATCGAACGCGTAATAAACCATTGCTGTAAAATAGACAAGACATTATTCACAAACCAATATAAAACAAGACCAGCAGGAAAATTAAGAAACATAACGGTAAACACCACCGGCATAAACATCATTACCTTCGCTTGCATGGGATCGGCCGGTGCAGGGTTTAGTTTTTGTTGGATCAACATACTAGCGCCCATTAAAATAGGTAGCACGTAATAGGGATCTTTTAAGGATAGATCGATAATCCAAGCAAAAAAAGGCGCTTCTCTTAGCTCTACACTACCCAATAACACGTAATAAAGCGAAATAAACACAGGGATCTGCACCAGAACAGGCAAGCATCCGCCAAAGGGATTAATCTTTTCTTTTTTATAAAGTTCCATCATGGCCTGGCTTAGTTTTTGTTTATCCTCTGCATAGCGTAACTTAAGGGCTTCCATTTTGGGTTGCATCGCACGCATATTACCCATTGAACGATAACTGCTTGCAGATAATTTATAAAACAATCCTTTAATTAGAAAGGTGGTAAGAATAATGGCAACGCCCCAATTTTTACTAAACAGAAACATTTTTTTCAACAGCCAAAAAATAGGCTGGCACAAGGGCCATAAAATGCCGTAGTCCACTGCAAGCTCAAGACCCGAACCCAAAGCCCCTAGAGTTTCCACAATTTCAGGACCTGTATAAAGCGTGCTTGTAATGCTTCCTTGTTCACCGGCGGGTACCACCACCGGGTTTTCTACAAAACCAACACTATAAATGTCCTGATCTTCTGATGCTTGATACAATGATTTCGATTCCGTACTTGGGACCCAGGCCGCTATAAAATACTGCTCCACCATAGCTGCCCAACCACCGTCTACCGATTTATCAAAAGGTTTTTTGCTCATATCCTTAAAGGTTATTTTTTTAAACGGTGTTTCTGGTGTATACACAGCCGCACCCGTAAAGGTTTGAACCCCTAGAAAGCCGCCGCCGGCTTGCTCGACTTCTTTACGTTTGAGCCGCGCATAGAAGCTGCCTGTATAATTTTCTGTGCTTTTATTATCGATTAAATACTGAACTTTAATCGCATACGATCCTCTTTCAAAAACAAAACGTTTGGTAATTTTAATACCATTGCGCGTGGGTGCGTGCAGATCGACCATTAATTCATTCAGACCCTCTTCTAGTACAAATTCAGAAGCGCTAGCTGTTAATTTTGCACGCCCACGACCATGAATATCAGGACCCATTTCGCTGGCCAAACCGGATTGGGCAATATAATAGCGCTTTGATGAATCTTCTAAGAGGGAAAAGCCTTGTTCTGGCTTGTCTTCGCTTTGTGCGTAGCCTAACAACACCAGTTTGCGTATATCGCCCCCTGCGGTATCTAGCTCGAGGTCCAGAACATCGGTTTTGACATGAACGACTTCAGCGACATGATGTGGATGATGAAGCGTGGTGCCAGGGATTTGTTCTTCAACCGTTTGCTTAGCACTTAAAACTTCGGGAATATCTTGGGTACCTGGCGTTTCTGAAGCCAAACCCTCAGGATCCGCTAAAGACCTCGACGCTTCAGTTGGGGTTGGCTTTACATCGATGGCCTTATCCTGCACCCAAGCATTGTATAAAAGGCTGCCCAATAGCATGATGGCTGCCAATAAGAAAAAACGATTATTCTGTGTATTCACTAGGGCCCCTTATTTTAACGGAACAGCATCAATACCACCGGGATGCCAAGGATGGCATCGCATGATTCTTAAAACCGACAAATAACCACCTCTCACAACACCTAAGCGATCAATGGCAACCATCGCATACTCAGAACAATGGGGCTCAAAGCGACAGGGCGCACCTAAGAACCCTGCAATACCGCATTGGTAGCACCTTATGCTTGCGATGATGCCGATGCGCAACGCGCGATTAAGTCCTGCCATTGCTTTTTTAAACAGCTTAGTAACACTCCCGATGGTTTATCCGAGCAATTACAGCGTACTAGCACCACAATGTCCAGTCCACCTAAGACTTGCTGATGGTGCCTAAAGCTTTCTCGAATAAGCCTGCGCACACGATTGCGATCCACCGCATGTTTCATGATGCGCTTCGCGACAATCACCCCCAATCGTGCGCCGGCTGAATGCGGTCGGGCTAACATCGTAAAATAAGGTGATTTTAAACTGGTGGGGTTCGCAAAAACAGCCGAATAATCGGCCTTGGTTAATAAACGTTTAGGCCTCGCAAAATCTAGATTTGGCTTTAACAAGGCTATACAGCCAGGCGTTTGCGACCTTTTTGACGTCTGCTTTTAATAACTGCGCGCCCGCCTCTGGTTCGCATACGCACCAGAAAACCGTGCTTACGCTTTCTACAAATCTTGCTGGGCTGGTAAGTTCTTTTCATCTAGCTGCCTCAATCACATTATAGGGTCCATCTACGGGAGTGGCGACTGTACCGAAATCAAGCATCTTTTGTCAATGGGCCCAAGCGCCTTTGTATAAGGCTTATACACGCCCTCATTATTATTAAGGATCTAGATCTCTTTGATAATAGTGATAAGGGACTGTATAAGGCTTAAAACCCATTTTTATCCATTAAAACAAATAGATACGAAAATTGGCGCTGTGGATAAGTGATCCACAAAGGGACCCCCTCTGTGGATAAAAAGGGCTCTTTCAGAAAATGCAGGCTGGATGGGAGAAATACACAGTTTGTAGGGTGGACTGTACACAGAGTTATGGACAGCTAATACAGTAAAGAATACGAGGCATTGAAGAGCGACATGAAGCCGAATGTTTACAAAGTGGCATCGCCGCCGCCACATTGAGACGCAAAATGGCATTAGCGATGCCACTTTGCAAGATTTCCGTGAATAATCACTTATTTTCTTTTTGAAAAAAGTTTCTTTTCATAGTCGATTATATTTATGATAGTGAGCGGTACTTGTGATAAAGCTTTAATTCAGCCATCCTCTTTTTCATACAACGTATACGATTAGGTGATTTTATGCAAAGACACGAACCATTTGTTTCTCTAAGTACCAGGGTGTCGCCCGCGGCGTTGCAAAAGTTAGAAAACTTGGCTGAAGCCACAGGAAGAACTAAATCATTTTTAACCTCGGAGGCCATTGAACGTTATGTGGAAGTTCAAGCTTGGCAGTTAAAAGAAATTAAAGAAGCACTAAAAATGGCGGATAGTAAAGGAGCTAAGTTTATTGATCATAAAAGGGTATGTGAGTGGATAAGTAGCTGGGGCACTAAAAGTGAAGAAAAAGCCCATTTTTAATTTAGATGAATATGAGCAAGAGCTATCAGATTCTTTCAACAGGGGTGAATGGAAAAGTGTGGACAATTTAGAAGACGAAAAATTAAAAGCAAGGCAAGCGGCCGCTAATTATTTTAAGCGCAAGAAATTATAGACGTCATTCCCTCGAAAGAGGGCATCTAGATTCAGTTAAAAAGGAAGCAATTGATGAAATTTCCGCATAAAGATTCAACTTGTGCTTGAAAAGCAACCCTCATCCGGGGCTTTGCCCCACCTTTTGTCGGCAAGCGCCGACCGCGGCGTCCCGTAACGGGAGAAGGGATGACTCCGATGGTAGCTTATAACAAACACCTGTGGGTTTATAGATTTTCTTAAAGTAGGGTGATTTTGATTCCACGGGAAAAAATTTCTTCACGTTTTCTAGGGTTTTAAAGTTTGTAATACCGTAAGGCGTATAGTGCGCTTTTTGTTTTTCCCATGTCATTCCTTCGCCTGAATAATCGATTTCATACCATTCACGCCCAATAATATGGGAAGTGTTGTTATCAAAGGCTTTAATGTTTTGAAATTGGCAAGATTCTACAAGTGTTTTTAAATAGTGAGCTATGGACTCCGCCTCATCCGAAGGAAGATCTCTAAATCGAATCGCCATGAGTAATTCAATGGTTGTTTTAGGTAATAACCACTGTAAGTGATGAATGTTTACAAAGGTTTTTGTGGTTAAGAATTGCTCTAGAGCAACGACCTCAGCTTCTGTTAATTTCATTTTAGGGGTGTTTTGGTTAAGGCGTTGTTCTAAAATACCACATAGATTTTTATAGGATTCTGGCAAATGACATTCTCTAGCATAAGCTTGTTGAACAAAGGCTACGGTGATCAACAATAAGATGGCTATCTTTTGCATAGATCCTCCTGAAAGAAGTTTTTAGGCGGGGTGCTCATTGGCCATCGATGATGGTCTCTTCCACAATACGCTTAAATCTTGGAATCTCTTGGTTATCAATCATAACCTGTTCTAAAAACATGCCAGCAGGGCGCACCCACATGCCAAAATCGCCATACAAAGCCTGATAAATTACCAGCGGCTCCAAAGTTTCTGAATGCCTAGCCATGTCTAAGACTTGATAGTAATTACCTTTATAATGTTGATAAATGCCCGGCTCTACGATAACCAAAGGTGTTAGTGTTTCCATAAAATAGTGGCCCTCAACCGCCGTCGCTTGCGCTTTGGCGTGTTTCATTATTGAACAGGAAAATCAAAATAGGTATCAGGAAAAGGCTCATTCACCAGCTCATAGTGCCACCATTCCAGTTCCAGATTTTTAAATCCATGTTTTTCCATTAACCCCTTTAAAAGCATTCTGTTTCTTTGTGCTATTTCAGAAACCTTTTTAGAGTCGGTATTGGATTTTTCGCCAAAAAAATCAAAAGGTGTACCCATGTCTAATTCTGTATGTTGGGTGGGATCTTTAGAGTCTCGCACAGCAATGGTTAAATCAACGGTACTGCCTCTGGAATGACTGGATACGCTTCCAATATAACCAATCTTGAATAGTTCTGGCTTCTCAAAATCGGGATAATAATGGGCTTTTCCCTTGAGATCTTGGGGATCTTTAGACCAGTCTTCGAAATCTGCAACAGCCATTTTGGGTCTATAGCAATCGAAGAGCTTAAGGCTATAACCCTTTTTGTGTGTATCGAGTTCATCTTGTACTGCTATCAAAGCCTTAATGGCTTCATGCGATAAGATGCAGCATTGGCGCGTGTAACCCACCACAGGTCTGCCCATAAAATTATGAGCGGTCGCGTAATCTACCGATTGGATCATGCGCGGATCGTCTACATAAGAAAAACCAGAGGGTAGTGTCATGCCGCTTGCAACTCCTATCAATCATGCGCTAACGAATGCGATATGTTTTCGCATAGGGTGCATATTAACATCCTTCATTACTAAGACAATGGCCTACTAACCAATGGTTGCCGACTGAATTTGTTGTGATAACAGCGCTAGATCTCTAGCAGCAGCCCGTATACACTGTGCCATCAGCTTTTTCTTATGATCCTGTGTTTTTATGAGGGCCTTTTGTGGAACATTCTCTATGGCAACAATGTTTGGAGTGCTTAAGAGATCAGATCTCCCAAGAATCTTTTAGTCAGTGGATTATCCCACTTCAAATAGAAGAGGCTACGGATGAAATTTTCTTGTTTGCGCCTAACCAATATGTCTTAGAGGGCGTTAAAGAACATTACTTGTCTACCATAGAAAACGTGTTAAATAGCTTAAATGCTGGCAAGCCTATACGTGTGTCTTTGACAGTCGGTGCCAGACGTTCCCTGGCAGGCAGTACGGGTCTTAGGCAGACTACTGTGTCGACCGATCAAAAAAACGAAGGTCCCGATCTGCATAGCAGCCATTTAAATGCCAACTTTACTTTCGATAACTTTGTAGAAGGCAAATCGAATCAATTAGCCCGTGCTGCAGCCATGCAGGTTGCACAAAATCCAGGCACTGCCTATAACCCGGTCTTTTTCTGTGGGATATCCGGCGTTGGTAAAACCCATTTGATGCAGGCGATTGGTAACTTTATTGTGAATAACCGAGGGGGTAAGCCCGCGGCCAAGGTTATTTATCTCCATTCCGAACGTTTTGTGGCAGATATGGTAAAAGCCCTACAGAGCAATGCGATTGCCGATTTTAAAAAGCGCTATCGTTCGGTAGATGCTTTGCTGATTGACGATATTCAATTTTTTTCGGGTAAAGAGCGTTCTCAAGAAGAGTTTTTTCATACCTTTAATGCTTTATTAGAAGGCCAGCAGCAGATTATTTTAACCTCCGATCGTTATCCTAAAGAACTCAGCGGTATTGAGGAGCGTTTAAAGTCTCGTTTTGGTGCAGGTTTAACCATTGCTGTGCAGCCACCCGAATTGGAAACACGGGTTGCCATTCTAATGAATAAGGCTAAACAGTCTGGTGTAGAGCTTGATCCAACGGTAGCCTTTTTTATTGCCAAGCGTATTCGAGCGAATGTACGCGAATTAGAGGGTGCCTTAAAGAGAGTGATGGCCAATGCTATCTTTACAGGGCATGTCATTACCCTGGATTTTGTGCAGGAGGCACTGAAAGATCTTCTGGTATTGCAGGAAAAATTATTATCCATCGAGAATATTATTAAGACGGTGGCAGAGTACTATAAAATAAAGGTTTCAGAGTTGCTGTCTAAGCGTAGAAATCGTTCTTTGGCGCGTCCTCGGCAATTGGCTATGGCCCTTTGTAAAGATTTAACCAACCATAGCCTGCCCGAAATTGGCGATGCTTTTGGTGGGAGGGATCATACAACGGTGCTGCATGCTTGTAAGGTCATTAAGCGTTTGGTCGAGGGTGAATCGGATATGGCGGAAGATTTTTCGAATTTAAATAGGATTTTGTCCACTTAGTATGGCCTTAGACAAGGGTTTCCAAATGTTGGCGAGGGGCGTCGATTCCAGGGACGGACAATCGTCGAATACAGGGATGTATGTTCCCGAGCAATATTTGGAAAACCTTGTCTGAACAGCTGCTAATTTTAGGGAAAGAGACTGCATGCGTTTTAGTATTCAAAGAGAAGACTTTTTAAAACCCTTGCGTGCCGTTGCGGGTGTGGTCGAGCGACATAGACAAACCCCCGTAAATCCCATTCTAGGGCATGTTTTAATACGGGTGAAGGATCAACGTCTTTCATTGATTGCTACCGATCAGGAAATCGAGCTATTTGCAACAACAGCACTCAAAGAACCTGTAGCTATAGAAGGTGAAACAACTGTTTCGATTCGAAAGTTGTTGGATATTTGTGTAGCCCTGCCTGAAGCACAGATTTTATCCTTTAGTGCAGAGGCGGGGCGCTGTGTGATTTGTGCAGGGCGCAGTCGATTAACCCTTTCTACCTTGGAAGCGGCTGAATTTCCGGCTTTAACGGAACATGTGGGCGAGCTTCATTTTTCGATGAGCAAAACAAAGTTGCGAAGCTTGATCGCACAAACCGAATTTGCCATGGCAGAAAGAGATGTGCGTGCCTATTTGAATGGCATGTTATGGGAAATCAAAGAGCAAAAGCTCTATCAGGTTGCTGCCGATGGGCATCGCTTAGCTTTTGCTTTTGCGGCTATTGATGTAGAGCCAGGACAAGCGATCCGTGTATTGGTGCCTAGAAAGGCTATTGTGGGGCTGCAGCGCACCTTATTACAGCGCAGTGATGATCAGGCTGAAGAGCTTATTCAGATTAGCATGGGAACGCAGCACATTCAGCTAGAAACAGCCGAGACACGACTAAGCGCTGGGTTGCTAGAGTCAAATTTCCCAGACTTCTTCCGTATTGTGCATAATGTTGGGGATAAAGCGTTGCTGATATCGCGCGATCAATTAAAAGAAAGTTTGCAGCGTGCAGCGGCCTTATTGGGCGATCGATCCTCTGGGGTTAGTTTCAGCTTAAGTGAAGGTGCCTTAAAGATTCTGGCAAAAAATGCAGAGCAAGATGAAATAGAAGACGATCTGGTGGTGGATTATAAGGGCGAAGCCCTGGTGATTAGCTTTAATATTAAATATCTGATGGATTTTTTGAATGTGCTTTCAACCGAAATGCTTCGCTTTAGTTTTTCGGATGCGAATAGTTCTGCCCATTTGGTAGGTGTTGGAGAATCGAATGCGGCGTATGTGATTATGCCCATGAGTATTTAACTCCCTGTTATGCAGCTTAACAGTCTTTCTATTACTAATCTTCGAAATATAGTCCAGGCAGAATTAGCCCTGGCTCCTGGGTTTAACCTTTTTTTTGGGCAAAATGGCAGTGGAAAGACCAGTATTTTAGAGGCTGTGCATCTATTGGCGAGCGGCCGCTCTTTTCGATCGATGCATGCTAAGAATATTATTCGTGTAGGAGAAGCCTCCTACCGGGTTTCAGGTTTAGCTTCCCCTTTGAAAGAACCAGCCCTTAGAAGTCCCTTATCTCTGGGGGTTGAGCGTTTTGCCAGTGGTGCCACCAAGATACGCTTAGCAGAAAAAGACTGTCATTCTATGGCAGAACTTGCCAAAGTATTGGCACTACAGCTTATCAATAGCGATAGTTACGACCTTTTGGAGGCAGATCCCTCTCATAGAAGACGCTTTGTAGATTGGATGATGTTCCACGTGGAACATTCCTTCCATCCGGTTTGGCAGCGCTTCAATAGAGCCCTTCAACAGCGTAATGCCGTGCTACGTATGGAAAACACAGGACAACATGGCGATATTAGCGCATGGAATCATGAACTTGTACAAACAGGGCAGATCATCGATGCGCAAAGAAAAGCATTATTAGCAGAATTTATTCCGATTTTTTCTGGAATGGTTACAGAACTCTTGGGTTTAGAAAAAGAGATTAGCATTCGTTATGAACAGGGATGGTCTGCAGACTATAGCTTGGAAGGGGCTCTTTCTAAGTACCTACCGCGAGACTTAGCATTGAAATATACAACGGTGGGGCCACAGCGTGCCGATCTGGAGATTTTAATCGATGGGATCCCTGCCAAGTCCCTGCTCTCTCGGGGCGAATTAAAGCTCTTTATTGCCGCATTGCTGATCAGTAGAGCTGAGCTTCTTCATAAAAAAGAAGATCGTAAATGCCTATTTTTGGTAGATGATTTGCATGCTGAACTGGATGATCGGGCGGCGGGTGCCTTGATCGGTGCTTTGTCGAGCCTTGGATCGCAGGTATTGATTAGTAGCGTATTAAAAGAGTCGGTGAGCAGCTTTTTGAAGGCTGGGGAATTGCGATGTTTTGGGGTGAGGGGTGGGGTGGTGCAGAACATATAATCTACAGGGTATTATTTTAAGGGATGTTCCACGTGGAACAAATTGAGAAATCAAGCGCCATAGCCTAATCTTACGAGATAAACAGTCTATTTTTGTAGACGCAATGGATAGTGAATATGCATGAAAAACTTTCATATGCCAACAGCCAACAGCCAACAGCCAACAGCCCAGCCTGGATTAAATAAAAAACTTGGCAATACCTCTGTCCGCACTCCATTAGGGTTCACCCTGATTGAACTAGTGATGGTGATTGTCATTATTGGCTTATTAGCGGCTGCAGCCTTGCCAAGATTTGCAAACCTGGCTGATCAGGCAAATATTTCAGCAAACAAAGCTTTTGCAGGTGTGATGAAGGCAAGTTTTGGAAATCTACATGTCGTTTGGATATCCATAGGGGCACCATCGAGTAACCCCAATAATCTTCCTAATATAGATGGGGTGCCTGGTATAAGCGTGAATGACAAAGGGTGGCCTAGTGATGCACAGCCATCTTCGAATCTAACAATATCGGCTAATGCTTGTCAAAGGGCGATTAATGGACAGTGGGATATTCAAAATGCACCCTCAACAGGGTATTCTGGTGGGCCTGCTTGTGCAGATAACCCATGTTATTATGTAGCTGCTGCTGCAGTCGCTGGTGTTTGTACCTACCAATTGTACAATGGATCAACCATTTCGAGTCCAGCCCATGGTATTACCTATAACTATGTAACAGGTGCTATAGCAGATTATTGAATAGCCTGATGTCATTTGTTCCACGTGGAACATTTAGTCGCCCATCATTTTTAGTTGATCTAAATAATGTATAAAAAAGTCTTTATCCCACAATGGAAGACTTTCAGTCTCTCTGGGCTTTAAAAACCGGGCCACATCCTGCTGGGCCTCTTTCCAATCAATGCTAAGAATTTTTGCACCCTTCTACTAGGATAACAATCTGCTAATTGACGGATGTCTACAGCAGCCACAGTGCTTAAAAGTGTGGGTTCGATTCGGAGATCAATGGTCATATCTTCTATATTTTTCCACGATTTTTTATACACATGGATATAATCAGCGAGCGCTTTAATCGCAGATGCCATGAAAAAGTGTGTGCTATTGAGATCCATTTTCTGCACGCCCTCATAGAAGTTTTTTAAGGGGGTGGTGGCGAAATGAAACAAACCGAGAGGTGTTTCAAAGTTTCGTTGGCGTTTAGGGGTCACGCTGGTTGTGGTATATACAGCTTCTGGGATCCACTGGTGGTAGGATAAGGCAGATTCAAGGCTAATGTAGGAAGGTCCATACAACAATTGTGCGATTTCATATGAACTGGGTAGTTCTTGTTTATAGGGTTTTCCAATAAGATAAAGCCCTCGTTTTAAACGAATGAGGCTACCTTCTGCTAGTGCACGTTTTACAAGGCCGTAGCGTCCTTGGGTGGAATTTTCCAATAGAATGGCCAAATCACTATCGTGGATCCAAGCTTTGGGCCAGTTCAAAAAAAGAGTCTGTAGCGATTTTCTCATGAAGGTGTTCTTTAGGTTTAGACTGCTTGCTGTTATTTTAAGACAGGCATCTATTTATTGCAAGATACTGTCACTTTTTGACAGTATCTTGCAATAAAAGCACCTAGTGCCGTGTAATTTGAAAGTTACACCTGCAAATTGCACGGTTTGTGTCGATTGATAAGTTAAATCTGATATTTTATACAGTTGCGCTAGACATAAGGTCAGAGGCAGTAGGTGGTGTTAATAGAGCTTGCCTATTCATCACCATCCCTGCACAGGCCAAAGCCAGCAGTGAAAAGGTGCCGCTTACGACAAACACGGAAGAGAAGTGATCTTTGGCCAAATAGCCTGAGAGCGAGGAAGCGGCCATAATACCGATACCGCTTGTAACATAGAAAATACCGATCGCTGTACCGTAATGCATTTTATGAACCGATTTAAAAATCAAGGCTGAGAACACAATTTGTGCCCCTGCACGCTGAATACCCCATGCAACCAAGCCCAAGACACTGAGGGGCCATAACGATAAGCCAAGGTGGTAAAAACAAAGATTAAAGAAAGCTAGGGCCCCAATCGTTATATAGAGCATACGTTGCAGGCGCCCTCGGTCAATTTCAATGCCTATAAAGGGAGAGGTAATGAGCATAGTGGCATTAAAGACTGCAATGGCGGAAAGGTAGAACCATTCAGGAAGGCCTTTACTCTTGAGGTACATCATTAGCAAGCCATCGTTAAAGCGACCCATAAAGAACAAGAAAACAAGGAAAAGGATGGGGGCTGTTTGCGTAAAGACGCGACCAAATTCCTTGAGTGAAAAGCTGTCGCTTTGAGTGCCTTTGGAGTTAAGGAAAAAAGATCCGATAAAAGCGGGGAAAACCAAGGCGCAGCAGATCAGCACAAATAAGTTAAGATTATCGATAAGGGGGCCTATAAACAGCGTAGACATGCTAACGATAAGGGGGCCGAGTACGCAGCCAAAAGTCTTAGACATGCTTAGCAAACCCAGTGCCATGCCTTTCTTTTTAGCGATTTCGGCCACAAAAGCATCTCTGGGAGAGGCAAAGGAACCATTGGCAATGCGCTCTAGGGTTTTGGCAAATAAGACAGCCCAGGGGGTTGGCAGGAACAGTAAGAGCTTTGAACCCATGGCCAGGCCCGTGGAGCCCACGAAAATAATCTTTCGGTTTTTAATTTTATCGAAGAGAACACCATTGACCAAACGGAAAATATTGGAAAAAAGCTCGGTAGAACCTTCTAAAAGGCCCACAACCAAGAGCGATAAGCCTAAGGATTCTGTAATGAGAAAGGGGATAATGGTCATACCAATGGTGGTTGAGATGGCTAACAAAAAATTGATAAAAAGTATGAGATACACGCTATACAACCCCTTATTTGATGGGCTATTGGAAGGCAAAACGCCTGCTTTGTCAAATGGGATAGAAGGATCCATTCGCTAGGGATTTTGTCTGGCTATTTTTCTAAAAAAATGTCATGATTCATAACGTTTTACCGAAAGTTTGGAAGTACAATGAGCGACCCAACCCCTACAGAAAACATCTACGATTCTTCGAGTATTAAGGTCCTAAAGGGCCTTGATGCGGTACGCAAGCGTCCTGGCATGTACATTGGCGATACCGACGATGGTAGTGGCTTACACCATATGGTGTTTGAGGTTGTGGACAATGCGATTGATGAGGCTTTGGCTGGTCATTGTACCAATGTTGAAGTGATTATCCATCCCGATGAGTCCGTGACTGTGAAAGATAATGGTCGTGGTATTCCAGTGGATATGCATGAAGAAGAAGGACGTTCCGCCGCCGAAGTGATTATGACTATTTTACATGCGGGCGGTAAGTTTGACGACAATTCCTATAAGGTTTCGGGCGGTTTACATGGGGTAGGCGTGTCCGTAGTAAATGCTTTGTCTGAAGAACTGCATTTACGTATTCGTCGCGATCAATGTGTGTACGAACAGACCTATTTTTTGGGTGAACCACAGAAACCCTTGGCTAAAACCGGACAGACCGAAGCCAGAGGCACAGAGATCCGCTTTAAACCCAGCGCCACCATTTTTACCAATATAAAATTTAGCTACGATATTCTAGCGAAGCGTCTGCGAGAACTTTCCTTTTTAAATGCGGGCGTTAAAATCCATTTGCTCGATGAACGATCGAATAAAAGCGATTTATTTGAGTATGAAGGCGGCATTAAAGCGTTTGTAGAGTATTTACATCGCAATAAAGTGGCGGTGCATCCACAGATTTTTTACTTCACCCTGCAAAGACAAGATATGACGGTTGAAGTTGCCATGCAATGGAATGATGCCTACCAAGAAAACATTTTCTGTTATACCAATAATATTCCTCAGCGTGATGGTGGCACCCATTTAGCGGGGTTTAGAGGCGCTTTAACCCGTACCTTGAACAACTATTTAGAGCAAGAAGGGTTTTTGAAAAAGGATAAAATAGCCACCACGGGAGACGATGCACGCGAAGGCTTAACAGCGGTATTGTCTGTGAAAGTGCCAGACCCTAAATTCTCTTCACAAACCAAAGATAAATTGGTGTCATCCGAAGTAAAACCCGTGGTCGAATCGGCCATGTCAGAGCAGTTTCAAGCCTATCTTTTGGAGAATCCTCAGTCTGCCAAAGCCATTGCCGCCAAAATGATTGATGCAGCGCGCGCGCGGGCTGCAGCACAACGTGCACGTGAATTAACCCGTCGTAAAGGGGCTTTGGATATTGCAGGTTTGCCGGGTAAATTGGCCGATTGCCAAGAAAAAGATCCGGCCCTTTCAGAAATCTATATTGTCGAGGGGGAATCGGCCGGTGGCTCTGCCAAACAGGCACGCGATAGGCGTACGCAGGCTATTTTACCGCTTAAAGGTAAGATCTTAAATGTTGAAAAAGCACGTTTTGATAAGATGATTTCCTCGGTTGAAGTGGGCACACTTATTACAGCCCTGGGTTGTGGTATTGGGCGAGACGATTTTAATCCCGATAAACTACGCTATCACAGCATTATTATTATGACCGATGCCGATGTGGATGGTTCACATATTCGCACCTTGCTTTTAACCTTTTTTTACAGGCAAATGCCCGAGCTTATTCAACGCGGACATATTTTTATTGCACAGCCCCCTTTGTATCGGGTGAAACGTGGTAAGCAAGTAACCTATGTGAAAGATGATAAAGATCTGAACGATTATCTTATTCGCATCGCTTTGGAAGATGCGAGGCTCTTTGTGAATCCCGAGGCACCTCCCATTTCAGGCCTTGCTTTGGAAAATTTAGCGAAGCGCTATAGTGCTATTATGGACCTGATCCATCGCCTATCCTATCGCTATCCAGCCGCTGTTTTAGAGGCTTTATTGTATGTAGAACGCTTAGAGCCTGAACGCTTGCACGATAAAGACATTATGGCGCATTGGTTAGAAAGTATACAATTACAATTAAAAAACACCGCAGAAGCAGGTTTGTTTTTCGAATTATCTTTATCAGAAGATCTAGAACATAAAGCCTATATGCCCAGTGTAAGAATTACCACCCATGGTGTGGATAGTTACTACCATTTTCAGTATGACTTCTTTTCCAGCAGCGATTATCATACCCTTGCAATCTTTGGTGCAGAAATTAGGCAGTTGTTAGAACAGGGTTCCTTTGTACAGCGTGAGGACAAAGAGCTAAGGGTTAGCACCTTTAAAGAGGCCCTTGCTTGGTTAATGGACGAAGCTAAAAAAGGCCAGCAAATTCAGCGTTACAAAGGTCTTGGAGAAATGAACCCGGATCAGCTGTGGGAAACCACCATGGATCCCAATGTGCGGCGTATGATGGTGGTGACCATTGAAGATGTGGTGGCGGCTGATCAGATTTTTACAACACTGATGGGTGATAATGTCGAGAGTCGCAGGCAGTTTATCGAGACTAATGCATTGTTGGTGGGGAATTTGGATATTTAAAAATGCTAGCAAATATAGGGTTATTCTATGCGTCTTCGTTGTTTTGAGCGAGACACTATCGTTGGCACTTTTCAATCACTTTTTCCTGTAGGTGATACCCTGTGGTTGTTTGGTTCTAGGGTTAACGATAGTCATCGTGGTGGAGACATTGATTTATTTATAGAATCCACGCTCGATCATGAATCTCTTTTTTCTTTGAAAATACAGTTTTTGAACGATCTAAAGAAAAAAATGGGTGATCAGAAAATAGATATCGTGGTGCGTTCTTTGCAAGACGAACAGATTTTGCCTATTTATGAAGAAGCGCGAAAGACGGGAGTGAAATTAGTCATGAACGATCTAGAGAGACTAAAAGTTGATATTGCCATCTGTGATGTACACACTCAAAGAATCGAACAGAGTTTAGAGCATTTAAAACATTTGCTACCCATAAAGCCTATTCAGT
Source organism: Legionella genomosp. 1 (assembly GCA_945878715.1). Lineage (GTDB taxonomy): Bacteria > Pseudomonadota > Gammaproteobacteria > UBA6186 > Azoamicaceae > CADEGZ01. The sequence goes on along the minus strand of CAMCTX010000001.1, from coordinate 25,685 downwards.
TACAAGATCTTTCCATTGAAGAAATCAGTTTTTTAGAACTGCTTAATAGCCGGTTTTCTAAACTGCAGGATAGTATTGGCAATAAGGTTTTTATACAATTGTTGAAGTTGCTCCAAGAATATGAGGACAATAATAGTTTTATTGATAATCTTAATAAATTAGAAAAATTAAATATCATAGAAAGTGCTGTTTTTTGGCAAAAGATGCGAGATATTAGAAATCATATTTCTCATGAATATCCTGGGTTGCCGGTAGAACAGGCTAATCAAATGAATGCTTGTTTTAAAGCGGCACAGGAATTAATCGTTTTTTGGCAGGGATTAAAGGGGTATATAGGCAAGAAGTTTTTTTTGTAAAAGTTTATCTGATTATCCTTGTTCGCTCTCTGTAACTACTTTAGCCTGATTGTTCTGAATCACTGCCAACAAAACAGATTCTATTTGTTGGCGCATCATGATTGCAGCAAAGTGGTTTTGCACATAAGCTAAACCTCCAGCGCCCATTTGTGCCATTCGAGCGCTATCATGCAATAAATCAAGGATCAGCTGACTGAGTTGTGCGTCATCATCAGGTTCAAATATAAGACCAGCCCCAGCCCGTTCTACAATGCGCTGTGCCTCACCTCGGATGCCGCAGAGCACCGCTTTGCCGCAGGCCATGTAATCGATCAACTTGGTTGGAATCGCACCATCAAACAAAGGAATATCCCGTAGCGTCACCAAACACAGATCGGCTGCATTGATAAACAAACGCGCTTCATGTTTAGGGACGGGTGGAAGCACCAGAACATTCCTTAAACCAAGCGCTGATATCTTTTTTTCAGTTTCAACCCGCTTCATACCATCGCCGATCAAGACGAAGAGAATATCTTGCTGTGCCTGCAGTCGTTGTGCACTGCGCAGTATCATAGGAAGATTATTGGCTTCACCGAGGGCACCAAAGTACAACACAATTTTCTTGTTCTGCCAACCACATTTCTGACGGACAAAGGCAGCCCCTAACGTGTCAGGGTAAAGTTTGTCAAAATCCACACCACAGGTGATGCGTTCGACTTTGCTTTTTGGCCAGCCCCGCGCACAGATATCGTCATGGATCCCTTCAGTCAGCGCGATGATCTTCTGCGACTTGTTATAAAGCAGTCGCTCCATCCAGGCCATAATCCCTATAAGTGGCTTGTTTTTCAATATCCCCATTTGTATAGCGGATGCCGGCCACAGATCACGAACCTCCATCACAAAAGGGATCCGTCGTAATTTGCAAATAATCCAAGCACTAAACATCGGGAAAATGGGCGGTGAAGACGCCAATAGAACGTCGGGCTTGTCAATGGTCAGCAATCCTAGTGGGCCAGACAGCGAAAAAGAAATAAAGCTTAACAAACGTCCCCAATAACTACGGTGCAATTCGGAATAGGTATAGGTTCTCACCACATTGACCTTGCCATCGCATTCCTTTCTGACAATGCGTTGGTACCAAGGCAGCGTTGGCATATTATGTTTCATATAGCCCGTTTCACCGGATACTACCGTCACTTCATGGCCGCGCTCGGCCAGAAATTGTGTCAATTCATAAACCAAAGAGTGTCCAGGCGCACTGTGTCCCTGATAGTATTGATATACAACAACAATCTTCATGCTAACGCCCTATAAATGTCTAGTAGCTTCTTTTCTTCTGCTTCCCAGCAGATTGTCTTACGCACCATTGTAAGATTAGCCTCCCAACAGGCAAAACGTTGTTTATCGGAAAAAAAGGCATTCATCAACGAAGCAAGCCTTGTAGACGTGCTGGTATCGCCCACTAAACCGATGGATTGTCCTTCGACAATTTTTCGAATTTCAGGTAAATCACTGGCTAGGATCGGAAGACCCGCAGCAATAAACTCAAATAATTTGTTCGGTGTGCAAAGATGATTATTCAAGCAAGTTGCTTGATAGGGAATCACGCCGGCATCGGCTTGTGCAGTCAATGCCAGCAAATCTTTTTGTGCCACAGCTGGATGGAAAAAAACTTTCTGGATTAATGCTTTTGACCGTGTCTTTGCGTGGAGTGTTTTTAATGAAAGTCCATCACCCAGTATAATAAGTACCACAGAGGCATTCTGAATATATTGCATAGCATCCACCAGTACCTCTAAGTTGCGCCCTGCTGATAGGCCACCTTGAAACAACAAGATTTTTTTGTCTGTTGATAGATTAAACATTTTATGAAAAGAACCTGTTTTTATAGGCGCATTGCAGGAACGTTCAGCGTTGTAGATTATCTTTACACCGTGAATACCATATCGCCGCTCTAACTCCATGGCAATCGACAGATTGACTGTGATAACAACATCACAAGCGCCAATATACTTGGCTTCAATCTGGGCCCAGCGTCGTTTCTCGCGTTCAGACAAGGCTTGCTCGCTATACAGTTCATGGCTGTCATAAACCAGCCTAGCACCACATCGATCGGCCACCTGCTTTGCAAGGGGCAGTATTGGAAGGTCGTGCGCCACGAAAACATGGGGTGAATAGCGAGAGGCTGTATTGTAGAAGAGCTTTGTGTAAAACGATTCTTGATCAACCAAATAACACCAAGCTTGACGTTTTATCCAACGCATCAAAGGGCTATTCATAGGCAAATAGCGACGCACCCATTGATAGACAGCCAGTACAAAATTTTCTTTTTTAGCATGGATAATAGCCGAATCGATTCGGATCACACGCGGATCGTCATCTATCTTCGTATCCCATGGCATTGCGATGATCGTAACCATCCAACCGGCAGCTTCCAGGCTATCGGCCTGCAGGAGAATGCGCCTGTCAATTTGACGGTCGGTTGTTAGCATGACGATGCTTGGCTGTGATTGAGCCATATTAAATGCTTACCTTAGGCTGATAACGGTTCATTATTTACCTAATCTCATCGATAAATTGTTGGTGCCACAACTCCAGACTTAGCAAAGCCCAGAGGTTGCGTCCATAAGCACTTTGCGAATCGAGTACGGCATCGATAGATAGACCATCGCCAAGATAAGAGCGCGTGCGAGCACGTTGTGAACCAAGTATATCGCCAATGAAATCTCTGGCAGGGCCACCGCGTTTAAGCCAAAGGTTCAGGGGCACTGGAAAGCCCATTTTGTCCTTCCGTTCACGGATGGCAGCGGGTAGATGATTCGCAGAAACGACCTTCAACAAACGCTTCAATTCACCGTTACGGAACTTGATGTTAGCAGGAATGGTCGCGACGAACTCCACCAGCGGATGATCCAGTAATGGTACACGGGCCTCGACCCCATGTGCCATGCTCATACGATCTTCGACCTGTAAGAGCACAGGCAGTAGGGTCTTGAAGTCAAAATGCGTCATGGCATCAAAATACGATTCCTTACCCACATTGTTACCCCAGAAAATACTTTTGAAGTGTTCAAAAGTCGCCTTCTGGTTAATGACTTCAGCGGCGAGAATACTACCAAAAGTATTGGCACGGTTCACCAAACGCCAGTAACGCTCATCACGCTCAGCAAACAAACCATTTGCCCAAAACTCGCTTAACAGGGGTTTATATTGACGCAATGTCTCAAGGTTTGGAATGATCGACTCATAGGAGACAAGGTAGTTGCCGTTGTGTAGCGTGCCATCAATGGCGCCTTTAATGCATTGCTCAAAATAGGCTATTAGATAGCGCGCATAACCGCCAAAGATCTCATCGCCACCTTGACCGCCCAGCACAACCTTGATGTGTTGGCCAACCTGTTTGGAAACGATGTACTGTGGGAAAGCACCTGGCCCGGCACTTGGCTGATCCAGATGCCAGATCACTTTAGCGATATGGTCTACAAAATCTTGTTCAGCGATGTCGACCACCTGTAATTGCATGTTCTGCCCATCTGCCAAAGCGCGAGCATAGTGTGACTCATCAAAATCTAGACCATTATCTATAAAACGGCCGTTGAATACTTTGAACGGGCCATTTGGCCTCAGATCGCGGGCTAGCGCCGCCAACAGGCTAGAGTCGATCCCACCACTGAGGTAGCTCCCAACCTCCACATCGGCGCGCAGATGCACGCGTACAGCATCATATAAAAGCTCACGCAGACGATCGCTAAACCATTCCTCGCTATGCGCGTAATCTATTGCGTAATGCACTTCCCAATAACGTTGCAGCTTGAGTTGCTGGCCAGGTGAAAATAGTGCGAAATGCGCAGCAGGCATTTGCCATACACCCTCCATCAAGGTCTTTTCACCCAGACAAAATTGAAAAGTAAAATAATCGGAGAGTGCTTCGCTGTTGACTGTGCGCTGATCAAGAAAAGGCAATAGAGCCTTCATCTCTGAAGCAAAGTATAAACCAACAGAGGTTTTTGCACAATAAAGCGGTTTAATGCCTACTCTATCCCGGGCAAGAAACAACGTTTGTTCGGCCGAATCCCATAGTGCAATGGCGAACATGCCCCGAAAACGGTTGAGACAATCCACACCCCATTGTTGGAATGCGCGCAATATAACCTCGGTATCGGAGTGGGTACGAAATAGATCTTCACCCAGCTCGGCTCTAAGCTCAATATAATTATAAATTTCCCCGTTATAGATAAGGGTAAAGCGCCCATCATCGCTGTGCATGGGCTGAGCACCCGTCTGCAAATCGATGATTGAAAGCCGTACATGACCAAGCCCCGTCTGCCCATTCGCAGATGCCCACTTGCCTGTGCCATCGGGCCCGCGATGGCGGATCCGCGTTAAACCAGTGTCAAGTTCGGCTAATGATTGTTCGATTGCACGCGATCGGTTTGCAATAAAACCAAATATTCCACACACTAGAGCAGTTCCTTAAAATTTATAGTAGCGATCTTAATTTGCAGAGGGTTTTAGGCCCAAACTTGAGCCTAAAACCCTCTGGTAATAATTTCCACAGCTGCTGTGTCAATCGCAACAATGAGGTTGGCACAATTTTATGAATTGGCGCTCTTGTTCTAAGAGAAAAAGAGCGCCATGTGCGTCGAAGCTTAGGTCCAAACTTGAGCCTAAAACCCTCTGGCAATAATTCCCACACTCTCTGTGTCAATGGTGGAAGTCGATTCAGAGAAAATTCACCAGTGCAAATAGATTTTTTTAAAGGCGGAAAATACAAGTTCTGCTGAACCCGTTCTGGAAAAACCCTTAGAGCTCCAACGCACACATCAGAGACCAGACTTTCAATCGCTGTGTACATGGGCGTACTCACCTTGTTCCAATTAAATTCATTTTCAAAGTATACAAATGCTTTCCTCCCCATCTCGAGCCTTAGAACGGGATTATCCACGAACCACAAAACAAGTCTTTTAATTTCCTGCGGGTTAGAAAAATCAATCACAAAGCCAGCTTCTGAATCTTCAACAATTTCCCGTACAAAGCTAGTATTGTTAGCAAGGATTGGCAGACCTGCGGCCATATATTGTGATGTCTTGTTTGGACAACAATGGGAATAATTTGTACCCGATGGCGTATAAGGTATCAAGGCAACATCACTGTGTTGCGCAGCAGATACCAGATCACTTTCACTTACTGGAGCAACAAATTTAACACGCGTACCAAGCAGACCCACTTGTCGGGCACGCTCGATCATTTTTTCTTTATAATGGTTATGTGGCCCTCTTAGAACCAGAATCGCCCTCGGGTCGGTGGAAGGCCAAGCATCTATCAAAAGATCAATGCCTCGTTTTTCGGAAAAATTGCCTTGAAAAATAAAATGGCATGTGCCGTCAAATTTGCGTATTGAACCTACATGCTTTCCTATTGCAGTTATTGGTTCACAGTTCGGAACAACATGGAATTCTCGTCCATATTGTTCCGACATTTTTTTTGCAAGACCTGGCGACACGGTTTGACAATAATCTACGGACTGTACCAATTGACGTTCCATTCGAATCCAAAAGGCTTTCTCAAATTCAAATGCAGCAACATCAGCCTCGGGCCAATACTCATGAGCGTCATATATAACCGGTACGCCCGTCATACCTTTGATAATCAAAGCAGCAGAAAGCGTATCTAGATCGGTAGCAATGATAGCGCCATAGCCTCTGATATGACTAACCTGAGAAACAAGGGTTGCAGTTGTGTCCAAAATATATTGCAAATACCATTTGAACGATTTCACTCTCTCAGCTCCGAGAGGTGCACCAAAAAGCTCGGACAATTTTGATTCATCTAGTGTTAAAGCAAATGATAGATAATTTATCTCTGAAAGTCCTGCCCAACCGGCTAGATGATTGTCTTGAGATGCAAACCATGCTTGCAGCATGTCTGACGTAAAAGCAACTCTCGGTTTTGCTAATATTAAACGACCATCTTCTGACAAAATGGGACTAGAATCTTCATTTTTTGTGGGAAGCACTCCCAGTTGTGTAACTTGTAAATCAGGAGGCATGCCTTTTGAAATCCATTCTAGTCTTGGATCAATCGAGGGCTTATGTCCACAAAGAAGCAATAAATTTTTTTTCTTTCTGCCCGTGATGAGTTTGGGTTTTAGATAGATTCCTTTTTTGTTTAATACCTTGGAAATAAGGTTGTCAAAGCTTTGAACAAATGTTTCGATCCAATATTTTGGATTATTTATGATTTCTTCATAAGCACGATTTACCATTTGTAAACAGTATGTATCATCACTTAGTAAGGCAAAGACCTGTTCTATATTTGAATAGTCTCTGGCAAGTTCAATAAAATGGCGTCCTGGAATGAAGATATTAGAATAGCTGCCCGGATACATAATTTGTAAAGTACGTGTTGCAGCAGCTTCAAAGTGACGTGGGGATATCTGGTTATAATGTATTTTTCCCTCAATATCCTTTAAGGCACCAAGGAACTGCTCTGCATATTCGGCATCCTCGCGAATCGGCCCATATTTTTTTTCAGTAGCCACACATCTTGATGCGAGTGTGCCATCTAGATCAAAAACACTGGCGCCAGACTCAACGCCTAATGTTGCTTTACATCTAGCAAGAAAGTCCAACCAAGCACTGCCACCTAAGCGATCTTCCCATCGACTCGAAATATCAGTATTAAGGTTTTTTCCTACTACAAGCTTTGCAACATCTTCTCCAATTTTTCTCTTTTCATACGCGAGCCTGCCAAAAAAAAGAGGCTGAATAGACCCACGATATCCAATATCTACAGAGCGAGGTTTAGTGTTTAGAGAGAAGCTGCGAAGTGTTGGTGTCACATAGCCTGTTAGCATTCTTGAGAAAACAGGAGTTCCAATTACGGAACTTGGGTAAATAATAGGTAAAGCTTCAGACGGTAGACAGGTAAAAATAAGATCAAATTTTGTTTTTCCAATATATTCAGCCAGCTCTTTAAACTTAAAATTTTCATCCTGCTTCATCAATATTTTGACACCCGTGAAGTCGCGAATCTTAAAATTCAGCAATGCATCAAGTGACCATAAATTATCTACGTTATAAGAAATGGAATTATGAATGACAATGCCATCAAACTTACGAAGATTAATAGAAGGAGACAGGCTTAATGCTAATCCATTCTTTCCGTGCTCAAAGAGATTCAAAACAAGAACTGAAAATCTCGAATATTTTTGAATGCATGACACTGTTTCAGGAACAGTTGATATACCATTTGGATCGTAAAAACAGATTAAAAGTAAGGACTCAAGTCGATGAGCCCATTGACTTTTTTCTGAGGGAAATGTTGGCAACATTACTTACGGCTTCCTAAATATAACGATTAATTCCAGGGGCTTTATAAGTTCTGGGGCGATTGTTTTATAAATATCTGGATGATAGTCACGAATAAATACGAGAGAATCAACCAATTCTTCAGTGGTTGTAACTAACAATTTATTAATAGAGGAGAACGCAGGATTCTTCAAAAGCTTAGGTTGCTTATTGAATAGATCCAATAAGATATTTCTAATTTTAGAATGGACAAAGGGCGCTGGATATTTTATTTGGTAAAAACTGTTAAAAAAATATCCAACATTTCTGTGATCTATATATTGAAAACCAAAACATTTTTCAATATACAATCGTAATGAATTTAGTGAAAAAGTTCTCACATGAGAATGAGAATAACTTTGATCGTTGGTTAAATAAGAATCCAAACACTCCTCATTTGGAACACGAACAATCAAAAAGCCACCGGATTTCAATACTCTTGAGAATTGTGTGATCACTAAATCTAAACCAAACACGTGTTCAAGCACATCACACGCAATTATCGCATCAAAAAATCGATCATTGTAAGGCAACTCTTCGAGTTTTGCCATCGAGACGTTCAGCCCATGTGACTTGGCTATTTTTAAATAGGGCATAGCAATATCGACACCATAACACTTAAAATTTTTCAGACCACGGACAACCGTTCCCAACCCGATACCCGCATCAAGAATAGAGGCATTCGATTGCACGAATTCTCTAATGACCTTACTAGTTTGTAGTTCTGATTCTTGAATTTGCTGTGGTTGCATAAAGGGATTAAGGCCCGACTCCATCACTGATTTGATATGATCTTCTGCGATATGTTCATAGTTGCGAATATAATCATCTCTTGCGGAGAAAATGGGAATGCCTTCTATAAATGCCAAAGGTTTTTTTGAGTACAAGTCATTAGTCATAGTAAATCCTTAAGTATTGAATGACCACTCCGCCGAATGAAAGAATAAAGCGCTTGTTGCAGCAAGGGAACTGGGTAACTCAACTCGGATAGAAAAACTTCTATTGAGAAGGTCAAATCTTCGAGCATCATTTATTTTTTCAATTTCTGTATGTTCAGTGACGCTTATGCCTAACGTGTATTCACCTGGGCCTATTTGGCATGGATTCAAAAGAATTTCCACTTGTCTAAATTTACCTTCATCTATTTCAAACGCATCATTTGGGCTGAATAAACGTGTTATGCAGTTTCCTAATTGATCATGTAACGCAATTCCGTAACAACAATTAAAAAACCCATCGCGTTCGGATACAAGATTGATTATAAATTTTGCAGGTTGCATTGCAATTAGTGAGTTAGTCAGACCTTGTGTGGTAACAACTGAAAAACCGATAATTTTAAGGCCTGGTTCAGAATCCCACCGAGAGATACCTCCTGGTGCTTCAAAATGAAAGCCGTGCACCTTGCATATAGGTAAGTCAGGCGAATCCCCATGTGGCAAAAAGCATGGCTGCTGAAGCAAGACATGGCTAGGCAATCCTAAGGGTCTAGATTTTGACATAGGGAGAAATGCTTCTGGTGTGACTTGAGAAACGACATTTTTTGTAGAGGCAATATCAAAAAAATTAGTTTTTGGTGTCAGGTTAGGTCGTAAAATTTGCATCACAGGACCATGCAAATACGCTTCATACGCTTTTACTACCAAAAAAGCTTCCCCCTGCATACGAATTCTACCCTGATCCAGCCAGATCGCTTCGTCACAAAGCTCAAGCACTTGTTGCATCGAATGAGAAACCAGCAACATCGTGCAACCTGAGCTCACCAGTTTTTCAACGCGCGATTTGGATTTGGCAACAAAGTAAGCATCACCAGCACCTAATACTTCGTCAACAATCAAAATATCAGGTTTGATGGCCGTTGCAGTGGCAAACATTAAACGTGCTTGCATACCCAGTGAATAGGTTTTGAAGGGTTGATCTAAAAAATCACCCAGCTCGCAAAACTCGACAATGCCTTCCATGGCTTTGTGATATTCATCACGTGCAAGACCATTGTATTGCAAAGAGGCCTCCACGTTTTCACGCCCTGTGTATTCCGGGTGAAAGCCCAAACCGATATTCATGAGTGCCTGGACGGTTCCATGCACCTCCACTTCTCCAGAAGTTGGTGCAAAATTGCCACAAATAAGCTTGAGCAGCGTGGTTTTACCTGCGCCGTTTCGACCAATAATACCAATGCGATGCCCGCGAGGTACATCCACGGAAATATCGCTGAGTGCCGAAAATTTTTTAGATGGGGTTTTCGTTTTAAAACCAAAGCGCTGTAGACCCAGCACGTCGATTAATTGATCGCCTTGGCTGCCATGTAGTTTGTAAACTTTGGATACATTTTTTAGGTGAATGGCGAGTGGTTTAGGCGTAATCAAAGAAGACATATTTCGCTCGCTGAAAAACACGGAATCCTGCAAAAAAACTTCCGAGGCCCAATAGGACCGCACCCATAGCAGGAATGAGATCAGGCCAAGTACCGTAGCAAATGAGTTGCTGGAACGTCAATACAAAATAGGAAAGCGGATTTAAATAAATAAATGGTTTAAGTGCTGTGGGTACCATGTCTGGTGTGTAGGCAAAGGGGCTAAGGACAAACAACAGCATGATAACTAAGCCAAGGACCTGCTGAATGTCTCGTGCCACTAGAGAGAACAAGGACAGCATCCAACCCATGCCAATAGCGAACATCAGTAACAGTACCCAAAATATCGGAACAAGCAAAACGGCTTGCCAGCTTGTCTTGCCAAGTGCAAAACCAATCATGAGTGTGATTGCGAGTCCACTTAAGCTGGTGACCTGGGCAGCAAGGGCCGCACGTAGTGGAATAAGCTCCGCAGGAAATACCGTATTCAATAGCAGGCTTTTGTTGGCAGACAGTGATGAGGTGGCGGCTGTAAGCGCCTCATTAAAGGCCATGAGTGGCACAAGCCCAGAAAACACCAGCAGCGTATAGCCCATTTCGGTAAGGCCGGAAACGCGGATCTTGAAAATGAAGGTATACAGCCCTGCGTAGATGCACAATTGCAGCAGCGGAAATAGCAGCACCCACAATGACCCAAAAACAGATCCAATGTAGTGCTGGCGAACATCATGCATGACCCCTTCAAGAACCCGGTAACGATAGCCGCTTAATACCCGCAAAGAGCGAAAAACATCGAGGTGCACGCTCATGCTGAGCCACCCACTTGAGCCATCATCTTGTCATGCTTGGCAATGCTGTATTTAATAAGCTCGGCATTAGCACGTGTCCATTTTACAGTACGACGTATACCCTCGCGGATATCAACCTGTGAAGCAACGCCGAGGTCTTTCTCTGCCTTTTCAGTGGAAGCAAAACGCTTACCCGAACGGTCCCAATCACGCGCCGGTCGTAAATCAAGCCCGGATTGATTGCCGGTGTATTCATTGATCAAGGTAGCCAACTCCAGAATGCTGGTTTCTCTGCCAGTGGCCAGATTATAGACCTCACCCACGGTGCCTTTCAATGCACAGGCCATAAGACCGCGCGCCATATCTTCTACAAAAATGAAATCACGGCTGGTGTTGCCGCCATTATCCAAAGGAAGTGCATCACCATTCAGTGCGCGCCACACAAAGGTTGGAATAACATTCCGCCATACGGTATGCACAGTGCCACGCCAAAGGCCTGCCCCCAAAATTTCGCGCGGTCCATACACGTTTGAAAACCTGGCTTTTACAAAGGGCAGTTGGTGGCGCTGAAAATAGTAGTTGCCATACAATTCGCCAATGATTTTAGAAATGGAATAGGGGCTGTCATGATACAGCGTGATCGGTTGTTCTTCGGTGGTCGCTGTGGGGGCATTCTGTGTTTTTTCTGCAACCGCACAGGCAGCAGCGGCATAGACGACTTTTTTGAGCTGCTTGAAATCTTTCAGTCGTTCGAATAGTTTAAGTGAGGTCAAGGTGTTGTTCTCATGGTCCGCCAGTGGATTGGCAATAGAAGACTGATTGCCGTGATAGCAAGCAAGATGGAATGCAAAATCTAGATCTTCTGGCAATGCAGCCAGTATCTTATCTTCCGTGATAGAGCCGAATACAAAACGGACTCGGGAATCAGCAGGGATATTGGAAACGTCAGAAGACAGAAGATTGTCCACCACGATGATTTCACCGGGATCCTGTTCCAGCAGTTGATGAACAAGATTGCTACCTACAAAACCCGCTCCACCAACAATCAGGATTTTTTTGTCTTGAAAGTCACAGATTGTTTTCATTTTTGCTCTCGGTGATATTTATACCAAAAAGATGAACAACGCTATTGTCAGGACTATTCATATGAAAAATCAAATGCCCCTGATCAGATAAAGCTCTAAATTTACGAAAAATAGTCATTTTTACAGTTTTTACTACTTCGGATTCAATCTTGTTTAAGCGAATGTCATTGCCAATTCCAACTATTTGAATGCTTGATTCTTGATCCGAAAACCCATAAAAAGTAATATCATAAACATTATTAGGCTTCATTCCTATAAGTTTAATAACATTGAGCGCGTGGAAGTAAGGATGGTAATTGCCCACAAAATTGAACAGGTATGAGGTATGATCGCCTGAATTACTACTGCCAAGCATTGTATTGGTCCACTGTAAAAATCCAGACTGACCATTTTGTTTTTCTTTCGCATCGAGCACCCCTGCGATTGCTTTTCCAGCAGACAAGTCCATGCGCAGCATAAGGGGAATCATCAAATTTTTTTCAACAGGACCAGCTTGTTCTGCCTTTAAATAATTATCCACAGTCATATATTTTCCAGAAAACGATTGAGAGTAAAGATTGCTTAATTTTTCTCCAATCCGGGTTGAACTTTTTGTTGCCATGAATACATGCTTATTAATAATATGAGGGTCTAAAAATCTAAGTTGATCTGATGACAAAGGAAGACTGTTAATGTTAGCTTTTGTTCCGAAGAAAACACCAAAGGTTGGATCGAACAAAGCCCATTTCCCTGGTTTTAATTCCATGAGCAGCTAGCAACCCTCTGAAGACGTATGAATATCCTCCGCAAGCAGTTTTACAAAAGTCGAATAATTCATTAATATCTTTTTCCCCTGTATGGGGTGATATTGTGGCACAGTGATTGAAAACAACATGATTAAGATATTTTGCAATATTGACAGAAGGCATGCCTGCAAATGGTGCTTCAGAGCCAAATTGTCTTACAAGCATTCGCTTGGCTGATTTGATGCTTCTTATAGTTGCATCGTCAACTTCAAAATCAACGTTTTTTTCTAAGGATATTCTTTCGACAGTGCGGATTTTTCGAGAGTGTGCAGTATGTTTTTCTTGGATATACAAACCAGAAAAAAATCCAAAAAGCAACAAAATAATTCCTAAAGAAGCTTTTTTCATATTAATATTCTAGATTGCAAATGTGAAAATACATCCGTGACACCATGCGCATCGTACCAGGCTAATTGACCGCGAATCATCTCTGTAAAATCAATTTTTGCTTTCCAGTTGAAAGCATGATTCGTTTGGGATGCATCTAAGCAGACGATAGGAACGTCATCAGCCGCAGGGGGCACTATAGGTACCTCTTTAGATCCCAGTCCAAGGTAATCACTGACCAGATCAAAGATTTCTTTAATGGAATGGGCTTCGCCTGTGCTGAGATTGAATATCCCCGTGGGTGAATCTGGTTGAATGGCTAAATCCATAAAGGACAAAAAATCGCTCATATCCAGAAAATCTCTTGCGGTATCGGAGCAGAAGCAGTTCTGGCCAGCTTTGAGTCGCTTATAGAAAGTTGGGATCGGTCCAATGGCAAGACGGGGGCCCGTGACATTTGCGATACGCAGCGAGAGCGTGGGTACACCAGAAAGCATCATAAATTGCTCACCGGCTGTTTTGCTAATGCCGTAGCTTGTGAATGGGGCCGTTGGGTGAGTGGTTGGAATAGGCAATTGTTGTGGTCGGCCATAACAAATCGCTGTTTGAAAATTGATGAGCCGTTTAACACTCTGTGCTTTAGCAGCATGGGTAACATGAGTACTGCCAATAATATTTGTGCAGATATCTTCTACCCAGTCATCCGGATCTTTATAGGCTGCCGCCGCGTGGACCACCACATCGGGTTTAAAAACGCTGAAGCAATCATTGACCAGCGCTTGATCTGCAATAGAGCCTTCTTGAACGGTCAGGCCCTGACCTTCAGGTACGACTTCACGCTTACCGGTCGCAAAATTGTCGATGACAAAAATGTCATGCCCTTGTGGTAACCAATGTTCAATCAGGTTGGAGCCTAGGCAACCCGCACCGCCCGTTATTAGGATACGCATGGTATGACTGATCGTTGCTTGTCCTGCAGGCGCAGGTGTGTGTATTCACCCAGTGTGCCGTATTGCTGGTAGTAGGCCATCGCAGCAGCAACGGTTTCTTGTAGAGGTGTAAATATGATATTCCCAAAGTCTTCAAAAGTACGGGATGGATCAAGTAAAATCGAGAACACATCATCTGGCCCCAGTGCTTTGATTTCTGCTTTGGGGTTACCAGGCAAATTCAGTGCGTTCACAACAGCATCATAGAGTTCTTGAATAGCGATATCTTTACCAGATGAGAAATGATAAGCACCGCGGCCAACACCATCACAGGCTTTTAATACAACACGCGCTAAATCTTTAACAAACACGAAATCGCGACGGGCCTGGGTTACGAAGCAGGACTTTCCATCTTTCAGGCGTTGGTAAAAGATGGGTAAGGGACCTGCAACATTGCGTGGGCCAACAACATTGGCAAGACGAAAAGTTACGTAATCAATACCAGAAAGCTCAAGGTAGTACTCGTTTGTGGTTTTGGAGATGGCATAGCTACTGCTACCAGGAAAACGTGGGTGATCCAGGCGAATGGGTTGCTGTAAGGGCTTTAGACCATAGCAAAGCGCTGTTTGAAAATAAATAAAACGCTTGACGCCCCATTTTTTCGCCGCATCGACCATATTGGCACCACCCACACAGTTGGTGAGGGTGTCGCTGTACCAATCGTCTGGATCTTTGTAAGACGCTGCGGTATGGACAATGGCATCCGGTTTGAAATCACCGATAAGTTTGTCCATGAGCGGCTTGTTTGCAATAGAGTCGATCACGACTGTGAGGTTCGGGTGATTGCTTAAATGCTCGCGGCGGCCCGTTGCCAAATTATCAACGGTGATAACCTGATCACCACGCGCAAGCAACATTTCCACAACGTGGGAACCAATTTGACCCAAACCACCTGTTACAAAGACTTTCATTATTTGTTTCCTTCTAAACAATACAAGTAAGAATATCGCTTGCAGCCTTACCCTGTCCATACGGTGTTGAACGCACGCATTCTCGGGAACTTTGCATGATCTTATTGACTGCCGAGAGAATTGAATGACTGGAAGCACCTACTAATTGATTCCACCCCGAATCAACAGTCTCAACCCATTCGGTTTCATTTCGCAAAGTAATGCATGGCACGCCATAAAAAAAAGCTTCCTTTTGAACACCACCGGAATCAGTAATAATAACTTTGGCAGCCTGTTCCAACGCCATCATATCCAAAAAGGATAAAGGATCACTGACAATAAGCGACTCTAAGTGATGAGATAAGCCATATTCAGCAATTAACTTTCGAGTGCGTGGATGTAGTGGTAGAACCACGGGCAATGGTTTTGAAATGTCAGCAAGAGCCGCAAGAATGGCCTCAAGCCGTTTCGGATCATCCGTGTTTTCAGCGCGATGGCATGTGGCAAGTGCAAAGCCACCATGCATTAACCCCAAAGTTTCCATAACGGTGCTTTGTTCTCGTGCGCGATGACGGTAGAAGAGTGCTATATCGTACATCACGTCCCCGACATTGTGTACCCCTTGTTGTATTCCCTCTGCTTGCAAATTATGAACGGCTGTTTCAGTGGGACAAAATAGCAATGATGAAACATGATCGGTCAATATGCGATTAATCTCTTCCGGCATTTTTTTGTTGAAAGAACGAAGACCTGCTTCAACGTGTGCAATAGGAATATGTAATTTTGATGCCGCCAAAGCACCCGCCAGGGTCGAATTAGTATCACCATAGATTAGAACCCAATCTGGTTTTTCTTGTAATAAGACTTTTTCGATGCCTTCCAACATACGACCCGTCATTGCACCATGCTGATTAGCTGAAATTTCTAGGTTGTATTGAGGATGGGGAATCTCAAGATCATCGAAGAAGATTTTCGACATATTATCATCGTAGTGTTGGCCCGTATGAATCAAAACCTCCTGGATCTTCCCAGAGTAGTCATCACGCATCACGCGTGAGACGGCCGATGCTTTAATAAACTGTGGTCTGGCACCAAGCACGGTGACAATCTTCATGTCATGGCCTCTTCTACAACTTTCCTTTCTGTAACCATTTTTGCTAGCGCTTGCACAATGCATTTTTGGGTTTCTAACTCGATATAGGGATGCATAGCTAAACTAAGCACCCTGAGGGCTGCGGCCTCTGAATTTTCAAGATTGCCAGAAATACGACACAGATCTCGGTAGGCAGGTTGTCGATGTAGTGGTATTGGATAATGGACAGCCGTGGGTATCCCCTCAGCTTTTAGCTGCTCAATAACAGCCTCACGATTTTCAACCTGAATGGTAAATTGTGCCCAAACACAGGTTCTATCCGAAGACACCACGGGTTGCTTCACATGGGACATAGTCTTTAAAAGCTTAAGATAACGATCGCCTACTTGGATGCGTTGCTGGATTTCCCAATCAAAACAATCAAGTTTGGCTAGTACTATGGCGCATTGCAGTGTATCCATCCGTCCTCCCACACCAATACGTGTGTGATGATAGCGCTTTTCTTGTCCATGTATTCGAATTTCACGCATTATTTTGGCTAATGCATCATCATTGGTGAAAAGTGCACCACCATCTCCATAGCAGCCCAAAGGCTTACTGGGAAAGAAACTAGTGCATCCTATGGTGGAAAGATTACAACTCTTGTGAGTTTTATAGGTAGCCCCAAAACTCTGTGCGGCATCCTCTATCACGGGAATATGGCCATGTCGTGCAGCAATGGGATTAATCTCATCCATATCAGCCACTTGACCATAAAGTGACACAGGCATAATGGCTTTGGTTTTGGAGCTAATGGCAGTTTCGATCAAAGAAGGATCGATGTTGCAGGTGTCTGGCTGAATATCCACAAAAACGGGTATTGCGCCTAGCAATACAATGACTTCGGCTGTTGCTGCAAAAGTAAAAGGTGTGGTAATAACTTCATCACCTGGTTTTATGCCAAGTGCCATCAATGCAATCAGAAGTGCTTCGGTGCCTGAGGCTACAGTGATGCAATGTTTTGCACCCGTATAAGCTTCCAGCTTCTTTTCAAGTTCATAAACTTCGGGTCCCATAATGTATTGACCATGATCCAGCACGCGGTGGATGCGCACATCAATGGCTTCTTTTAGGTTGGCATATTGTGTTTTAAGATCGATGAATTCTATTTTTTTAATCATAAGGGTATACAAGTCGAATCACTGATTTTATAATGAGCGCCACAATCACAATGAACTTGGTTTTTGCCTCGCAATTGGATACCGCAGCGGCACATCCAGCCGAGACGCTTTGCAGGCACCCCTAGCATTAACGCATAAGCGGGTACATCACGGTTCACGACAGCACCAGCACCGACAAAAGCGTATTCGCCAATGGTGATGCCGCAGACAATGGTGCAATTGGCGCCAAGCGTAACACCTCGGCAAACAAGGGTTTGGCGATATTCGTTTTTGCGCGCAATAGCCGAACGCGGATTGTATACATTGGTGAAAACCATGCTTGGCCCACAAAAAACATCGTTTTCCAAACGAACAGCATCATAGACAGAAACATTGTTTTGAATCTTAACGTTATTGCCAATGACGACATCGTTGCCAACAAAAACATTTTGTCCCAATGAGCAGCCTGTACCAATACGTGCACCACTGCAAACGTGTGTCCAATGCCAGATACGAGTGCCTGCGCCGAGTTGAGCACCTTCATCGACAATCGCTGTTGGATGAATAGTCACCAACCTATCAGCAGTCTAATGGTAGCGATACACGCCTACCATCCCTTGAAGACATATAAGCCGCAATCAATATTTCTAAGGATTTTAGTCCTTCACGGCCATCGGTTTCAGGGGCAGCCTCGCCGCGTAAAACTTTTATCACATTATCAAAATACAAAGGATGGCCAAAGCCATACACGGAAGTCGTATCGTAATTGACTTGTTTAATCTTTTCATCATCTTCGTGGGGTTCAGAAAAAGCCCAATGTTGAATTTCATTGACTGCCATACCACCGACACGCACCGTTCCTTTTTCGCCAATGATCGTGATGCTGCCTTCTAGATTTTTAGGGTAGGTTAGCATAGTTACATTCATAGAACCCAAGGTGCCTGAACGCCACTTTAGACTCATAACACCCGTATCCTCAACCTCGATATTACGCGCGAGCGTACTGGTGTAAGCATGAATATTTTCAACAGGACCAATAAGCCATTCTAACAGATCGACATAGTGGCTGGCCTGATTCATAAATGCACCACCATCCAATTCCCAAGTGCCACGCCATGCAGCGCTGTCGTAATAGTCTTGCGGGCGTGTCCAGAAGACATTTAAATTTACCATGTAAATGCGCCCAAAACGATCTTGCTCTACAGCTCGCTTGAGCATTTGCAACGTGGGATTGTGACGGTTTTGTTTAACGACAAAAAGACGCACCTTGGCATTGTCACAAGCCTTCACCATACGCAAGCCATCATGCCAACGCGTGGCCATCGGTTTTTCAGTCATGACATGGCGACCCGATACAGCAATGGCAATAGTCTGTTCTGGATGCAAGCCACTAGGCGTGGTTAGAATAACAATATCGGCCGTGGTGTCTGCGAGCATCTCTTCCAAGCTGGAGAATGGCTTTGCACCTGTAAGCTTTGCGGCGGCTTCGAGTGCCTTTGGGTCGATATCACAAACACTGACTAAGGTTGCACGATCGACATGTTGTTTGAGGGCTGCGAAGTGATTTTGAGCGATACGGCCACACCCGACGAGGGCAAAGCGAATTTTTCGATCTGTGATGGGGGCTGGAAACATGTTCAGGCCTTTATTTCGAAACTTTTGAACCAGGAAAGCTACCGCACGCTGGGTGCATTTGCAAACCAGCGTTATTAGGTGCTCAGTAAGTTGCACTTACGCTGTGGTATGCAATGAGAGAAAAAAGTTAGTGAAATATCTTTATTTTTACTAACAGCGCGTGCAAATTTCAAATAATCGCGGCAAGTTTAACATGTGAACTTGCTTTTCAACAACGGCGTGTCCTGATGCAGATTGGTAAAAAACAACTGTATCTATCCTTTTAATGGCGTTCATAGCCATTTCCGACAAAAACACCCCAACACAGTATGGCTGGCTAAGCCGAACCCTACATTGGAGTATCGCCTTCCTAGTGCTCACGCAGTTTTATTGGTGTAGGTGCCCTTTCATATTACCCTTTCAAGGGTAGTGGATAGTGTTGATTGAAGGGGCCGACCCTTCGGGGCGGGGGGATTTAGGATTTTCTATGCACCTCGCTAATAGAAGCTTGATCGGTGGGTAGAATAATGATTTCACTCACATTGACATGTGCAGGGCGTGTAAGGCAAAAGATAATCGATTCAGCAATATCATTGGCCGTTAAGGGTGCCATGTTGGCATAAACCTTTTCGGCTTTTTCATGATCGCCTTTAAACCGCACTTCATTAAATTCGGTTTTAACCACACCTGGGCTGATCAAGGTGACACGAATAGCTGTGCCCAACAAATCTTTTTTTAATGCATTTGTTAAGCCAAGGATGGCATGTTTAGTCGCACAATAAACCGCGCCACCTGCATAGGTTTCGTGTCCTGCAATAGAACCTATGTTCACAATATGTCCTTGATTGCGTGTGATCATGCCAGGCAACACAGCTTTTGTACTATAAATAACGCCTTTAATATTGGTATCAATCACTGTATCACAATCTTCCATAGGGGTTTGGGCAAGGCTCTCTCGTCCTAGTGCTAGGCCAGCGTTATTGATTAATACATCAATCTTTTTCCATTCGGGTGGCAAAGCAGCAAAAGCTTTGTTAATGGCCTTCGAATCACTCACATCTAAGGGCATTATTTGAACACGTACGGCGTATTGATGGCTTAAGGTGTGGGCTAAGGCTTCTAATTTTTCAAGACGTCTTGCAACCAAGATAAGAGCAGCACCCTCGATCGCGCAGGCAATGGCACATGCTTCGCCAATACCGCTGGAGGCACCTGTAATAAAAACGATTTTGTCTTTAAGTGTTGGCATGCTTAGCCCCTTATTGCGTTTAACTGTGCTCGAATCCACGATTCGGCAGCTTCGTGAATGTCTGCTATCTCTTTGTTATCGGGTGTAATCGCTGGCCCTATCACTACCTGTATGGTGCCTGAGTTTTTGATCCAAAAACCGCGTGGCCAAAAAAGACCGGCATTGTGCGCGATAGGAATAATAGGATAACCCGTTGCTTTAGAAAGGTTAGCCCCACTTTTAGAGAAACGATGATGTACGTGGGGTGCAACACGGGTACCTTCAGGAAAAAGTACCACCCAACGGCCTTGGCTCAAGCGTTCGGCTACTTGGGTATTCAGTTGTTTAACAGTGTTTTGCTTGTCTTCTCTATCAATCGCAATGGGTTCTAGTAAGCGTAGACCAAGGCCAAAAAAGGGAATATTAAGCAAGCTTTTTTTTAAAATCCAGGTTTGTGTGGGTAGCAGTACTTGCATAAAAACGGTTTCCCACATGGATTGATGATTACTTAACACAATCGCCGGTTGATGATAATTTTTAAGGTATTCGACCCCTTCTACGGTATAGCGAAGGCCGCAGGTTATTTTGGCCCAAAAGATAAAAAAATGAGACCAGCGGGTAATGCAATAATAACGCGCCCGATAGGGTAGAAAGAAAAAAGATAAGCCAATGATAGCAAAGAGAAGGGTTGCAGGGATAATGCCCATGTAGAAGAGGATATTAGGTATTAACATAACAATCCATCTACTGCAGCCTTTAAATCTGCATACACCGCAATCTGTGCCAAATGCTTAGGCAAGTTGGCTTGCGTTTTGTGCCCATTGCCCGTAAGCACTAAGATAGGTGTGCAGCCGGCAGCATAAGCTGCCTCTAGATCGCGCAAAGAATCGCCAATCATAGGGATTTTCTGGCTTTTAAAATCAACATCAAATTGCGTGGCTATTTGGTGTAAAAGCCCTGGTTTAGGTTTTCTGCAATCACAGTTGTCACTATCAT
This sequence comes from Legionella genomosp. 1, assembly GCA_945878715.1. Taxonomy (GTDB): domain Bacteria; phylum Pseudomonadota; class Gammaproteobacteria; order UBA6186; family Azoamicaceae; genus CADEGZ01. The sequence continues at coordinate 4,717 of CAMCTX010000001.1, read as the reverse complement.
GATGGGGACAAAAGAAAATCCCATCGATTTTTCCACCATGCAACGTTAAAGCTTGTTGCATTTTGGCATGAATCGCCTCAAGCGTTTTCGAATCGAATAAACCATGTTTAAGTCCTGATTGATTGGTGGCGATAACTATCGTATAGCCTGCAGCTTTAAGGGCGCCGATGGCCTCAAGGCTACCGGGTATAGGGATCCATTCTTCGGGGGATTTAATATAAGCGGTGGATTCTTCGTTAATCACCCCATCTCTATCGAGAATTATGAGTTTTTGGGGTGTTTTCATAAGAAAGAGAAATCCGCAATTTGCAAGAATAACAGGCGTAGTCTTTGTAGTAAGGCCAGCCGACTGCTGCGAAGCGCAGGATCTTCACACATAACCATGACCGACTCAAAAAATTGATCAAGGGGTGTTGCTAAAGATGTCAGTGATTGTAAAGCTTCGGTATATTGTTTTGGATTGGCTTGCAGAAAAGGGATTAAAGCCTTTTCTAGTGCTATCAGGCATTCAAGAAGATTTTTTTCTGCGGGTTCTTGTAGGTTGTTTTTTAGATCAACCCCTGTGTGGTTGTCAGAATTCACAGGAAGATCTTTTAAAATATTTTTAACACGTTTATTGGAGGCAATTAAAACAGTTACTTCTGGTTGAGCAAGAAAAGCATGTAATGCACGCGATCGCTCATAAAAATCAAGGGGGCTTGTAATGCTTAGACCATTTCGTGTGCTGTCTATCTTTGAAATAGCTTCAAAAATAGAAGGCGCAATGCCTTGTTCTTGAAGATAGGACTTAAGTCTTTCTAAACAGAATGCCAATAGCTCATCGACAAAGGTTATAGGTAGTTTATCCTTCTCAAAAGTATTAGCTGGATAAAGCGAAGCTGCATATTCGAATACATTACCCAAATCTATCGGGATCTTTTTTTCAATCAATAAGCGAATAAGACCCAGGGCTTGTCTTCGTAAGGAAAAGGGATCTTTACTACCGGTTGGAATCTTTCCAACGCCAAACAAGCCCACCAAAGTATCTATTCTATCGGCAATGGCAAGCACGGTTCCACAGAGACTGATCGGTAAATCATCTTTAGCAAAGCGGGGATAGTAATGTTCTTCAATCGCTTTTGCGATTTGTGGTTCGATACCCTCTGCAAGGGCATAATAATGTCCCATAACCCCCTGTAACTCTGGGAATTCCCCTACCATGTGGGTAAGCAGATCGCTTTTGCAAAGCTTGGCAGCTTTTTCACAGCACGCAGGATCGATTGGATCACCCTGCTTGGTACCGCTGCTTATGCCGACTGTCGATGAGGTCATTGTTTGAGCAAGCATGAGCACGAGCGAAGCTACGCGCTCTGTTTTATCCCAGAGTGTTCCAAGGCCTTCCTGGAAGCGAACTTGCTTTAAATCTTGTCGATAATCTTCCAGATTTCTTTTTTTATCAGTTTCATAATAAAAAGTTGCGTCCGATAGTCGTGCATCGATCACACATTCATTGCCCGTTATAACCATTTGTGGATTTTTGCTTTCAATATTGCTTACGGTTAGAAACTTTGGCAACAATTGTTGATTTTGATCTATTAACCCAAAAGATTTCTGATGAGTGTTCATGGCGCTGCTTAAGACTTCTTTGGGAATCGCTAAAAAATCTTTTTTGAAAGAACCCAGCAATACTACGGGCCATTCAACCAAGCCTGTGACTTCGTCAAGCAAAGCTTCTGGTATAACAGCTGAAGCTTTTTGCTCTAAAGCCAAGCGTTGTAACTCTTTTTCTATAAAAGCACGGCGTTCTGTGAAAGAAACAATAACTTTGGCTTGTTTAAGGGTAGGGGCATAAGCGTCTACCTTTGGTATAGCCAATGGTTCTGGATGATGAAAGCGGTGACCACGGCTAAAACGATCGGTTTTGATGCCAAAAACATCTATTTTAATGGGTTGATCATCGAGTAACAATACGATCCAATGAATAGGGCGGCTAAAACTCGTGCCCACTTGTGTTAAGCGCATGCGTTTGCCAACAGGTAGATCCATCAATACCTTGCTTAAGATCGGTGGCAGCAATTCGCTTAAGCTTTTTCCTACAACGTTTTGGGTATAGGCTAGGCGTTCCCCTTTGTCTGTTGCCTGAAAATTTAAGTCTTTGGCTTCGATACCGCAGGAGGCTGCAAATCCTAGGGCAGCGGGTGTCCATTGTCCTTGTGCATCCAATGCCAGTGCTTTGGTGGGACCTTGTTTGTTTTGCGTGGTCGAGGCTTGTTGGATGAGAATTGTTTTGAAACACAGCGCTAATCGACGCGGGGTAGAAAAAGCTTGAATGTTTTCAAAGGATAACCCGGCTGCTTTCAATGCTTCTGCCACAGAACGGCTAAAGGCTTGTTCCATAGCATAGAGGGATTTTGCAGGCAGTTCTTCGCAGCCTATCTCGATAAGTAAATCTGTTGTGTTTGATGATTTCAAGTTCCCTCTCCCGGAGGCGTGGGGAGGGTTAGGGTGGGGGTCGTGTTTTTTAACAAAGGAAACCCCAATTTCTCTCGGGCTTGATAATAAAGTTTAGCAACCCCCATAGCCAGTGTGCGGATCCGCAAAATAAAGCGTTGTCTTTCTGAGACCGAAATCGCGCGTCTAGCATCCAACAAATTAAACACATGCGAAGCCTTTAGCACAAGTTCATAGGCGGGCCAGGGTAAGGCATCTGTTATTAAGGCTGCAGCCTCTGTTTCTAGATTGTCGAACTGTGTAAATAGTTTGGATACATCTGCTTTTTCAAAATTATAGGTGGACATTTCTGATTCATACTGAGAAAAAATATCACCATAATGAATGGTACGTGTAGAGAGAGCACCTGTTGTAGCATCAGCTGTGTGAGATTCGGGCCCAGCGCTCCACACCAGATCTTTTATATGCGATACGCCTTGCACAACCATCGCCAATCGTTCAATACCATAGGCTATTTCGCCCATGGTGGGCTCACAGGCTACGCCCCCCACTTGTTGAAAATAGGTAAATTGTGTGACCTCCATACCATTGAGCCAGACTTCCCAACCAAGGCCCCAAGCGCCCAGCGTGGGTGATTCCCAATTGTCTTCTACAAAACGAATATCATGCAGTAGCGGATCGATACCGATAATACGCAGCGATTCCAGATAGAGATCCTGAATGTTTGCAGGTGCTGGTTTCAAAACGACTTGGTATTGGAAAAAATGTTGACCTCGATTGGGATGCTCGCCATAACGGCCATCGGTAGGGCGTCTGGAGGATTGTACATGGGCTGCATGCCAAGGTTCGGGGCCAATAGCCCTTAGGAAGGTATCGGGGTGAAAGGTACCCGCCCCGACTTCCATATCATAAGGTTGCAAGATCACACAGCCCTGTTGTTCCCAAAAGGCCTGCAATGCTTGGATTAAACCTTGAAAAGTTTTTAGCTTATAAGACATTTGCGATACTATGGCTTCTTAAACATTTTGAGTAGCTTAGCAAACCCTGGGGAGACGAGCAATGCGACATGGTGTGGTGATGATGGATCTAGAGGGAAAAACACTCTCCGCAGAGGAACACACACTGATAAGGCACCCGAGTGTCGGAGGAATTATCCTGTTTTCTAGAAATTATGAGGATGTTGAGCAACTACGAAAGTTAGTCCACGATATTAGGTCGACCACCGTAAACAAGCCCTTTTTATTAGCGGTGGATCATGAAGGGGGCCGTGTATGGCGCTTCAAGGATGGTTTTACGCGATTGGGGCCTGCTAGAGATTATGGTAGAGAGTACGACAAGGATCCGGCACACGCCCTAAACCTAGCACAGCAAGCGGGCGAAGTGATGGCAAGAGAATTATTGGATTGTGGTATCGATCTAAGCCTAGCACCCATCTTGGATCTGGATAGTGGGATAAGCGCCGTGATTGGAGACAGAGCTTTTCATGAAGATCCCCACAGGGTAGTGCTTTTGGCACGCGCTTTTATCGAAGGCATGCTTGTGGCAGGCATGAAAGCCACAGGTAAGCACTTTCCGGGCCATGGGGGCTGTGCCTTGGATTCGCATATTGAAAAACCCCGCGATGATCGCGCTTTTGAAGAGCTTTGGGCGCATGATCTGGTGCCATTCAGAGCGCTGCATCAGGACCTAGGCGCGGTGATGCCTGCACATGTTATTTATGGTGCGGTCGATGCGATGCCGGCGGGTTTTTCTAGCCCATGGCTTCAAACTATCTTAAGAGAAAAAATAGGCTTTGAAGGCGCTATTATTAGCGATTGCTTGTCGATGAAAGGAGCGGCTATTGGTGAAGATACAGGACAAGTGGCCGTGGATTTGTGCAGGACGGGCGAAAAAGCGCTGGATGCGGGTTGCGATATGTTGATTGTCTGTCAACAATCGAGGCCACTATTAAGCCAATTTTTGAACCATCTGAATAGAACGGCCGATGTGGCTTCCACAGCGCGCTTAAAGCGATTGGCAGGAAACTTTAAAAACCCACCTGTGTAGAGGTGTATCCATGAAAACAACAGCTATTAAGACCCATCGCATAGACATTCATGAATCTTTGCATGCCATACTCGATCGCTATGTGCTTTCGCTTGCAGACAATAGCATTGTGGTGATTACCTCGAAAATTGTGAGTCTTTGCCAAGGACGCGTAGTGCCTAAACCGCTCGAAGCTGATCCTGGTTTTAAAGAAGCTTTAATTAAACAAGAAGCCGATAGCGTTCTTAAGACATCGGATAAT